>JAIXTO010000197.1 GCA_027483885.1 Rhizobiaceae bacterium
CGGTTCCGCTCGCGGCGTGTCGTCGTCAAGGCGCGGGTGGTCAAGCTTGCCCCGCAACGGGGACAATCGCGTGGTTCCAAATTCCGGGCGACGGCGGCTAAGGCGGTTGATGCTCATCTGCGCTATCTGGAACGCGACGGAGTTACAAAAGATGGTGAGAAGGGCAGGGTCTATTCCCCATTCGAGGACGAAGCCGACGGCAAGGCGTTTGTCGAGCGCGGACGCGACGACCGCCATCAGTTCCGGTTCATTGTCGCGCCCGAAGATGCTGCCGAGATGGCCGACCTGCGATCGTTTACCCGCGATCTCATGAAGCAGATGGAAAGCGATCTGGATACCCGGCTGGATTGGATTGCCGTCGATCACCACAATACCGGCCATCCCCATACCCATGTCATCGTCCGGGGCGTGCTGGAGGATGGCCGCATCCTCAACATTGCCGGCGACTATATCGCCCATGGCGTTCGCCACCGGGCCGAAGCACTGGTGACGCTGGAACTGGGCCAGCAGAGCGAGTTGGAGGTCGCGGCGAAACTGCGCCATGAGGTCGAGGCAGAGCGCCTGACCCGGCTCGACAGGATGCTGATCGCGGAGAGCCAGGAACAGGGGATCATCGACCTTCGTCCTGATGCTTCCGACAGCTACATCGTCCGGGCCAACCGATCTCTCCTGATCGACCGGGCCAAGCGCCTGGAGCGGTATGGTCTGGCGGATGAGATCGACACGGGACGATGGGTGATCCGCGACGATGCGGAGCAGACGCTGCGTGCCCTTGGCGAGCGCGGCGATATCATCAAGACCATGCACCGGGCGCTGGAGGATCACGGCCTTGCCGATGAGCGTGGTGCCCGCGATTACATCGCACACGGCAAAAGCATCACCGAGCCAATTGTCGGGCGGGTCCTGGCGAAGGGGCTGGCAGGCGACGAGATGAGCGATCGGCTACATCTGGTCATCGATGGCGTGGACGGACGCACCCATTATGTCGAGACAGCGGACATCTATCGACTGAACGACATCCAGCGCGGCCACATCGTCTCCCTCGACCCGATCCCGTCAAAGGCCGAGCCGAGAGCATCGGACATCAATATCCGTGATCTCGCCGCCAACAACGATGGCATCTATCGCCCGAGCGATCATCTTGAGCAGGCGAGAGCAAAGATCGAAAAGATCGGCGGCGATCCCGATGCCTTCATCCGCTCCCATGTCCGCCGTCTCGAAGCACTGCGCCGAGCCGGTCATGTCGAGCGGATCGACGCCGATCACTGGAAGATCCCCGGTGATCTTCCAGAACGTGGCATGACCTATGATGCCAGAGACAGGGCGAAGGATTTTACCGTCCGAACGCTATCCACCCTCGATCTCAACAGACAGGTCGGCAGCGACGGCGCGACGTGGCTCGATCGGGAGCTTGCCTCCCGCGACCGCACGCCACTCACGCAAGCAGGTTTTGGCCTGGAGGTCACCGAAGCGATGGACCGCCGTCGCCAAAGCCTTGTCGATCAGGGGCAGGCCGTCCGTCTCGACAATGGCACCATCCGGGCGCCCAAGGATCTGCTGGAGCGGCTGGAGCGAACCGAGATCGAACGCGTTGGCCGGCAGATGGCGGCGGAGAGGGGCCTGGCTTACACGCCGAGCCAGATTGGGGAATATGTCGGTGGATCGCTGAAGGGCAGCGTCAACCTCGCCAGCGGGCGTTTCGCCATGCTCGATGATGGTATCGGCTTCCAGCTTGTGCCGTGGCAAGCGGCGCTCGACCAGCGGATCGGCCAGCACATCAGTGGCGTAGTGAGAGATGGCGGCGGGGTTGATTGGAACTTTGCGAGAAAGCGGGGGCTGGGGCTATGAGGAGGTCGCTATTCCGCCTCATGGGCCTCATGCAGGCCGGATGCCTTCGCCAATCGGACGCCGACGCCCTTGCCATCGCTCTCGTCTATGAACTCGATGCCTGCAGCTTCAAATACTTCGCGTAATTTCTTTAATGTGGTGGGGCGCAGTTCGTCGCCCTTTTCGAAGCGGGAGATTGTTTGCGTCGAGAGGCTGGCAATTTTAGCCAGATCGCGGACTCCCCATCCCAAAGCTGTGCGCGCTAGTCTGCACTGGAGCTCGTTCATTTCACAACATTGTAGTGATTTTGATTGCGCATTTGGCCTCTGCTGTGTAAACTTTTTCGTTAAACGGCTGAACAATGTGTGGGCCACATTGCTCAGCCTGACCATAAACCAAGTTGATAGGAACTCGGATCATGGCTGATTCCGACAATAGCAGAACTTTGCCTGTCGTCACGCGACGCAGATTGCTTTCCACGTCGGCGGCGTGGCTCGCGGCGCAGGTTGCAAATATCGATGAGTCACTTCATCCTGAAAACGGCCTGCCCGACGGTGGCGATCCAACATTGATGTTGTGGCAGGAGTGGTGGACGGCCCATGATCAGGTCGAGAAACTCTGCCGAAAGCAGCAGCGGCTTGAAACCGCACTGATCGGGGCTGTTGGGTTTCCCCATGTCGACATAGCCTTGCCCGATCAGGAAGGCGTTGTCGCGGCTTTCACAATGGAGGAGATCGACCGTAGATTTGGCGATGCGCCGGAAAACGTCAATGCAAAGATGTGTGCGAAGGTAGTGCTTGCTCAGCTACAAGCGGCTTGGGACGAACGGGACGAGCGGTTGGGATACAGCCGCGCTAAGCAGGCGGAACGTGAAGCGTTTGCGATGCGGGACGAGCGATTAAATGACCTGTTCGCGCTACCCGCTCACACGGTTGCCGGTGCTGCCGCAAAGCTGCATGCTGTTCTTGCTATGGGAGAAGACAGTCCCGGCGATGAATTTCCATGGCCGCAAATTCGGGCTGTGATGACTGACCTGCTCAGTCTCGGCAGCAGACCTTCGGGTACTTGATCGGAGCTCAGGATTCCGCGCATTGTTTTCACGGTCTCGCTTTGCGCTTCACGGTATCGGACCCTACAGCATGGAGTTATTGTCGCAATGTACAACTTGGGCGCACATAAGGCAGCCTGGTTGGGCGATGCCATGGAACACAGGGGTGCCAAGCGTTTGCGATTATACCAAGTCCGCTCTCAGGAAGTATTTTTCACTTACTCGACCGAGAGCCACCTCCTATGGTCGCCGTTTAGGAAGAGGTTCGGCATAGTTCTGTAGAACTCGTATTTTGTCGCGAGATGCCGAAACTTGAGTCCATCATCGGTCAGACCATTGTAAAAAAGCATCATCAATTCGTGCTCGGAGAGCTGCGCTCGAAGGAGCTTCATGTATCTGGCTTTGTTCGGTATGAATCCGATTTGCTCATCACCCGACTCATCAACAAATCTAATGATGTTGAACAAGTATCGCAGATAGTGGCCGAGATTGCTTTGATGCTCATCCCACATCCTTGCCCAAGCATTCTTCAGGTTTGTAATCTCCGCACTCGGTTCGTCATCCATGAGCTCCGTGTTACGTATTTTTGCTTCCTTATACCGATCGTTCAAAGAGCTATACATCTCCTTGAACGCATCGCGCCCCCTTGCTGTGCCGTCCCCACTTCGCAGTTTGACATCGAGAGAATTCACAATGGTGTTATGTAACGTCAACATCTGGAAGAACGTTGCTTCAAAATTCTGAAGGGCCGTTCCTTTCAGTTGGCTTTCTAGCGCAGTCGCGGATCGTTTCAGCTCCCGTCTGGTTTCCCTGAGCTCCGACTGCTGCAGCACGATGGTGATCAAAAGCCCCATGAAGGTGAGAAACGTTAGGAATGGATTAAGTGTGCCGCCGAAGAAGTCACCGAATTCACCGGCTTTATACCCCAGGATGGCAATTACCACTGCAATGACAAACACTACGGCCGCACCTATTACGGCAATTGCGAAAAGCCAAAATAGCCCGTCTTTGCTGCGCCGATCTCTCGCTTTATCTGGATTATCGTCGCCATGGGTTGCATCCAGATCATCTTCATCTGCGCCGATGAAGTGGAAAAATTGGCAGCGTGCTCGCTCCTTCCAAGTGCTCGCAGCACGGAGCGCTTTCCCAATGTATTCTGAAATAAACACGATCATCCTATTGAGCAGTTGGAGTTATGTACTTTAGGTTGATCATCACACCTTTCTATACCGTAAATCAACCGCCACAACCGCTCCCTAAAATTCATAAACAATCCACGTTTTTAACAGAGACGAATTGCCGATCACGTACATCCAACACCCAGCCGCGGACGCCCTCCCGCGCACCGAGTTCGTTTTATGGGGCGCCAAAAGTGACGATCACGGCGCGGGCGGCGGAACGTATAGCGGTGATTTCCGAGTTTATGGCGCGTATGCCCTGTGAACCAAAGCGGCAAGACAAGTGTCGGCAGGATAACCGCTGTCGCGGGGGGAATCTAGCGATCAAGAGCCACCCCACCCTGGGTCAACGACTGCCACACCACGTGACAGGTATGACGCAGGCCGCCGTCGAAGACCAGGTCAAACCGACCGGATGCCGACTGGACTGTTGTCGAGGTGGAGCACGCCGTTGGCCGGAATGCGCCAAAGTAGACATCGCACTGGATTAAGGTTCGTGTTGACTTTGGGCATAGCTTTTTAGTTTCGTCAAAACATCGGACGCCACCTCCAGCTTTCGAAGGCTACCCCACAGCATTCATGTATTTTTTGCCACAACCTTATCGAGCAGAATCGCGGAATGCTCTATGGTCGACATACGGAGGGGACATGATGTATCTCGAGACCATAAAACTCAAAAATTTCCGCTCGTTTGAAGATGGCGTTATTCATCTACAGAAGGATCTCACGGTCTTTGTTGGAGAGAATAACGGCGGCAAAAGCAACGCGATCGACGCCATTCGCCTTCTCACAGTGCCGCTTGGTGGGCGACGCGAAATCTATTGCGAACCGACCGACGCCCGGTTTCAGAGCGTCTCGCGGATGTTCGAACTTGAGGGCACATTTTCCGACCTCTCTGCTGGACAGCAAGGTCGGCTGTTGTCCGCTGCGACACACTTCAGCGAGCCACCTTTGGGATCAAGTTCGATTGTGGCCGAATGGGAGCCAAACCGCAATTATGGGCGGGTCGCATTGGAAACCTGCCGGAGCCAGGCAGCCATGAAATGATCCGTCATGTCTACTTACCACCCCTGCGGGATGCCAAACGGTCTTTGGCATCAGGCAATCCCACGCGTATTATGGCATTGTTGAATCACTTCCTTGATGGCACGACTCCGAAGGAGCTCGCCGAGAAACTTGCCAGGGCGAGCAAACACGAGGTTTTGGCCCGCGTCGATAGCGCCGTTGATCGCAGCTTGGGCGCTCTGACTGCGGGCGTCCGACGCCAAGCTGCCTCGTTAGGTTTCTCAACAGACGAAGCCCTCATTGATATCGCGCGCGACCTCCGTTTTCGACTTGCTGACCACGGCGTTATTCCAGAAGATTTGAGATATTCCGGACACGGCTATGCCAACCTCTTGTTCATGGCAACCATCGCGGTCGAACTGGAGAAAGTCCGGTCGGCCGATCTAACCTTGTTTTTGGTCGAAGAGCCCGAGGCGCACCTTCATCCACAACTCCAGGCGGCTGTGCTCGGTTTCTTGAAGGATCAGGCGGGGCAATCCCGGGGTGATTTGCCGGCGGACCATGCTCCCGCAGGAGAGCTACAGGTCATTGTCGCCACTCACTCTCCGAACCTATCTGCTTGGGTCACTAACGAAAAACTGTTTGTTTTCAAGACCGTAACGGAAGCGTCTATGGCCGAAGAAGCGCCGCCCCCCGTCGATCCGGCCGCCGCCGACCAAGCGGTGATCGAACAGGCCTTAACCGAGGAAGCGATCGACGCACCGGATGTCGGGGCGAAAGCAATCGAGATCGCCCTAACCGCAGCCGCGCTTCGGCGCTCCAGCCGCTGCATTGCGTTGTCGAAGATCGAACTCAAGCCGATTGCTCGGCGAAAAATAGATCGCTATCTCGATGTGACCAAAGCGGCGATGCTCTTCGGCGGCCGCGCGTTCCTCGTTGAGGGTATCGCAGAAGCGCTAATCCTGCCGGCGATAGCCCAGCACCACACCCTTAAGGACCAGGCAGACAAGTTACGGCTCTTCCGCTCAGCCGTCTTTCTCCCTATCGACGGTGTCGACTTCCTGCCCTATGCCGAACTTCTCCTTTCCAAGCAAAACGGCGCACGGATTGCCGATAGAGTCGTGGTGATGACGGATGGCGACAAGGGGACCAAAAAGGGTGGCGTCGAGAATGACGAGGAGGAGGAGGGAGCCGACGACAAAGAGCCTGGCGAAGACGAGGCTGCGGACGAAGACGCCGAGGCCGGTCTGGTCGTGGCAACACAAGGCATGCTGCCCGGCGAGCGCCGCAAACTGTCGCTCGATAAACTCGCCGAAAGGCTGGGCGCTAAAGATCACCTGTTCGCGGTCAACAGCACTTATTCCCTTGAGTCCGAGCTGATCGAGGCCGGCAATAACGCGATCATGCGCAAGGCTTACCTTCGGCTTCATCCACGCTCCAAAAAGAAATGGGACGACGCGGTTGCCCTGACCGGTGACGACCGTGCCAAGGCGATTGCAGAGATTTTTGACGCCGCGCGTAAGGGGGATTTCGCTCAGGTCCTAGCCCGCCTCATCGAAGACGGCGACGCGTTCGTGGTGCCAGACTATATTGCCACTGCCATTGAACACGTCGTGGCCTAATGACCGTCAAACCATTCAGCCCAACTACCGAGCAGGCGGCGATTGTCGAGCATGAGGGACCCGCTTTCGTCAGAGCTTGCCCGGGTGCCGGCAAGACGCGAACCATGGTGGCTCGCGCTCAACGCCTGTTCTCAGACCCTGTTGACAAGCGAGGCGTCGCTTTTTTGTCATTCACGAAGGCGGCAATCAGCGAGTTGCACACGAGACTGAGCGCGTATGGGGTTTTGCCTCATCCCTTGTTTCCCAGCTACTTGGGAACATTCGACAGCTTTTTGTGGCAATTCGTCATTACGCCACTTGGCGTGCCGGGATGTGCTGTGCGACCGCGACTAATTCCCGACAAAGGCGGGTGGGGGGTAAAGCCCAAGTATGAGTTGAAGCCCGGTCAGAAGGAGCCCCAAGCCCTTACCCTCGAATGCTTCGATCGCCAAACCGGCTCCGTGATTCCTTCAGCCGCGGCGGATGAGGGGTTCGATACGACCAAGCGCAACATCAAGCCGTACGAAACAATCGCAAAGAAGATAATCGCGAAATCGCTTGAAGATGGTCTCGTCGATTTTGATGACGTTCGAGGCTGTGTTGAACAGCACTTGTCGAATCCCGCCATCGAAGCGCGCATTGGCATTGCGCTCTCGGCTCGTTTCCGCGAAGTCATTGTAGATGAAGCTCAGGACTGCAATCCGGCCGATCTCAACATCATCAAGCGCATGCAAAAAGCGGGAATTCCGGTAAAAGTTATTTGCGATCCGGATCAGTCCATCTACGGGTTCCGGGGCGGCGTTACAGGTGAGTTTAAGGACTTTTCGGATAGTTTCGACGAAAAAAATAGCCTGACGATGACCGGAAACTTCCGCTCCACGCCTGCCATTTGCAATGCGATCAGTGCCCTGCGGCCCTCCGCGCCTTTGGGTGTTGCCGATGCCGCCTTGGGTGAAAACAAAGATGATATGACACCGGTGCATATCATTACCTATAAGGGAAAGGGCGTGCCTGCTACCATCGGCGAGACGTTCAATACCCTTGTTGAGGTTGCGTCCCTGCCACTGTCCGACGCGGTCGTTTTGGCGTCGACCTGGAAAAGTGGCGCCAAGGCGATTGGGCAGGCTTACATTGAGCCGAAGAACAACATGACCCTGTGCCTGGCGACAGCGGCCATGAATTATCATTTCGCCTTCGCCTTAGGCGGCCTTAAAGAGGCGTTGATCGGGCTCCACATGACCGTGCTATGGGTGCAGGGCCATATCAACACGCGCGCTGACTACCATCGATACATACAAGATCAAGGTCTTGACGATGGGCGGTGGCGCCCGAAAGTCATCACCCTCGCAAAACTCCTGCAATTTCGCTCAGAAGAAACGCCGGAGGCCTGGCTCGACCGCGCCCGCATTGCCCTGTCCGATGAGTATATTGCGGCAAACGGTATCAATAATCGCCTAAAAAACACGGCCGATCTCGCGAAGAGCCTGTCTGCAACTCCAAAGACGTCGTGCCCGTCACGCACTATTCACTCGGCAAAAGGGCTGGAATTTCCGGCAGTTTGTGTCGTCATGACCACCACGTCGGGTAAAATATTGGATCTGCTGGAGGGCGCTGACCTTCCCAAAGTGCGGGAAGACGCTAGGAAAATTTACGTCGCTGCGTCGCGGGCACAGCGCCTCTTGGCAATAGCTGTGCCGGCAAGTCAAGCGACACGGTTGCAGTCACTTCTTGAAAAGGCGCGCACGCCGCTGAAAGTTCACAACCTCTAAACGCATGGTGCCGCAGGGATATATCGACGGGACTGACTGGCGGGACAATGCCGGGCAGCGGAACATGTTCTGATTACGAAGACCAAAATAATGTTCGCTGTTTGCTCTAAGGACTTCGTCACGGATCCCCGCCCTACTCAAACATCCAGCAGCACCAGGATGTGCCTGCGCGAGTGTTCCCACGGTGCCGTAGAACTTTGGCAACTGTGTCCCTGATGTGAAACGCGTTGCGACCACTACGGAATGATTTGACGCCCTCTTGTATAGCTTCAATGTGGAGGTGGAGGGCTTGCTCTGCGTCCAGGCGCAAGTTGTCGACCATGATCTTCTTGAAGGTCCCCTCAGTGCCGCGTTCAAAGGCCCGACTGTAAATTACAACATCAGTGCCCGGTTGAAGGCCCTTTACAAACTCGCTGATCCGCTCGTCGCTTTTGGTGCCCTGCGCTGCGTCTGTGAAGGCATTGACGTGAAGGATCACTACGTCCGGCTTCAAGGCGTGCACCTGAGTATCGTCGGCCCAGTTCGGATACACGAGTGTACCAAAGATATTCAGGTCGAACTCGGTAGACATCGAGCCATTTCTCAGCGCGTCGGCAATGTCGTTGTTGTTGGTACCGCCTTCGGCTTTGGTCTGCTCATCGTAGATGTTGTCGAGAAGCCTGCTGTCCACGAGAACGACCGTCTGGGGGCTGGAGCGGTTGTAGAGGGCGCACCCGAGTGTGGCCAGGCCGAAAAGCACCAGCGCTGCGACCAGATATCTGATTTTAAAGATTGAGATGAACTTAACCCACCACCGTGGCAGCTCGGGCGGCATAGCTCCAGGCTTGATATCTCCCTCCTTCAGGAATGGGAGCCAAAAATCCTCGAAAAAGCGTTCTCGGAAGAAATAACCATGACCGGCTTTGTTGTGCCAGCGGTCACGAACCCGCGGTCGGATGAAGCCATACGTCCCGACGGAACCGTAACCCCAAGTCACGCTCTCAGCCAGCGCCGGGAGGATGTCGCGGGTGCCGACATCGTTGAGGATCGGGGCCCGAAAACGGCTCACGAATTGCTCGAACGGAAAATCCTTGTGCAACACGCTCCCGCAGAAGATGACCCGGTGGACCTTAAGTCTGTGCATCTGCTGCAGCAGCCGCGCGAAAACATATGTCCCGAAACTGTGCGCGATAACCGAGATGTGCGCTCCGGGATGATCCTGAAGCACCTCGTCGAACCGCGCTTCAATTTTCGCGATCGCTCGATTACGAAAGAACGGAATGGGTGCGAGGAAGCTGAACAGCCCCACGCGGTCATAGCTCATGGTGACGGGTACGAAGCCATTGGCTTCCAGTTTGGCCGCGACTTCAGCCTCCCATAGGCCCCAGTCACGTATCCCATGGATAAGGACCACGACGTGTTCGGTAGTGTCGGGCTCAACGGGGAGGGTATTGTCAGTCATGGTGAGCACTCAAAGAGAAGATGTTCGCCCCGCATCCAGGGCTCTTCCCGAGAAGCACAAACGGCGGAGCTATTCGAATTTGACACGATCGTGGCCCTATGTCTCAGCCCCTTCTGTCAAGTCACCCCAAGAGCGATCAAGCACGCGCAGGCATCACCGTACCATTTTGCCGCTCTGTCAAGATGATCGCCATACGCGCGCAAACCCCACGCGCTATGCGGCGACTTGTAGTGTCCACCCGCATTAAAAGCCGCTGCAACGAGGATTGGATCGAGACCGCTCTTATCTAGACGTATCCGGACCTCCGCAGCGCCGATGTCGAGATTTGCGTCATAGTCGTATAGCGCGTGACCGGATGGTTTGGGATCCGGTTTTGTCTTGAACACTGGCGCCACGGTGAAGGGTTTATATTTCAACCCATACTCGCCGCCCTTTGCCCGAATTACCCATCGGGCGGTTGTTGCCAAGGTCTGCATCGGTCCTGCGGAATAGTCCCCGAGCGTGGGAGGATCGACATCGGTGTTCTCGACATGCGCTTCCCACCGAAACGTCTTTGGGCCGGTGAAGTTGTGAGACGCATAAATATGGGTCTCGGTTGCTACCGTCATGAGCAGCAGAGCCGGCGGAATTTGGTGCTTTTCGCTTACTGCAAGCAGCTCGGCGCCCATGACTTTCATAATCTTGTTCATCGTGGCGAGGCTTGTCTCCCAGCGTTGAGCTGTAATGATACCATTTTCCCGTATATCAAGGCCGCGCTCGTCATAGCGCCATTCGCGGGCGCCGTTTCCGAAGCGATGCCAATCCTTCTGGTCCATTATGGGGATGGAGGATGGTGCGAACGCCAGCGACGGGCTGCTGACGGTCGCAATTCCAGCCCCCAGCAAGCTGGGCGTGCGCGTCGTGACCTGGTCGGGATCGAAGCGCATGGCGTACGCCGCCAAATCCAGCAAGAATTGGCTCGGGTTTCGCAGCCGGCTCGGGCGGGGCTTGTTCTGCGGCCATGAATAATTCTTTGTGGTTCCGCTCGAATAGGTCTCGAAATGCAGCATGTTTAAGCGGCCCACTCTGCCAATGCGCTGGCCTGCCGAAACTTTGTCGCCAATTGCAAGACCCAATGCGGATAGCGAATTGGGCGCCACCTCGCCGTAATTTACGACATAGCCAGTGTTCTTGACGATGAGACCAAAAGTATTTTCGTAGAAGTGGTAGAAGCTCACTATTTCCCCATCCTCCACCGCCACCACGTCGTCGCCTTCCGAGCAATAGAGATCGATCGCGCAATGGAAGCGTTGCCGATTGTTACGATCTGCAAGGAAGCGGCGCGACGAATTGCTTCCGGCGGATCCGCCACCGTCCAACAAAGTGTTCACCTCCATCGCGCGCGAATGGCGTGTTACGACTGGCCAGAACAAATTGGTCGCAGTCGATGCCGCGAATGCTATCGGATCGTCGGCAGGAATTGCTTTGGCTCGAAGCTTCGAGCTATGAGCGTGGTCTTCGAAGTGTTTGTCGATCGATGCCTGAACCCTATCCGCCTCCTCGGTCGGTTCAAAAATCGATCGTGGAGCTGCCAGAAACAATGCGTTTGGCATGCTGGCGCGCCGAGTTCCGCGTGCATGGTTTTGGACCCTGTCGAGAAACCAGCGCCAGCCGTCCGGGCGACCGCGAAGCACGCTGGGGCAGTTCTTGCCCGTCCAGTCATGGTGTTGGCGAAGGCCTTGCGGGACCGGAATACCCAACTGGTGCGCGAGAAATGCACAGAGTTGGGCCGCCCGGTCGTAGGCAACTGTCTCGTTTATACCCGCATGCATGCAGATTTCGACGCCGAGGCTCGAAGCATTCGCCGGTCCGGCGTGCCACCCCATCTCATTGACGGGAAGGTGCTGATAGATGGATCGATCGTCGACGGTGAAATGCCAGGACACCTTCCTGCGTATCGCATCGTTTCCGCGAATGTAACGGTTATGAGCTGCTGCATCCGCGCCCTGGCCGGAATTGTCAGTATTGTGGATCGTCAGGGTCGTCGGACGTATCTGGGAACCAGGTCGGGTTGGAAATCCTACTGGCAAGAAGTCCACGATGATCCCGAGCGGGTTGGAACTGGCAGCAAGCGCAAGAGCGACCCCGTCGCTCTCGGTAGCAGGCTTCATATTCATGCCATTTTCCCCCGGATGTTATTTTACGTCACTCGAATTTCCCGTGCATTTTCATTGAAAGCGCAGTGGCAGACAGAAGGCGATTGCGGTCAGAAGACCATGCGGCGATGAATTCTCGTCGGATGACCGCCATGTATTTTGTGCCCGATAGATCGGCAACCGATTCCACGCCGGGTAGCTTGGCAAATTCCTCCCGCGTCGTTGACGCAAGCCTTGCAAATAGAAAGGCGTTGGTCGCGGGGGCAGCTTCAGCACTTTGCGGCATGCAAACCCCGTCGATTGGAGCCCTTGTGGTTACCTCCGCTGTTCGCATCGCGATACCGTCGCGAAAGAGAAAGCACCGAGGCGAGTTGTCGCCCGGGTAGCCCAGGACGCTGCGCGGCTCTATAACGTAGCCGCTCGTCGGAAACTGCGCATTCGAGGCCTCCCATAACCTATTCTCAAGGGCAGCAATGCAGGTTCCAATCTCCCGTGCCTTCGCATCCTCGCAAGCGGTGACGGTCCATCGCGCCAGCCTGCCCGCATCCGGCACGATCAGGGACACTTCGGCCGTGGTTCCGAGATGTTTATACTTGCATCGTCTGACCGGTATTTCCGGCCATTCCTTCGATGACAGGTCCGTGCACTGTTGCAGCATATATGGGCGTTGAGTGAGCAACCTTTCATATCGCTTCTTCGAAGCCGCGACCTGAGAAGTGTCGGCCGCATGAACGGCGCCACAAACACTAAGAATTGCAAGTGATAAAATGAATGCCCATCCGTTGGACGAAAGTGACCAACGCGAAACTACTTTCTGCACGAACGCCCCTCCTCACCCGCATAAGTTACTTGGGTCAGCCTGACATTGGACATTATCGCTCTAGAAAAATAATTACAAACATAAGCTTATGGCAAGAGGCGACTGGATCTCCAATCGCGAGCCATGTCAAATTCTAATATTTAAGTTATATCTATGCAAACCTAAGATTGTCAAATATAGTTTTCGACGCAGCAAAAATTGGTCTGCGTTACCGACGCGACCGGTTCAGTTGCCTGGAAACGAGTTGTACCCTGAGGTGCCCGCAGCGGCGCCTTCTGATCGCATGCGTGCGGCCGCGACTTCTGTCAAACATCGTCGACGATGAGGTCGGGCGCGACACAATCGACACCTTGCACAATGCACATGAAGGGACGCGCTGGGCGCGCTTCGTGAGCTCATCCTTACTTATTAGCCAGGTAGATGTTTTCGATATTACTACGGATACAAATATAAAGCGCCAAGACGTGTCTCGATGTAGCCCAGAGCTGAAATTTGTGCTGATATACCGCAATTAAGAATTGTAAATGGCATTCTCTGGGGGTTCGTATGGCGCACGTTACGTTCATTCACGGTATATCCAATAAGCCTGCGGCAGATGAACTCCTGGATATTTGGGTTCGTACACTTGGCAGCGGCAGTGGTGGCATCAACCTGCCAGGTGAAGGCGTATCGACCTCGATGGTGTATTGGGCTGACGTCCTCTATGCCGCGCCAGATGAAAACGTCGCCGCTTACGAAAGCCTGGATGCACTCACGCCGAAGGAAGTTGATGCGAGCGCCGAGACACGCTCGCCGATCGCACCTACCAATGAGGAAGCATCTTTCATCGCCGGCCTTGCCTTCAAGCTCGGCGGAACCATGGCAGCCGCGGAAGCCGTTGAAGCTATTCCACCAAACCGGGGGCTTGAAGGGCTCCCTTACGAACGGATTCCCCTTCCTTGGCCAGTGAAGAAGGCATTTCTCGAAACCTTCCTTCGCGATGTTCACCACTACCTGTTCAACACCAGTTTTTCCCCGCGACCCGGAACGACCTTCAAGGTGCAGGATGAAATCCGCAAACGGTTTGTCAGTGCTATAAATGCTGTCGACCGAGCCAATGGCCCACATATCGTGATCAGTCACAGCATGGGAACAGTGATCGCTTATGATTGCCTGAAACGGGTCAAGAAATCCGCACATGTCGATGGCCTCATTACGATCGGAAGCCCGCTTGGCCTGGATGAAATCCAGGACAAGCTTCAGCCCGGATGGACGCGGCAGAACGGTTATCCGTCAGAACGAAATGATGGCAGATGGGTGAACGTCTTCGACCGCCTCGATCCGGTAGCAGGCTTCGATCCCTTCATTTCCAACGACTTTCAGAGCGCGGGCAAGGCGGAGGTGAAAGACATCGAGGTCTCGAACTCCGGCGCGTGGAGACACTCCATCGTGAAGTATCTCAAAGCCGACGCACTCCGACAGGAAGTCACGCGGATGCTCGAACTTTGAGGCTGGCGCAGCATGTCGAAAGATATCAAACCATTCCCGGACAATAGTGCCTTTACGCTTCTGAGGTCGCTCACCAGTCGCGATCTGCAGTCTGTCTTGCGGGCTGCGTCCGAGAGTAACCCGATCCGCCACTCGAAAACCTTTTCGGAGATCGTCGAGTTTGCAGCGAAAAATGACTTGGCGAAGCTGATGCCCAACGACGTACAGATCAAGAGCCTTGTCGACGATACGGTGCCCGCCGCTCTTGCTGCGCTTGACAGGGCAACGAAGGACGGCTCTCTCGAGCAGCTAACGCAGCAGTTCAAAGCGCGCGCGTGGAAGGATCTACTGGTTGACGTGAGAGATGGTGGTGGCGGCATCGCTCGCAAGGCAGTCGTCTCTGCCATGGATGAATACAAGGCACTCTATGACGCAGGTCCGGAAAACAAGGTGCGCGCCGGGTTGAACCTTATCGCTCTTTCGACGCTGGCACGCCAACTTGATGCGCCAGTTCCCATCTCGATTGACCGGCTCCAGCTTGCAACCTCCGTCATGCAGAGCCTTAATCAGGTTCCACAGGCCGGACGCGGGCTGAATTTTCATGCTTCAAAGGCAGAGGCCTATATTGCGCTCAATGATTTAGGCGCCGCCGAACGGGAAATTGGCAAGTTTGTCCGCAATCCAGCAACCACCGCAGAAAATGTTGCGGGTATGATCCGGCAGTTTGGAGATGTTTGGGATCTAAAAGCCGATGAGCGGGGCGAGGGGATTGTCCAGGCGCTACGCGCCGTGCTGCTGAAGAAGGACTATGATCATGCGACGCTGGTGCCAGAAAAGGTGAGGGAGCTGGCAGACTTGCCTGCCCCCTCGGCTATGCAGCTCGAGGCGATCCTCGGACCTGACGGACCGCGGACGTTCCAATGGTACAAGCAGGGTCTCGAGAGCGCGCTGTCGGTTGGGGCGGTAAGGATCGCAGGTACGGACAACCGAATAGGAACGGCTTTCATCGTACGGGGAGGTGATGTCGTTCCCGAATACGGCGACGAGCCGTGCCTCCTTACAAACTCGCACGTCATAAGTGACGATCCTGCGGACCACGATCTCAGCCGACGTCCCAACGACAGCCCTCCGCTTTACCGCGACGAAGGGGAGGTTGTGTTTGAAGGTGCCGAAAAGGGCGTCAGTTATAAATTTTCCTCAATCCGGTCGTGGACTGTCAGTACGCTGGACGCCACGATTTTAAGATTTGAGGGTGCCGTGCCGCCCGCTAAATCGCTTCCATTTGCCAAGCGACTACCTTTGGCAGACGGAAAGCAGAGAGTTTACATCATCGGGTACCCAGGGGGCGGCGAACTTTCCTATTCGCTTGAGAATAACCGCTTGCTTGATCATGATGGGCCTCCTAAAGGCGAGCCCGCCGACAATCCCTGTCGTCGTTTGCATTACGAAGCAGCGACAGAAGGTGGAAGTTCCGGCAGCCCGGTGTTCAATGGACATAATTGGCAAATCGTCGCTCTCCATCATGCTGGCGGTAAAAGTATCCCGCGCTTAAATTTGAAGCACGAACGGTGGGCTGCGAATGAAGGAATATGGATCCAGTCAATTTGCGATGCAGGGTCCATCAGCTAGAGCTATGGCGTCGGCAATTAATTCTACCTGAGGTGCGCCGGCGGACCGCAACGTCAAGGGCGTCCTCCGTGTGGCGAAGCTCATCTTCAACGAAGGCGCCATGGTGGATCGTTACGCCGCGAGCTTCGAAATATGCTGCTCAACCAAGCGTAGGAATCGTTGGTTGTGAGCCCCCGCAACCAAACATGCCAAACATCCCGTAGCACAAACGCTGCGGGATTTTCGCGTTTATCACGCGCCGCACATCTTGAATCAATCAGACTGAACCACGCGATAGCGCAAATGCCCAACGACAACGACTAACTGCTCCAGCACGGCGACTATGACCTGCGACTGAACTCTCATTCGGCGGAGTTTGCCGTTGTGTCCCCGCCGCACAGGATCGTGATCACCTGGTGGTGGCGTCTCTTCTGTAAGCGGTGACCCCCGCCAGCCAGGTTTCTTCAACCACGATATCGCGGAGGTTACTCACGGTGTCGTCCAGTGGGTCTTGTGCCAGGATAACCAGATCGGCCAGCTTGCCAGGTTCCAGCGAGCCGACCAGATGGTCCATGTGGCATTGCCAGGCGGCATCAAGGGTGACCGCGCGCAGCGCCTGCATCCGGCTGAGCCGCTCTTCCGGATTGAGTGCCTCTTTCCCGGGCGCGGCTTCCATGGTGCGATACACCGCTTGCTCCATCATGCGCAACGGACCCAACGGTGTGACGAAATGGTCGGAGTGCAGGCTGATGCGCATTCCGGCTTCCAGCGCCGACTGGCAGCGGTCCAGCAACCGGGCGCGTTCTTGGCCCAGAATGGTTTGCTGAAAGGTGTATCCCCAGTAGCCAACGTGGCCGATCAGGAAGCTCGGGCTCAA
This sequence comes from Rhizobiaceae bacterium, assembly GCA_027483885.1. GTDB lineage: Bacteria > Pseudomonadota > Alphaproteobacteria > Rhizobiales > Rhizobiaceae > Neorhizobium. Next base: position 16,777 of record JAIXTO010000197.1, read on the forward strand.
TTGCATTTTGGCCATTCTGGCGATGGCGTCGTCGCTCAACAGCGACGCGTGTTCCACCCGCAGGCGCAACTGGCGTCGTTTGTGAGCCTGCTCGTCGTTGGGGCCGCCGGCCTGCGGCGTCAGCACCCGCTCATAGCCGTCCAGCACATAGTCCACCGCCCTGTCGCCGTTGGCGTGCACCAGCACCGGCCAGCCGTGATCCACCGCCTTTTCCAGCATCTGGGTGAAAAGGTCGGTCTTGGGATAGTTGCTCACGCCGGTGGCGGGCACGTCAGGCACGGAGTGTTCGTGGAAGCAGGCATAGGGTACGCTCTGGAAGCCGGTCAGGCCTTGGTTGGAGCCATCCGCGATCAGCTTGATCGCCTTGATGCTGAAACGCGTATCCTGGATGTCGTCATTCTTCACATCCGGCGTTTCTTGGCTCAGCCATTGATCCAGCGACGCTTCATTGGGTTGGGTGAACAGCGCCGCGCCGATCCGTACGGGGGCTTGATCCGTGAAAGACTTGAACAGGCCGATTTCTCTCTTCGGATCGGAGTTGCCAAGGCCGGCGTCGAACAGTGTGGTGTTGCCCAAGGCGGCGGCATCGTTCAACACCTTCATCGCGTTGGATAGGATGATTTCTATGGAGAGTTCCGGCGCGGCCGCGACCGCTTGGGTGACGTCACCTTCGGTCAGCACTCCGGAAGAATTCTTGTCGATGTTTGCCGCTTTCAGGGCGGCGCCATTGAGGTAAGCGATATGGCCGGAGGCGTTCAGCAGCAGGATGGGCACTTTAGCGTCAAGCGCGTCCAACTGGTCGGCCGTAATATCTTCCCATGGATGCATCAGAGAGGGATCGACGCCAAAACCCAGCACCCAGGGGGTACCGTTCTTGTCTTTCGGCAGTGTCTCCGGTCGTGCCAGGGCCTCGCTAATCTTTTCACTGATGCGCTGAAAACTGTATTGCGGGTCAAGTTCCTGTTGATGAGGTGCCGACTTGAACGGAGTGAGGGAAAGCCAGCTTTTGAACACCGCGCTGGGCAAAATGTGCATGTGGGGGTCGATGAAGCCGGGCAGCAGTGTGCGACCGCTGAGATCTATCTCGGATGGATGGTGTTCCTGCATGGCCTGGCGCACGGTCTGCAACGTACCAGTGGCAATGATGATGCCGCCCGCCACACCCAGCGCCTCCACCCGCTGGTCGCCTTCGGCCGCCAGGGTGTGAATGACGCCATTATGAAAGATCGTCGCTTGTGCCTGTTCCCACGACGGGGTCTCGTCCACCGATTGCTGGGCCGTATTCAATTGATCGCTGACTTCGGTTGCAGCCCACAGGTCGGTGGTGAGCGTTCGCATGTGGGGCAGGGTGCAACAGGCGCAACCCAGGTAGAAATGACTCATGGAAATCTCCATCTCCGAATTTAAGGGTTCTTCACAGTGCCGGGAGTGAAATGGCGCCGTATCCTTCCATTTGTCGGCAGGGCGGACAGCATGAAATGGCCTATCCCGGCGGCCAAACTGTTCCCAAAGGTGGAATGACCACCTCGGAATGCTCTGATATCCCGTCATGAAATTAAGAATGGGCGCGGATGCGGGGCATCCCAAAACTCACCGCACGCGCAAGCGGAAAGAAGGGGATAATCTGAACTTACCGCCCACTACCATTGATCGGGTTGTTGTCGATTTTTCAGTTGTTTTGGCTCCCTGGCAGCAATTTCTTCGGGATATTCAATAAGGTGCCATAGGCGATGGTGTGCTGCAGGGCTGCTTGCGTTGTCAGCGGGATCTTTTGGCCTTTTTCGGTGGACGTGGGGAGCGTGCTGAGGGCTTGCTTTAAAGTGAGATATCGAACCGCCCCTCCCACCGTGTACTCACTGAAAAACTCGGGCAAGATGACAATTTTTTTGGTCGAGTTGAGAGGCCGGTTGTTGATCGGAGTATAGGCTCCAGCGATGGCCTCGCCCTTCTCGGCGATTTTACGTGCGATGGCGATTAGGCCATAAACCTCAGCGAGGTCTTTTAATGATTGGGCGTAATATAAATTATATAGGTCCGGGATCAGGCGCAGCATAACGTCCCCCCAAGCATGGGGAACGATATCCAGGCTATTGTAGAGAACGGTATTCCAGACCTGCCAGGGCTGTTTGCCATAGTCACCGGCCCCGCCCCAACCGGTGCCATTGAACAGGTCGGCGAAGGGTTTGTTCCCCGGTGTCGCCCCGGCGGTCGGATAGACCATGGTATCGCGGCTGCTCCAGGCGCTGCTCATCAGCAGGCCGGTACCGGGGGCGAAACAAGCCATTGCCAACGTTGGAGCCAGCGCCCCTCCCAGGGAATGACCGGTAAAGGTTAGGGTGGTGCCCGCCGGTGGCGACAACTCCTTGAGAAAATCCACCAGAGTTTTCTTGGTAATCACCGTATCGATGATGTTGAGCAAGATGGTGGTCCCGGCGAACGTCCCGTAGGAGATGCAGGGGATGTCGGGGGCCGCGGCGGCGGTGATGGCGGCGTCAGACGCGGCTTTTTCAATGGCACTTGCCGTGACGGTGGTGATCCCGTCCCTCCACACATGGAGTGCCCCATCCCAGGAAATGACCTTGTCTGTGGTGAAATCCTCCACAAGCCAGTCATAAAGCGAAGGGTTATCCGTTCCGGCGACCGCGATGATATAGCGCTTCAGTCTGGCACTGTGCACCACATACATGGCGTTTGTCGCGTTGTACGTCGCGGTGTATTCGGTGCCGTTCGGGTGGCTGATAGCTTGGGGGGCAACGCAGTAGACTTGCGGTCCCCAAACGACCTTCCAGTCATCGCTGCCGAGAAGAGGCGGCGCGCTTGTGTTGCTGGTGGAAAGGGCTGTGTCGATGGCCGAACGGAGCGCTTCTGTCAACGCCGCGGTGGCAGTGCCATTCGCGTCCTTCAACTTGCTGGCCGATGGTACAACCTTGCCAAGCGGCAGAGAGAGGGTAACCTCCGGAGGGTCGCCATCTAGACCTGTTTTGAAATTTGCCCTGATATTGAAGAAAAACGTAGTTTGCCACGGATCGCATGTTAATGTCATTTTTGTTTTTCCGATCTTTTCCATGTGTTTTTTATTTTTTTGGCGAAAATTTATTTGAAAAAACAAATAACGATCAATGAATTATTTGTTTTGTTTTTGATTTAGTCTGAATATTCGAGAGGTTTATTTGAGGTATATTCGTAGAAGGCGAGGCCGCCTAATCGCCTTCATGTATAAAAATACGATTTATGCGGGTGTTGTCAATATAGAATAAACTTTTAGGTAGAAAAACGCCGTTCGGTTAGCTTTGTGGATGCGAACGGCACCGCCATGAAAGCGGCGCCATTCTGGGATCTTCCATCGCCCCCCAACCAAGGGGCGCGCGCATGAGATGGGGGAACGGAGGCTTCTGATACGGCTCATCATTGACCATCACTCCTTTTGCTTTTCAAAGGGCGATGGATCTGAATCTCCGGTGCAAACCGGAGGTGTCGGATGCGAAGAGGAATTTAACGACGGGCAGATTTTGACGCTGAAGGTTTTCGGCGTCTGGCTCGCCAGAGCAGGCATGCGTCTGAAGGCGCGTCGATTGCTGGCGCTTGCCCTGATCTATGACGAAGGCTCGCGCTTGGGTGCGGCGCGGCTGGGCAATGTCACGCCTCAGATCGTGCGGGACTGGGTCATGCGGTTCAATGCGAATGGGCCTGATGGGCTGGTCGACGGCAAGGCTCCCGGCCCCAAGTCACTGTCGAACGATGATCAGCAGGCGGCCCTGGCAAAGGCCATCGAACGGGGGGCGACGCCTTATCTTGACGGTGTCGTCCGATGGCGTTTGTGCGATCTGGCCTGGTGGTGTTGACTTCAACCGAGTGGAAAGCTCGGCGAGCGACAGGTGCGCCACCTCTTCCATGGCGAACCGATCCCAAATTGGATGAGGCCGATACCCGCTCCTGCAGTTGGCATATCCGTGTGGCTTTCTGGATAGAAATGAGGAGCTAGGCCAAATCCTATCGTTGCGGATTGTCATTGTGCCCTCCGGGCGACAACAAGAATTCATCAACAAATTTCGTTTCCCAGTCCGCTGGACACCAGACGACAAGCCAACTAAACGGGCGTTATGATATAACGTAAATGGACAAAAGATGATTAGAACCCGCTCGATCCTCGCTGCTCTCGCCGTGGCTACCTGCCTCGCAAGCCCGGCGTTTTCGGCCAATGATGGCGTCGTGGACATCGTTGCTCCCTTTGAGATCAAGGGGCTGGATCCATCGACATCCGGTGACATCTTCCTGCGCATGGGGATTGTGGAAACGCTGGTGGAGGCGGATGCTGAAGGTCGCCCCATGCCCGCTCTTGCCAGGAGCTGGACCGTTTCAGATGACGGGAAGGTGTGGAGCTTCACGTTGCAGCCGGGTGCGAAGTTTCACGATGGATCGCCGGTCGATGCAAAGGCAGTTATTAACGCTCTTGAGATCGCACGTCACAAGCCGGGCCTGCTCGCAAAGACACCGATCCAGTCCATCGAAGCGGATGGAAATGACAGGGTCAGGATCACGCTGACCTCCTCGTTCGTTCCGTTGTTAGCCTTTCTGGCCGAAAGCCGCGCACAGATCCTCGCGCTGGCGGCCTATAGCGGTTCAGATGTCAACACGATTATCGGTAGCGGTCCGTTCAAGCTGACTAACATTGCGCCGCCCCAAAGCCTGGCGGTCGAGCGCAATGTGGACTATTGGGGCCAGAAGCCGCAGATTGAAAAGGCAAGCTACCTTTCCGTCAGCCGAGCGGAAACCCGCGCCCTTATGGCCGAAAGCGGTGATGCCGACTATGTCTTCAACCTTGATCCTGCCAGCCGAACAAGGCTGGCCAAGAGCAACAAGGTCAACCTTCTTTCCGTTTCGATACCCCGCAGCGTTCTCCTGAAAGTCAATATGGGTCGGGACGCCCTGAAGGAGCCGAAGGCACGCGAAGCTTTGAGCCTTGCAATCGATCGCGAGGGGCTGGCGGTGGCCATCCTGCGTTATCCCGCCGCCGCCACGCAGCTCTTCCCGCCAAGCCTCGGCATTTGGCATGACAAGGATCTGGCCCCGCTCGTCTATGATCCGGAAAAAGCAAAACTATTGCTGGCGCAGCTTGGCTGGACGCCTGGCGCAGACGGGATCCTTCAGAAGGATGGCAAACCCTTTGCCCTGACGCTCACGACTTACCCGGATCGCCCGGAACTGCCGCTGATCGCCGCCGTCCTGCAGGATCAGATGGCCGAGATTGGTGTGTCGCTCACGATCAACTCGACGAATTCCAGCGAGATACCCGCAAAACACCAGGACGGCAGTCTCGACCTCGGCCTCATGGCCCGAAACTTCGCCCTCGTGCCCGATCCGATCGGAACGATGCTCACGGATTACGGCCCGCAGGGCGGTGACTGGGGAGCCATGAACTGGAAGAACACGTCCTTCGACGCAGTTCTGACCAAGCTCACTCAAACGGTCGATGCTGGAGAGGCCGAACAGTTGCGCCGAGAGGCCGTGACCACGATCCAGAACGATTTACCGGTCATACCGATTGCTTGGTACCAGCAGACTGTCGCTGTCTCGCTCAAGCTTGAGGGTGCCGGCGTCGATCCGTACGAGCGCTCCTTCGGCCTCGACAAGATGCGGTGGGCACAATGACACGGGTCATTCTCGGCCGACTTGTCCAGGCGTCGCTCGTCGCGCTTATGGTCGGCCTGCTAACCTTCGTGATGACGCGGTCGCTGCCGGGCGATATGGCTTACCGGATAGCGGCCGGCCGCTACGGCTATGACATCGTCGACAGCGCTGCAGCAGCCAAGGTTGCGGCAGAGCTCAATATCGACCAGCCAGCCCTCGTGGCGCTCGGCCACTGGATGTTTGATCTTGTCCGGTTTGATTTCGGCACATCGCTGATTTCAGGCCTGCCCGTCATCGAAGAGATCGCCAGCCAACTCGGCCATACTCTCAAACTCGCTTTCGCGGCGATCGTTCTGTCCCTCCTGATCGGGCCACCACTCGGAATACTGGCCGGGCTGAGACCAGGAGGCGTTCTCGATCGCGGTCTTGTCGTGCTTTCTACCAGCGTCAGGGCCCTGCCGCAGTTTGTGGTTGGGCTCGGCCTGATCATCATCTTCAGCCTGACCTTCAAGCTTGTCCCGGCTGCTGGTCATGACCATGGCGCACATCTCTTCCTTCCAGCGCTTACCCTGGCACTTGGTCTTGCGGCTGTCTCCAACCGCGTCGCGCGCGATGCCATGCGCTCGGTGTCGGAGACATCCTTCTATGCTTTCGGGCGCACCAAAGGTCTCGGTGAGTGGCAGGTGTTTCGGCGTCATGGCCTGCGCAATGTTGCCGTTCCGATCATCACCTATCTTGGCGTGCAATTCGTCTACCTGATCGAGGGTGTCGTCGTGGTCGAGACGCTCTTTGCCTGGCCAGGCATAGGACATGCCCTCGTGCATGCGATCTTCGGGCGCGATGTACCGATGATTCAGGGTGCTGCGCTGATCATGGGACTGATGTTTGTCGCACTCAACGCTCTTGTCGATGCCCTCAGCCACGTTATCGACCCGAGGGAACGCCGTTCATGACATTCACAGATGACGTGCCGCCCCGCGCTACCGGCATTCCGGTCCGTAGGGTGATCGGCCTTGCGATCCTGGCGGCCCTGCTTCTCTTCGCATTTCTGCCGTTGGTCACAGGCGGCCCCGACCCTCTGAAGCAGAGTTTGAGGCTGTCGCTGCAGGGGCCGAGTGCGTCCGCCTGGTTCGGATACGATCATCTCGGCCGGTCCATGCAGGCGCGGCTGTCGGCGGCGCTTCGCCTGTCCCTCGGGCTTGCGCTCCTGTCCGTCGTGACCGCCATGGTCCCTGGGGTCCTTCTTGGTATTGCTGCGGCTTGGCGCGGCGGCGTCCTGGACGAGATGATCGGCGGTATCTCGGAAGCGTTTATGGCGCTTCCGGGGCTGCTGCTGGTTCTGATGCTGACAGCGATCGTGCCAGACAATGCCATGATGCTCTATCTCGGCATCTCACTTGTTCTCTGGGTTGAATATTTCCGCCTCACAAGAGCGCTTGCCCGACCACTGCTGCTGTCACCGTCCGTCGAGGCGTCGGGCCTTCTGGGATTCGGCCCATGGTACATCGTGAGGCGGCATCTGTGGCCGGAACTGGCACCGATGCTGGTAACAGTGGGATCGTATGGCGCCGCATCGGCCATCATGGCAATCGCTGCCCTCGGTTTCGTCAGCGTCGGGGTTCGCCCGCCGACGCCGGAGCTCGGCGCAATGATGATCGAACTACTCCCTTATTATGAAGAAGCGCCCCATGCACTGCTGCAGCCGATAGCGGTCATCTTTTTGATGGTGCTGGCGCTGCAGTTGATCGGCGCGAAGGAAAAGGCATGAACATTGTCTTGAAAGTCACCGACGCTGCCGTCTTTGCTGGAAAAACGCAGCTCGTGGAGCCGACGTCGTTCGATCTGGCAGCAGGGCGGGTCCTGACCATTCTGGGCGAGACGGGTTCGGGCAAAAGCCTGCTTGTGCAGGCTGTCGCTGGGCTGCTGCCGACAGGACTGAGCGCGACGGGCTTTACCGAAGTGGGCGGCAAGAGTTTTGACCTGACCGCGCCAACGTCGCTTCGCCCAGTTTGGGGTCGTACACTGGGCATTCTGCCCCAGGAGCCTTGGCTCGCGCTTGATCCGACGATGCGGGCACTCGACCAGGTGGCCGAAGGTCACCGTCTGGTCCGTGATCTGGAACCGGAGGCTGCACGACTGGCCGCACGTTCGGATCTTGTTGCACTCGGTGTGGGAGATGCCGAGCGGAAACTGCCGGGGGAACTCTCCGGGGGTATGGCGCAACGGGTTGCATTTGCCGCTGCCCGCGCCGGGGGCGCCCGCATCGTCATCGCCGACGAGCCGACAAAGGGTCTGGACGCCACTCGCCGCAACGATGTCATCGCCCTCTTGATGAAAGAGGTCGAGGCCGGTGGTTCCGTGCTCGTCATCACCCACGATCTTGCGCTGGCCAAACAGATGGGCGGCGACATAGCCGTGGTTCTGCAGGGCAGGGTGATTGAAAGGGGCGATGCCGGGACCGTGCTCACGAACCCTTCACACGCCTACACGAAGAGGCTGATTGCGGCCGATCCCGCAAACTGGATAGCGCCAACCACACACGAACAGCAGGGCGAGCATATTCTGGTCGCTGAGGGGGTATCGAAGGCCCGCGGCGGCAGGCTGTTGTTTTCAGGGCAGAGCCTGCGGGTGCGGCGCGGCGAGATCATAGGCCTCAGCGGAGCTAGCGGCTCTGGAAAGAGTTCTCTGGGCGACATCCTGCTCGGCCTGATCAAACCGGATGAAGGTACAATCACGCGCTTGCCGGGAGCCGAGCGCCACCGCTTCCAGAAGATCTACCAGGATCCGCCGTCGGCATTTCCGGCCCGGATCACCATCGGTCAAAACCTCTCCGACCTGATCCGGCGCCATAGTCTGGACAATATCAGCCTGCCGCCGCTGATGAAGCGGCTGGGGCTTTCCAAGGACCTGCTCGGCCGGTTGCCCGCCGAAGTGTCCGGCGGCGAGCTTCAGCGTTTCTCCATCGCTCGAGCGATGCTCCTCGACCCGGTCTTCCTGTTCGCGGACGAGCCGACGTCGAGGCTCGATCCGATCACGCAACAGGAGACCGTTGCTTTGCTCGTCGAACTTGCGCGGGAGCGGAGCTGTGCTGTCCTCTTCGTAAGCCACGATAAGGCCCTGATCGAGAAGACCTGCGATAACATCGTGGAAATCGCCCATTCGGGAGGCAAATAACACGCGGCTTTCCTGCCACTTTGGGCAGCTTGCAAGCCTATTCTCAATCTCCCCACGCTGCCCATACGGACCGCATTTCGTCGCCTGCTGCCGCAAGTGATCGAAAATTTCATAATCGGGGGGCTGATGGGGTGGATGGTCCGCGCTGCGCAGGCAGTCGGCCTGAGTAGTTTCCGACGCTACCGCGCCGGTATCTCTCTCCATACGGTGTGGATCACGAGAGCCGGCCATGGTGGCTGTCGCTTTGACCGGCAAATGTTTGCCAGTGCCAAGCTCTTTGAAACCCAACTGCGCAAGCTGACTTGGAAATTCAACCATGCAATTCGTCTACGATCTCATTACGAGAGAGCCGCTGCTCGCGCTCTTCTTGACCATAGCGCTCGGCTATTTTGCCGGTAAACTGAAAATAGGCAGTTTCGTCCTCGGCGGTATTGCCGGCACATTGCTCGTTGGCGTCCTGATCGGACAATTCGGCATCACCATCGACAATGGCATCAAGGGCATATTCTTCGCCCTGTTTATTTATGCCGTCGGTTATCAAGGCGGGCCGCAATTCTTCCATGCGCTCAACCGGCGCTCCTTGAACCAGTTGATATCGGCATTCGTCATGTGCCTGAGCGGCCTTCTCTGCGTCTTGACCGCAGCATGGGCCTTTGATCTCGACCGGGGAATGGCAGCAGGTCTGGCGGCTGGTGGATTGACCCAGTCAGCCATTATCGGGACAGCCGGAGACGCCATCGGCAAGCTTGGCCTTTCACCCGAAATCACCAAGATGATGCAGACCAATGTCGCTGTTGGTTATGCGATTTGCTATATTTTCGGCTCGCTGGGCCCGATCATCATGGTCACCTGGTTCCTGCCGATGATCATGAAGTGGAACATTCGCGCCGAGGCCGTGAAACTGGCCAAGACGCTGTCGGGCGGCCAGGCCGAACTGGATCCGGGCCAGTTCAACGCCATACGCGCCATCGACACACGGATGTTCGAGATTTCAGCCGACAGCACTTGCGCCGGCAAGACGACCTTGGAAATCGACACGCTTTTGTCGGATGCCGCCGTCGAAGCCGTCTTCCGCGCTGGCAAGGCAGTGGACCTCACCGCCACAACCCTCATTCAGGCCGGCGACCAGGTGGCGATCACCGGGACGACGCAGGTGATCAAATCCGCTTCCTCCCTGCTCGGGCCTGAAGTCGTCGCCCCTGCGGGACTGGTGCTGGCCGAGGAAAGCCGCGAGCTGATCTTGACCAACCGCGCCCTCAGCGGCCGGCAGATCGGCGAGATTCACGACCACGTCAACATCGAGACCCGGCGCGGCGTCTTTCTCACCTCGGTCAAGCGGATGGGTCTCAACCTGCCCATCCTGCCGAAACTGGAGCTGAAAAGCGGCGACGAAATGCACTTCACCGGCAGTTCTGCCGATCTGGACCGCGTGCAGTCGAAGATCGGCTACAAGATTACTGCGGCTGCCGTCACGGATTTCGTCTTCTTCGGCATCGGCATGTTCGCCGGTATCCTGATCGGCATGATTGAGTTCAGGATCTGGGGCATTCCGATTTCCATCGGCAATGGCGGCGGTTGCCTGCTTTCCGGCCTGTTCTTTGGTTGGCTCCGCAGCGTCCATCCCCATTTTTCGGCAGTGCCAGTCGGGGCATCCAATTTCTTGAGGGATTTTGGACTGGCAGTCTTTGTCGGCATTGTCGGCATTTCAGCCGGGCCGCAGGCGCTGGTCGCCATCCAGCAATATGGCTTTACCATCCTGCTGCTCGGGGTCGCGGTCACGCTCGTACCGCAGGTGATCGGCTTTTTCTTTTCCTATTATGTCCTGCGCATCCAGAACCCCATTGAAGCGCTGGCCTGCGTGGCAGGCGGACGCAGCGCCAATCCCGCCTTTGCAGCGCTTCTGTCAAAGGCGGGAAACGCCACACCGGTCGTCTCGTTCACGGTCACCTATGCCGTGGCCAATGTCTTCCTCACCCTTTGGGGGCCGGTCATCGTCGGTCTCGTCACCAAGAATGTCAGCCCTTAATTCATCACGAGGTCTATTGTGCAAAATCAAGATTATCAGAAATTTTCCAAACTCAGCCCGTTTGAACTGAAGGACCAGTTGATCGCCATCGCATCATCCGATGCGCAAAGGCTGATGCTGAATGCCGGACGGGGCAATCCCAACTTTCTGGCAACCTTGCCGCGATGGGCATTCTTAAGCCTTGGCGATTTCGCCATGCGCGAATCCGAGAGATCCTATTCCTACCTGGACAGCGGTTTTGGCGGCCTGCCGGAACGCGAAGGCATTGTGCAGCGCTTCGATGCCTATGCCAATCACCACCGCACCACCGATGGTGTACGCTTCCTGCGCGCGGCCCTGTCTTATGTGAAGGATCAGCTGGGTCTCAAGCAGGATGCCTTCCTCATGGAAATGGTGTCTGCCTTCCTCGGCTGCAATTATCCCACGCCGCCGCGCATTCTCATGCACACGCAGGAAATCGTCAAAGCCTACCTCGCCCAGGAAATGTTTGGCGAGGAACCGCGCGCCGGTGATTTTTCGGTTTTCGCCACCGAAGGCGGCACCGCCGCAATGACCTATATCTTTCAAACATTGCGCATCAACGGCCTGGTAAAGCCCGGCGACAAGATCGCCATCGCCACGCCGATTTTCTCGCCTTATCTCGAAATCCCGGTGCTTGCGGAATATGGCATGGAAATTGTCGACATCCGCATGGACCAAGAGACCGACTGGCAGTTGCCGGAATCCGAGATTGCAAAACTTCTCGATCCGTCGGTGAAGATTTTCTGCCTCGTCAATCCGAGCAACCCGCCTTCGTCAAAACTGTCCGATCTGGTCCTTGATCAATTGGCGAAACTGGTCGCGGACAGGCGGCCGGACCTGTTCATCGTCACCGATGATGTCTACGGCACCTTTGCCGATGACTTCGTGTCGCTGTTTGCCAAATGCCCGCACAACACGCTGTGCGTCTATTCATTTTCGAAATTCTTCGGGGCAACCGGCTGGCGGCTCGGAGCCATGGCGCTTCACAATGACAATGTTTTCGACGAAGCACTGGCAAAGCTTCCGGAAGACCAGAAAGTCAAGCTGGACAAGCGCTACTCTTCCCTGACGACGACACCGCGCGACGTCCTGTTCATCGATCGTCTGGTTGCAGACAGTCGCGCCGTGGCCCTGAACCACACGGCCGGGCTTTCGGTGCCGCAGCAGTTGCAGATGGCTCTTTTTGCGCTCAATGGGCTGATGGACCGCGAGCATCGCTACAAGGATGCCGCAAAGGAGCTGATCCGCAAGCGTTACAAGACGCTCTATGCCCATATGCGCGTAAAGTCGGATCATCAGATCAATGACGTGAACTACTATTCCCTCATCGATCTGCAGGAAATTGGCGGCACTCTGTATGGACCGGACTTCAAGGCCTGGTTCATCAAGAGCGATCTTGGCCTCAGCTTCCTGTTTCGCCTGGCCACGGAAACCGGCGTGGTGCTTTTGCCCGGCAAGGGCTTTGAAGTGGTGGATACATCGGCGCGCGTCTCGCTTGCCAACCTGACGGAGATTGAATACGCCGCGATCGGCCGCTTCACCCGGCAGGTGCTGGACGAATGCTTCGCCGATTTCCAAGCACAGACAGCCGCTTAGCGCGACATAGAAAAAGGCAAGAACGGCGTTTGACGATCCTGAAAGCATTGGTATTCACCTCGCGCGGCAAAAACGGTGGGCCTGGAACACAGGCCCGCCCGCAAGCGCGCGCGAGCCGCAGCGCCTCATAGCAAATCTCAACCGGCCATTTTCGCGCCCAGGCCGATTGGGCCGAAGACCTTGAATTCGCGCGCTTCGACACCGCTCTTCGCAATTCGCTTCCGACCGGCATTTATACAATCGATGGCGCGATTGCCGGGTTCTGCCGCGTGGTCACGGATTGGAGCGATGTTCGCCTATCTATGCGACGTCCTAGAACGTTTCACCTTTTGACGGAACCACACCCTGCATTTTTGAGATAGTTGGCGCATTCGTGGGGTTTGATTGTTTTGACCAGCGCGCCGACATGCCGCCCTGTCTCGTCGATGGTCCGTTTCTGCGCATGACGCATCCAGTGCTTTATCCTCGAGAAGGCCTGTTCGATCGGGTTGATGTCCGGCAAATAGGGTGGCAGGAACCAGATGCGTGCGCCTGCGGCTTTGATCGCGCTTCGGATGGCGGCCGACTTGTGGCTGGCGAGATTGTCCATAACCACCCATCTTGGCGGGACAAACCGATCCGGTGGCGCGATGGCGCTGGGACCACGTCACAACGGATGACGCGGCCACTTCAAAGCGCGCAGCCACTGCTCGGATGCTCTCGCCGCTCGACACGGCGGCGACAACGCGATCACGAAGATCGATTGATATCGGTGCGGTCATCTGATGCTGGCCTTCATCCCAGCCAGCATCAATGAATCAGAACAAAACTGATTTGGAAATCCAGGCCGATTCAGAAAAGCGCGCAAACGCTCTAAGGGAATGCAGAGATCCGCAGCACTGCCCCTCCCTCGAGAGGATCAGGGCGCTCCCGCCCTCGCCGGCATGTGCTCGCCTTCGTGAAGAGACGGTCCGCAGCCGCAATGAAAAAGGGAACGTCGCGATTAGGTGATACCGGCGCGCTGATTGACGACCGCACGCTGTCGGGTTCGACCGCTACGCTGCGAAGCCTTTTCAGATGAGCGAGCGCGGCCAAGATAAGTGAATGCTCCCTGGGGTGGACAGGGCGGCCTCACGTGTCCACTCCGGCGCTACGACTTGATCTTGTCCCGTATGGTGTCGACGGACTCCTTGATCGCTCGGACGGTTTCGGCATCCAATCCGACGGCTTCCGCGATACACCGCATGACATCGCTGGCGGAGGATTTCAGCGCTTTCCCCGTCTCCGTCAGATGGATGAGAACCTCGCGCTCGTCTTTGGGGTTACGGGTCCTGGTGATCAGGCCTGCCGCATCCAGTCGCTTCAACAGCGGCGTGAGCGTGCTGGAATCGAGAAACAGAGCCCGACCAAGTTCCTTTACGTTCTGGCCGTCACGGTTCCACAGCGTCACCATCACGAGGTACTGCGGATAGGTGAGGCCCAGGTCGTCGAGCAAAGGTCTGTAGAGCTGCGTGAATGCATGGCCTGCTGAATAGAGGGAAAAGCACAGCATGCCGGTAACATCGGACAGGGGTGCATCGGCGTCAGCCGGGGTGTCAGTCATGGCGATCTCCTTTTCTGCAAAATAATTTGTACGCGATCCAATTGCAAGCGATTGACAGGCCGAAAAACATCAGGCATATAGATCGCACACAAACAACTCGTCCACAAACAATAATACAGGAGAACGACATGTCGACTTTCACCACCACCGATGGAACGCGCCTCTTCTACAAGGACTGGGGAACAGGCCAACCTATCCTGTTTGCGCATGGCTGGCCGCTGTCGTCGGACGCCTGGGACCAGCAGATGCTGTTCTTCAGCCAGAACGGCTTCCGCGTGATCGCCCATGATCGCCGTAGCCACGGTCGCTCGGATCAGACCTTCAACGGCAATCACATGGACCAGTATGCCGACGATCTGGCCGAACTGATCAATGCGCTCGACCTGTCCGACCTGATCCTGGTTGGCCATTCCACCGGCGGCGGGGAGGTCTCGCATTATATCGGCCGCCACGGCACGGCGCGTGTTGCCAAGGTGGTTCTGGTGGGCGCAGTGCCGCCGCTGATGCTGAAGACCGCCGGCAACCCGAACGGCACGCCGATGGAGGTTTTTGACAGCATCCGGGAGAACACGGCGAAGAACCGCTCGCAGTTCTTTTTCGATCTCACGGTTCCCTTCTACGGCTTCAACCGGGATGGCGTCGCCACCAATGACGGCTTGCGTGAGAACTTCCGCCGCATTGGCCTGCAGGGCGGCATCAAGGGCCAGTATGATTGCATCCGCGAATTCTCCGAGGTGGATTATACGCAGGATCTGAAGAGCATCGACCGCCCCACGCTGATCATCCATGGCGATGACGACCAGATCGTACCCATCGGCGCCTCGGCACACCTTGCTGCGGAACTTGTCGCCGATGCGACGCTTAAGATCTATCCGGGCGGCTCCCACGGGCTGGCAGAGACCGAGGCTGATCGTTTCAACGTCGACGTACTCGCCTTCATCCGCGGCTGAACATCCGCAGCTTCACCAGCCAACCGACCTCATTTCCCCCATCAACCTCATCTTTGAGAAAAGGAACTATCATGTCCAAGTTTGTTGCAAGCCTTGCCGTTGCCGGCGCTCTGCTCTCGGGTAACGCGGTTGCCCAGCCTGCCAAGCCCACCGTTGTTCTCGTTCATGGCGCCTTTGCCGACTCCTCAAGCTGGAACGGCGTTACCCGCATCCTGCAAAAGGATGGCTACCGTGTCGTTGCCGCTGCCAATCCGTTGCGCAGCGTCTCATCCGATGCTGCCTATGTCTCCGACATCGTCGCAAGCATCGAAGGGCCTGTCGTTCTCGTCGGCCATTCCTATGGCGGCCAGGTGATCACGACAGCTGCCAATGGCAAGGATAACGTCAAGTCACTGGTCTATGTGGCGGCCTTTGCGCCAGATGAAGGAGAGGCGGCTGCCGATCTTGCCGGAAAGTTTCCGGGCGGCACGCTTGGGCAGGCGCTGGCGGCTCCGGTCAAGCTTGCCGGTGGCGGTACCGATCTCTCCATCGATCAGAAGAAGTTCCACGACCAGTTTGCGCATGACGTGGGCGTTGACGAGGCTGCACTCATGGCGGCCGGCCAACGGCCGATCACCGAGGCGGCACTGACGGAAAAGTCAGGCAAGCCGGCCTGGAAGGCGCTGCCGTCTTACTTCGTTTATGGTGACGGCGACAAGAACATTCCTGCCAAGGCGCTTGGCTTCATGGCTGAACGCGCAGGCTCAAAGCGCACGGTCGTCGTAGAAGGCGCCTCCCACGTGGTGATGGTCTCGCAGCCAAAGGCAGTCGCAGACCTCATTGAAGAAGCGGCACAGTAATCGTGCCGTCAAAGTAGGCCGGTCGTCTGAAGCGACCGGCCACTTTCGTTCTCGTTCGCTGCAAAAAAGGGCGTCTAACGGGTTTCGGTTCTTACCTGTTCAACTGGGAGGTGTGGGCAGTTTTGCGCCAACAGGGTAAGCATCCGGCGTAGGCC
>JAIXTO010000147.1 GCA_027483885.1 Rhizobiaceae bacterium
GCGAAGGCATCACCGTCATCACCAACCTGCACACGCTCGATACGGCGCGCAGCTATTGCGAGCGCATCATCGGCATGGCGCGCGGGCGCGTGGTGTTTGACGGCACGCCGTCAGAACTGACGGCCGCGGCCGTGCAGGAAATCTACGGCTCCGACAAGGACGGCGCCGGCATCGACGAAAGCATGACGTCGACCAGCATCAATATTCCCGCTGTGGCGCCCAGCGCCGCAGCCACGACATCCCCGGAAATCCGGCCGCTGGCACAAGCCGGCGCCTAGTTCCGTCCCGATCGCCAGCCCGCGTCAAGGGCAAGACGTTCTTAAAAGCATTCACGCATTCCGCTCTCACAGGAGATGAACTCATGTTGAAGAAGACCCTTCTTGCCGCCGTAGCGCTTCTGTCGCTCGCCGGCGCTTCCCATGCCCAGGACGTCAAGGAATTCCGCATCGGCCTGATCGGCGGCGAAAACGAAGCCGACCGCCTGCGCAACAACCAGTGCCTGGTCGATCACCTGAAGAAGGAGTTCGGCTTCGAAAAGGTCTCGCTGTTCCCGGCTGCCGATTATGACGGCGTCATTCAGGGCCTCCTCGGCGGCACGCTCGATTACGCCGAACTCGGCGCCTCCGGTTATGCCAAGGCTTACCTGTCGAACCCGAAGGCCGTCGAGCCGATCCTGACGACCGTCCAGACCGACGGCTCGATGGGCTATTACTCGATCATGGTTGCCCGCAAGGATTCCGGCATGACCAAGGTCACCGACATCAAGGGCAAGAAGCTCGGCTTTGCCGATCCGGACTCCACCTCCGGCTACCTGATCCCGACGGTTACGCTTCCGGCAGCTCTCGGCGGCAAGCCGGTCAAGGAATATGTCGGCTCGACCGGTTTTGGCGGCGGCCATGAAAACCTCGTTCTCGAAGTGCTGAAAGGCACGTTCGATGCCGGCACGACCTTCGGTTCGGGCGTTGGCAATTTCAAGGACGGCTACACCTCGGGCAACCTGAAGAAGATGGCCGACAAGGGCCTCGTCAACATGGACGACCTGGTCGAACTGTGGAAGTCGCCGCTCATCCCGAACGGCCCGGTCGTCGTTCGCTCCTCGCTCTCGGCTGACATGAAGAAGAAGCTGACCGCCTATATGATGGCGCTGCCGAAGACCGATCCGGCCTGCTTCTCGGCCATCGAAGGCGGCGAGTTCAAGGGCTTCGCCGAAGTCAACGAGAGCTTCTACAAGCCGATCATCGACGCCCGCAAGGCCACCATCGGCGGCTGATCGGCAACGATCCCTCAATGCCTTGCAGTCGCCGGAGCACTATGCTCCGGCGACTGGTCCACTGCGACAGTCCAGCACGTCCCTTCAGCCAATGGTAGTTCCCGCAATGCAGACCAGCCCGACCCATGCCCCTCTGGGAGAACGTGGCGCCCAGATCGAGGCCCATTGGCAGGTTCTGGCGCGCGGGCGTCGCCGTTACACCATTCTCAGCCTTGCTGTGCTGTTTGTCGCGCTGACCGGATCGCTGTGGTTTGCCAATGACAGCAATTCCGGCAAGTTCATCGACCGGTTGCCGCACCTGTTTGATTTTGTCGAAATGCTCGTTCCGCGTGACGGCATGGAAATCTGGCGGGCGCTGTTTGATCTGCCCTCGCCCTATTTCGACGGCAGCCTGCAATATGATTACCCGGACGGGCGCTACTACATCACTCAGAGCCTCTACATTCCGGAATATTTCTACAAGATGGCCGAGACGCTGAACATTGCGCTCGCCTCCACCATTATCGGCTTTTTCTTCGGCTCCATCCTGTCCTTCCTTGCCGCCCGCAACATGATGAAGAACGTGTGGATCCGCGGCCCCGTGCGGCGCTTTATGGAAATTCTGCGCGCCTTTCCCGAAATCGTGCTGGCCGGCTTTTTTCTCGCCATCCTCTCGCTCGGGCCGATCCCGGCGATGATTGCCGTCTCCATCCACACCATCGGTGCGCTCGGCAAACTGTTCTTCGAGGTGATCGAAAACGCCGACATGCGCCCCGACGAGGGGCTGAAGGCCGCCGGCGCCTCCTGGATCGAGCGCGTCTGGTTTGCCATGGTGCCGCAGGTCATGCCGAATTTCGTGAGCTATTTCCTGCTGCGGCTGGAGATCAACGTGCGCGCCTCCACCATTATCGGTGCTGTCGGCGGCGGCGGCATCGGCGAGCAGCTGCGCCTGTCGATTACCCGCGGCCACGAGGCAAAGACGCTGGCGATCGTCTTCCTGCTTCTGATGACCATCATTGCCGTTGACCAATTGTCCGCCTGGCTGCGCCGCAAACTGGTGGGCGATCAGGCCTTCCGGCCCGTCGTGTGAGGATTTGACCATGCAGAGCCTCTCCGCCACCGACCTCAACGCCGTTGCCGCCCGCCATCCGCATCTGCTGACGCCGTCCTTCTGGAGCCGGTTCCGCATTCCGGTGATCCTTACCAGCGGTATTCTTTACCTCGCCTTCTGCTCCTGGCTGTTTTCCGTCCCCCAGGTGATGTCCTCGGCCAACTGGAACATCGCCGGCAGCTATCTCGCCGACTGGGTTTCCTACGAGGAGCGCCCGACCATCGCAATCCGCGACGATGCGACGATGAAGGTGGAATTTTCCCGCTTCGATCCGATCGGTCCCAATCCGAACCCGGACTGGCTGCAGGCGAAACGCGAGACGATCACCCGCACGATCACCACGCCGGCACCGGCCACTGCTGCCGGCGCTGCGGCCTCCACCTTCTCCTTCATGGCCCCGGCCCCCTCCTCTGCGACGGCAACTGCCACGGCTGCCACCACCGAGACGGTGAGCGAAGAGGTCGTGACGCATGCCGTGGTGCAGATGAACCCGGAGGCTACCATCGAGGTTGCCCCGCCCGGCGTCACCGTCACCCGCTCCGGCGAAACGCTTGCCATTTCGCTTGGCCGAGACAGCGTGCAGGCCTCCGGCCCGCTTCCCTCGTGGGCAACGCAGCGCGCGCCGGGCGAAAAGATCGTGGTCGCTTTCGGCTTTTCCGGCTGGGCGGAGGTGCGCAGCGATGCAGTCATCGTCCACAAACGTTATCTCGGCTGGCCGGGTTTTCTGTTCGACATCGACTCCCCTTATTTCGGCAAGCCGCTGAGCGAGGTCCTCACGCTCATCCGCTCCGACGAGCGGCTGGATCCGGCCCAGAGCAATTTGTCGCTTGCCATCAATAATATTCTCTACAATCCGTCCTGGCAGCATCTGGATGTGTGGACAAAGCTGTTCCAGACCATCGTCATGGCCTTTGTCGGCACGCTGTTTGCCTCAATTATCGCCTTTCCGCTGTCTTTCATCGCCGCGCGCAACATTACGCTCAATCGCCCGGTCAACCAGCTGACCAAGCGTTTCTTCGACTTCCTGCGCTCGGTCGACATGCTCATCTGGGCGCTGTTCTTCACCCGCGCCTTCGGCCCCGGACCGCTTGCCGGCATTTCGGCGATTTTCTTCACCGATACGGGCACGCTTGGAAAGCTTTATTCGGAAGCGCTCGAAAACATCGACGACAAGCAACGCGAGGGCATCAAGTCCGTTGGCGCGCCGCCACTTGCCGTGCAGCGCTTTGGCGTGCTGCCACAGGTCCTGCCGGTGTTTGCCAGCCAGGCGCTGTACTTCTGGGAAAGCAACACGCGCTCGGCCACCATCATCGGGGCCGTCGGCGCCGGCGGCATCGGGCTGAAGCTCTGGGAGGCCATGCGCACCAACACCAACTGGAAGAACGTCGCCTACATGGTGATCCTCATCCTGATCGTCGTCTTTATCTTCGACGCCATCTCCAACGCGCTCCGCTCACGCCTCATCGGCAAGCGCAACCACTGATTTTTTGATCGGCGCCCCTGCGCCACCTGCATCTGGAAAAACCGTCATGCCCGAACTTATCCTCTCCAACGCCCGCATCGTTCTCGAAGACCGCATCCTCGAGGGCAGCGTCCGGATCGTCGACGGCAAGATTGCCGATATTACGGAAGGGCCGAGCACGCTGGGGGAGGATTTCGGCGGCGATTACCTGATTGCCGGCCTGGTTGAGCTGCATACCGACCATCTGGAAGCCCATTATTCGCCGCGCCCCGGCGTGCGCTGGAACAAGATTTCCGCCATCCAGTCGCATGATGCGCAGGTGGTCACATCAGGCATCACTACCGTGTTCGATTGCCTGCGCATGGGCTCGGACGAGGACGGCGGTTTCAAGGCCGGCGAAATGCGTGACATGGCCGATGCCATTCACCTGGCCCAACAGGAAGACCGGCTGCGTGCCGACCATCTGCTGCACCTGCGCTGCGAGGTATCCTCAGCCGACGTGCTGGAGCATATCGCCGATTTCGAGGAAGATCCTGCCGTCAGGCTTGTGTCGCTGATGGACCATGCGCCGGGCCAGCGCCAGTTCCAGACGATGGAGCACTACACGCTCTATTACAAAAGCAAGCGCGGCCTCTCGGACGAGGAATTCCAGCGCTTCGTCGCCCGTCGGCAAGAATCCTCAGCGCGCCATTCCGGGCCGCACCGCGATCATCTGGCCGCCCTTTGCCACCGTCGCGGTATCACCATTGCAAGCCATGACGATGCCACGCTCGATCATGTCGATGAGGCTGTGGCTTACGGCGTCAAGCTGGCGGAATTCCCGACGAGCCTCGATGCGGCAGACGCCTCGCACAAGGCCGGCATGAGCGTCTTGATGGGCGCGCCGAACGTGGTGCGCGGGAAATCGCATTCCGGCAATATTGCTGCGCGGGATCTTGCCGAACGCGGCGTGCTCGACGTTTTGTCTTCCGATTACGTGCCGTTCAGCCTGCTGCATGCGCCGTTCGTGCTGGCAGACGAAATCGAGACCCTGTCGCTGCCGCAGGCGCTTGCCATGGTGACGGCAACGCCCGCCCGCACCGTCGGCCTTGACGACCGCGGCCGCATCGCAACCGGGCTTCGGGCCGATCTGGTGCGGGTGCGGCGCGCGGATGGTGTGCCGGTGGTGCGCAGCGTCTGGCGCGAAGGTCAGCGCGTGGCCTGACCCAGCATCGGTTACTGGGACGCGCGAAGGCGGCTTTCGACGAGAAGGCCGCTTTCGTCGAGGATCGGATGTGCAACCGACACGATATGTGCGTTGATGCGCTTCAGGTCGCGCAAGAGGTCGAGATGGAGCGAACTGGTCTGCAGGCTTTCCAGCCGACCGTCCTGCAGGCGTTTCAGGTGGCGTTCGGCGGATTCCTTTTCCATGCGGCGCACCTCCACCTTCACCTCCATCATGTGGCGGGCAAGCGCGAAATCGCGGGTGACGAAAATGGTCTGGGCTACGCGCAGGTTGTCGATGGTCAGCGTCATCAGCCGCATCAGCTCGTCATAGCCATCATCGGAAAACTTGAGGCCCAGCGAGATTTTCTTGACCACCTGCGGAAGCAGGCCCTTTTCGATGATGTCGCCAATATGTTCGAGGTTGATCGCATAGTCGATGATGTGGATGGAGCGCCGGCTGTTTTCGTCGCTCAGGCCCACCCGCGCCAGCATGGAGAGATAGACCTTCACCTCCTGCTGCAGCGTATCGACGCGATGTTCGAGCTGCGCCACTTCGGCAAGATGTGACAGGTCGTTCTGGGTGAAGGCATCCGAGGTCTTCATCAGCATGCGCTCGATGAGATCGCCCACGCCAAGCACTTCGCGCGTGGCACTGGTCAGCGCCACGACCGGGCTTGAAAGCTCCTCGCGGTCGAGAAATTTCGGCGCAAGATCCGGCCGCACCTCTTCCGGGATCAGCCGTGCCATCCAGCCGGAAAGCAGTGTCGAGAAGGGCCAGGCGACCAGCGCAAGGACAAGGTTGAAGGCCAGATGTGCATCCACCGGCAGCATGGCGGCAGGTGTCGGCAGCATTTCCAGCAGCATGGCGCCGTAGCCGGCAAGCGGCAGCACCAGCAGGCAGCCGATGCCGCGCACGATGAGATTACCCAGCGTGACGCGGCGCGCCGAGGATGCCGCCGAGAGCGACGCCATATAGGGCGGAATGGCGCCGCCAAAGTTTGCCCCGAGCACCAGGACGAGAATGAGCGCCGTCGGCACCGCGCCGGTTGCAGCAACCGACAGGATCAGAACGACGGCGGCAAGGCTTGAGGACGAGAGAAAGGCAATCGAGGCAGAGAGCGCAAACGCAACCGGCCAGGCATTGTCCAGAAGCCCGATAAAGGCGACCAGCGCCTGCGATTCCCGCAAAGGTTCGGTGGCGGCGCTCATCAGATGCAGCGACAAAAGCATGATGCCGATGCCGATCAGGGCGGCGCCAAACCCCTGCCGGTTGGTGGCTTTGCTGCGATGGAAAAAAATGCCCACCAGGATCAGCAGCGGCGACAGCCAGCCGATGCCGAAACCGACGATCCAGGCGGTGACGGCAGTGCCGACATTGGCGCCGAGCAGCACGATCTGCGCCATGCGCGGCCGGATCAGCTCACGCTCCACGAAGGAGGCGGTCATCAGCGCGGTTGCCGTCGAGCTTTGCAGCGCGATCGTGGCGAAAAGGCCGGAGACGAAGGAGCGAAACCCGTTGCGCGTTCCCGTGGACAGGCCCGTGCGCAGCTGCGCGCCAAAGGCCCGCGACACGCCGTCCTTGACCTGCGACAGACCGAAGAGCAGCAGGGCTACGGCTCCGAACAGGTTGATCATGACGGCGGTTGAACTCATGTCTCCGGTCTTTCGTATTCCCTCCGCCAATTCCCGCAGCGGCATCACGGATCTGCGGGAAAGGCAGGTGCAAAAATTGACTATAGGCAGGTTAGCCCACCCTGCCGAGCATTGATTTCACCAAACCGTCACCGGCAGGTGATCTGGCGACAAAACTGCCACCAGATCAGGGCCTCAATGGCCAGCAAGGCGTCGTCCATCTGCGCCGAAGAGATGAATGTCGCTGGCGGCAGCTGCAATCGTCATCTTTGCGCCGATCTCGATCTGCGAGCGGCCAGAGACGCGAAACGTGATGTCCTGGCCGGACGAAAGCTTGGCGTAAACATAACTTTCCGCGCCGACCAGTTCGACGGCACCGACCGTGACATCCGCACGCAGCGCAGACCACACGCCTTGACCTTCGGTGACCACCTTCAGGTCTTCCGGGCGGATACCGACGGTTGCCGCATCCGCAACACCGGAAAGGTCAAAGCCGCCACGGGCACGGTCGAGCAGGTTCATCGAGGGCGAACCGATGAAGGTGGCGACAAAGGTGGTCGCCGGCTTCTCGTAAAGCTCGATCGGCGTGCCGACCTGCTCGATATGCCCGCCGTTCAGCACCACCAGCCGGTCGGCAAGCGTCATCGCTTCCATCTGGTCGTGGGTCACGTAGACGCTGGTGGTGGCGAGCGCCCGCTGCAGGCGCTTGATCTCCACACGCATCTGCACGCGAAGTTTTGCGTCAAGGTTCGACAGCGGCTCGTCGAACAGGAAGGCCGAGGGTTCGCGCACGATGGCGCGGCCCATGGCAACACGCTGGCGCTGGCCGCCGGAGAGCTGGCGCGGCTTGCGCTCCAGATATTGTTCGATTTCGAGCGTCGTCGCCGCCTTCTTGATGCGGGCCTCGATCACATCAGCCGGCGTGTTGCGGTTTTTCAGGCCATAGGCGAGGTTCTGGTAGACCGTCATATGCGGATAAAGCGCATAGTTCTGGAACACCATGGCGATGTCGCGCTCCGACGGTTCCAGCGTGTTGACCACACGGTCTCCGATGGAGATTTCGCCGGATGTGATGCTTTCCAGCCCGGCAATCATGCGCAAAAGCGTGGACTTGCCGCAGCCGGACGGGCCGACCAGCACCAGCAGTTCGCCATCGGCGATATCGAGCGAGACGCCCTTGATGGTTTCCACCGTGCCGGCATAGGTCTTGCGGACATTGTTGAGGGTGATCTTGGCCATTACTTTTCAGTCTCCACAAGGCCTTTCACGAACCAGCGCTGCATCAGAACCACCACCAGAATGGGCGGGATGATGGCGAGGATCGCCGTGACCATGACATAATTCCAGGGGGTAGAGGCGTCGGCGAAATCCACCATCTTGCGAAGGCCGATGATGATGGTCGACATCTGCGCATCGTTGGTCACCAAAAGCGGCCACAGATACTGCGTCCAGCCGTAGATGAAGAGGATGACGAAAAGCGCTGCGATATTCGTGCGCGACAGCGGCAGAAGGATATCCTTCATGAAGCGGAAGGGTCCAGCATTGTCGATGCGGGCGGCCTCCACCAGTTCTCCGGGGATCGTCAGGAAGAACTGGCGAAACAGGAAAGTGGCGGTGGCAGACGCCATCAGCGGCAGGGTAAGCCCCGTATAGGTATCGATGAGGCCGAGATCGACGATTACCTTGTAGGTGGGCAGGATGCGCACCTCCACCGGCAGCATCAGCGTCACGAAAATCATCCAGAAGAAGGCCATGCGGAAGGGAAACCGGAAGAAGACGATGGCATAGGCCGAGATGAAGGAGATGAGGATCTTGCCGATGGCAATCGCCATGGCCACCACAAAGGTGTTCCACAGCATGCGCTCCAGGCTGACGCCGGACACCCGCTCGACGCCGCCATTGATGGCGGTCGAGTAGTTCTCGATGAGGTGGCTGCCGGGCAGAAGCGAGATCGGCGGACGCAGGATTTCACCCGACGACAGGGTGGAGGCGACAAAGGTGTAATAGATCGGGAAGGCCACAATGATGATGCCGATGATCAGCATGAAGTGCCCGATGAGGCCGGCGATGGGACGTCTTTCAATCATGATCTGGCCTCACGCATAATGCACCCGCTTCTCGACGAAGCGGAACTGGAAGGCGGTCAGGGCGATGACGATGATCATCAGGATGACCGATTGCGCCGCAGACGAGCCGAGGTCGAGATTGACGAAACCATCGTTATAGACCTTGTAGACCAGCGTTTCGGTCGCCTTGGCAGGCCCGCCGCCGGTTACGGCATGGATAATGCCGAACGTGTCGAAGAAGGCGTAGACGGTGTTGACGACCAGCAGGAAGAAGGTCGTCGGCGCCAGAAGCGGAAACACGATCGTCCAGAAGCGGCGGGCGCCGCGGGCACCATCGATGGCGGCAGCCTCGATCAACGATTTTGGAATGGCCTGCAGGCCTGCGACGAAAAACAGGAAATTATAGCTGATCTGCTTCCAGGCGGCCGCGACCACGACGAGACCCATGGCCTGATCGCCGTTCAGGAGCGGATCCCAGTCCACGCCGTTGCGGCGCAGGATATAGGCAAACGTGCCCATCGACGGGTTGAACATGAAGAGCCACAGCATGCCGGCCACGGCGGGTGCCACGGCATAAGGCCAGATCAGCATGGTGCGATAAAAACGCTTGCCCCGCACAACCCGGTCGGCGGCCGTGGCCAGCATCAGGGCCACCACCATGGCAAGCACGGCCGTTGCGGCACTGAAGACGGCCGTCACCTGCAGTGAGTGCAGGTAGTTCTCGTCCGACAGCACGAAACGGAAATTATCGAGACCGACAAAGGCGGTCGCAAGTCCGAACGGGTCCTCGCGCTGCATCGATTGATACAGCGCCTGACTGGCCGGCCAGAAAAAGAAAATCACCGTCAGGATGATTTGCGGCGCCACCAGGAAATAGGGGAGCACCTTGTTTGGAAACACAACGCGTTGCACGGCGATTGTCCTGTTCTGACGTCAGCCCGCGACGACAAGGCCCCGGGCTGACGAGGAGGGTGGATTAACGCTGGGCCTGCTTGATGGCGGCATTGCCGCGCTCGACGATCTTGTTCATCGTCGTCTTGGCATCCTGCTTGCCGGCCAGAAGCGCCTCATATTCCTCGTTCATGATGTCGCGAACCTGCGGCAGGTTGACGAGACGCACACCCTTGGAATTTTCGGTCGGCGCCTTGCCCATCATCTGCAGGATCGGCGTTTCGCGGGCCGGGTTCTTCTCGTAGAAGCCGGACTTCTTGGTATCCTCATAGGCGGCCATAGTCACCGGCAGGTAACCGGACACCTGATGCAGGCGGGCCTGGATCGGCGTCTGCGAGAGGAAGTTGAAGAACTGCGCAATGCCCTTGTATTCCGCATCCGACTTGCCGCCGAAAACCCAGAGGCTGGCGCCGCCCGGAATGGTGTTCTGCGGACGGCCCTCGCCTGGATAATAGGGCAGCTGGCCAATGCCGTAGTTCATGCCGGACTTGATGATGTCGCCAAGGCCGCCGGAGGATTCCGTCAGGATCGCGCATTCACCTGAGGTAAACAGCTGCTTGGCTTCCGAGGTGCGCCCGCCGTAGCGGAACGTGCCGTCCTTGGCGAGATCGGCAAGCGTCTGGAAATGCTCGACGAACAGCGGCGCATTGACCTTCAGTTCAACCTTCGTGCCAGCAAGGCCGTTTTCATTTGTGCCGTAGGACACGTTGTTCCAGGCGGCAAAATTCTCGGTCTGGATCCAGGTGAGCCAGGTCGATGTCATGCCGCAGGCGCTGGCGCCGCTTGCCTTGATCTTCTTGGCGGCCTCGAATAGGTCCGGCCATGTCTTCGGCGCTTCGTCCGGGTTAAGGCCGGCCTTCTTGAAGGCGTCCTTGTTGTAATACATCACCGGCGAAGACGAATTGTAGGGGAAGGACAGCATGGAGCCGTCGGGCTTGGAATAATAGGCGGCGATGCCGGCGAGGTAATTGGCCTTATCGAAGGTAAAGCCACCCTTTTTCAAAACGTCGGCGACGGGCATGACGGCGCCTTCGGCACCCATCATCACGCCGCTGCCGGCGTCGAACACCTGCAGGATGGCGGGCGCCTGTTTGGCGCGGAAGGCGGCGATGCCGGCATTCAGCGTTTCCGGATAGCTGCCCTTGAACACGGGCACGATCTTGTATTCGCTCTGGCTGGCGTTGAATTCCTTGGCGAGGTTGTCGACAACCTCGTTATTGGCACCCGACATGGCGTGCCACCATTGCAGTTCCGTTGCCGCAAGCGCCTGGGACGCAGACATCATCAGAACGACGGATGCGGTGGTGCTCGCAAGAATTTTGCCGAAAGACATGATTTCCTCCCATTTATTGTTGGTCAATAGTCAGTGGCGACATCGCGCCGCGGCTGCGGTCCTCCCTGACCATGCTTCCCTTTTAGAAGGCAATTGCTGCCAAGAGAAGAGCGAGAATGCACAGGTGTGCATTTTATTGCGCGCAACATGTTGGCAGATCACGCTTTTCCACAAGTGAGCGCAGTCGGCTCCTCCCGTCATGCGGCACTTGCTAGTTTATCGTGCATCTGAAGGTATGCAACCACCGCCATCGCTTTGCGCGGCCTAAAAGAACATCCTGCTGCGGCAGAGGGAGAATGGTTCCGTCAATCCTCGGTTGTTTTTTTAAGGAACCGGCGCTCAACCTTCGCATTCTGTTCCGACCTGAAAATTCGGAGCATAGCCATGAAGAGCGTCTTCGTCCTCTTTGCAACCCTTGGATTGTCCTTGATGATCTTCATCGGCGGCCTTGCCGCAGCGACTTTCCTGTTGCATGCGGGGGAAACGCCGAGCCGTCTGGGCGGCTCGAATGTGGCAAGCCTGTGGACCAATGAACCGGTTCGCGTCGATCCCGCGCACAATATGTTCGAGCGCCTGCCCGCCATAGAGATGGCCTCTGAAGTTCCCGCGTCCAGCCCGGACGGACAGGCGATCGCAGCACTGTCCTCCACCCGAGGCGGCACGGGCGTTGACGATGCGATAGTTGATGAAGTGGCTCTGGCCGCAACGGACGCGAGTGGCGCGGATGCCCAGTCGGCACCCGCCATGAATGAAGCGCATCTGGAATGGTGCGCCAATCGCTACCGCTCCTATCGCCCCCGCGATAACAGCTACACGGCCTATAGCGGCGGCCGGCGTGCATGCGCCTCGCCCTTCCCCGCTCATGCCGCAGAGACCGTAGCAACCAATGACACGATCTCCCCGATGCCCGACCGCCACGACAGTTTCGCCGAAGACCATTTTCCGGAATCCGGCACGCAGGCCGAGCTTGAGCCACAGGTGGAGCAGGCGAGCTTTGAAGGTGCGACCGGCTTCGTCACAGCCCACCCCGGCCAGTCCTGTTCGGTCCGCTATCGCTCCTATTCGGCCGACGATAATACCTACCAGCCGTATGGCGGGGGGCCGCGCGTACAGTGCGAATAGTCCGAAACGTCGAGTTGTCCAGCAGGTCGAGATTTCCGGCGATCACCGCCTCTTCATGCCGGCAGTGATCAGCAATGCCGAAGCCCTTCGCCGGTAATCCTGGAGTAATCGGCGTGTTTCACCGCCCTCCAGGACCGATATGAAGCTCACGCAGCAGAAAGTGCCCGAAGATTTCAGGCCCGGAGCCTGACGACGCGCGAACGGCTTTACGCGTTCCGCATCGTTTGCACGCCGGCACATTTATTGACTTTGCAGTGATTTTTACGGGGATGCTTTTTCGGGAAAGCCAATCATCCGGCGGCATGGGCCATGGATGGCACGTTAATAAAAAAAGCCCGGTCCTGCCGAGCCTTTTGACTGGTCGGAGTGAGAGGATTCGAACCTCCGACCCCCACGTCCCGAACGTGGTGCGCTACCAGACTGCGCTACACTCCGTGACCAGTGGCGCCGATATAGACGAGGGGATTTTATTACACAAGCACCCCCGGCAAATTTTTATCGGATTTATCGGAGCGGCAAGCGGGCGCGGTAATTGATCCGTCTTAACCAGAGTTCCAGCTGTCGCATTGCAATGCAACATCAAGTCTTCCCATGGTCATGAGAAAGAAATATGTTTCGTTCATAGGAGTTCGCAAACCTCAACGGATTGCGTTGCCAATTGATTGAAGAGTGTTTCCCTCTGAGGAACATGTTGTAGCCCTCGCATTTTTGGATATGACAAGCGCCATGCTCGAAAAACTTGCTAAAGCCCAGGATAAACTCGAACACTGGCTTCATGCCGATGCCTTGCCGCTTTGGCGCGCAGAAGGATTTCAGGGAGAAGCCGGAGGGTTTGTCGAGACCATCGATCTTTCGGGGGTGGCCACGGCCATTCCGCGGCGCTCGCGCGTGCAGCCACGTCAGGTCTATTGTTTTGCCGAAGCAGGCTGCCGGGGCTGGGAGGGCGATTGGCAGACGCCGGCGCGGCAGGGGCTCTCCTTCTTCGATCGCGTCTATCTGCTTGATAA
The DNA here is from genome assembly GCA_027483885.1 of Rhizobiaceae bacterium. Classification (GTDB taxonomy): domain Bacteria; phylum Pseudomonadota; class Alphaproteobacteria; order Rhizobiales; family Rhizobiaceae; genus Neorhizobium. The sequence continues at coordinate 13,140 of JAIXTO010000147.1, forward strand.
CGGTTTCTACGGCGCCGTCGCCACCGCTCAAGGGGAGATGACCGACGAGAGCTTTGATCTCTATAATCAGGCCTTTGCCATCCTCTCGTTCGTCTACACCGCCAAGGCCTTTCCGGAGACGACAACGGCAATGGCGGAGCGCGCCTCTGCCATGCTCGCACGGCTGAAGGCCGGTTATGCCCATCCGGAGGCAGGCTTCGAAGAGGCCGTCCCTCGCCGCGTACCGCTTTGCTCCAACCCGCACATGCATCTTTTCGAGGCAAGTCTTGCCTGCGAGGCGCAGGCCGGTTTCGATCAAGCTGCCTGGCAGGCGCTGTCGGACGAAATTGCCGGTCTTTGCATGCGCCGCTTCATCGATGCCAAAAGCGGCGGCCTGCGGGAATTCTTCAATGGTGACTGGACGCCGTTCGATGGCGCCAAGGGCCGTATCATGGAGCCCGGCCACCAGTTCGAATGGGCCTGGCTGCTGGCCCGTTGGGGCGAGCGACGCGGCGACATGGACGCCCTCGCCAAGGCCCAGCGACTGTTCGACATCGGCGAACAGCATGGCATCTGCGCGACACGCAAAGTGGCGATCATGGCCCTCAACGACGATTTCTCAGTCGCCGATCCGCTGGCGCGGCTGTGGCCACAGACGGAATGGATCAAGAGCGCTGCAAAGCTTGCGGTGCTTTCGAGCGGCGCGCAGCAGGATCGCTACCTGCAATCGGTCCTCACCGCCTGTGCAGCATTTGATGTTTTCCTGGATGTGCCGGTCGCCGGCCTCTGGCGCGACAAGCTTTCGGCAGACGGTAGGTTTGTGGACGAAGCCGCCCCGGCCAGTTCCTTCTACCACATCCTTTGCGCGATTTACGAACTGCGGGACTGCCTGCAGGCGCTTGCAGCGCAATCGTCCAAGGCGGCATGACTATTGCTGCCGGACCAGATTGCGGGCCGGCAGATCTATCCCCATCCCCCTGTTTGGCGTCAGGCCCCAAAACCTCAGTGCCAATGTTCACGCCCAGGGCCAGAACCCTTTATTGAAGGATCGACCATGAAGTTTGGAACCAGTGGCCTGCGCGGCCTCGTGACGGAACTGGAAGGGCGTGCATCGGCGCTTTATGCCACAGCCTATGCGCAGTATCTGCTGGAAAGCGGCAAGGCAAAACCCGGCGACCGGATTTTTGTCGCCGGCGATTTTCGCCCCTCGACGCCGGATATCATGGCGACCTGCATCGGCGCTCTGGCGCGTGCCGGCCTTGCCCCCATCGATTGCGGCGCGATCCCGACACCGGCACTTGCGCTCTACGCCATGACGCAAGGTGCTGCCTCGCTGATGATCACCGGCTCGCACATCCCGGCAGACCGCAACGGCATCAAGTTCTATCGTCCAGACGGCGAAATCGACAAGCGCGACGAACTGGCCATCACGGCGCTGGCGGACCGGATGGCGGATGCCAATCTGGAACTGACGCCCGGAACCGCTGCAAGCGAGGCCGCTGAGGCCGAGGCGATGTTTCGGGTTCGCAACGAACATATTCTGCCCGAGGGCGCGCTTTCCGGCCTCACCATCGGCGTCTACCAGCACAGCACGGTGGCCCGCGACGGGCTGGTGTCGATCCTTGAATTTTATGGCGCCACGGTTCTGCCGCTTGGCCGCTCCGATCACTTCATTCCCGTCGATACCGAAGCGGTGTCGGAAGATTCCATCACCTTCTTCAAGGCCTGGACTGCCGAACACAAGCTTGACGCCGTGGTGTCTGCCGATGGCGATGGCGACCGTCCGCTGGTGACGGATGAGACGGGTCTGCCGCTGCGTGGCGATCTGCTTGGTCTTATCGCGGCCGGGTTCCTCGGGGCAAAGGTTGTGGTCACCCCGGTGACATCAAATTCGGGCATCGAAGCCACCGGTGATTTCCGCGTCATCCGCACCCGGGTCGGCTCCCCCTTCGTCATCGAGGGCATGCAGCAGGCGCTGGATGCCGGCGAAACCGATATCATGGGGTTCGAGGCCAATGGCGGGCTCCTCACCGCCTCGCCTTTCGTGAAAAACGGCGCCACGCTCACAGCACTTCCGACGCGCGACAGTTTTCTTCCGGTTCTCTCAACGCTTTATCTCGCAAAAAGCCGGGCAAAGCCGCTTTCAGCCATCGCTGCCGATTTCCGCCTGCCGGTTGCCGCAGCGGACCGGCTGGAAAATTTCCCTGTCGAGACGAGCGCTGCCCTGATGGCGCAGCTTCGCGCTTCGCCGGAAAACCTTGCGCTCTTCCTGAAGCCGCTGGGCGGCGTGCGGTCGGTCAGCGATGTCGATGGCCTCAGGGTGACGCTGGACGATGGCCGTATCATCCACCTGCGCCCCTCCGGCAACGCGCCGGAAATGCGCTGCTACGTGGAAGCAGAGAACGAGGAGGCGGCTCAGAACCTCTTGCGCCAGGGGCTTTCGCTGATCCGCGCCGGCTGATCGGCAGGTCTGCTTTCGGGAATCGGTTTTTCTCCCCGCGAAGGAACCAACGGCGTCGAAACCCGTTTGGTCCCCTCGCGTGGATTTGAGTGAAAAACGCCTCCTATGACCGGAAGTGACAGTTCAAAAAGGGACGCCCGGGAAGCAGGCAATCGCCTGCTTGCAGAACATCTGTCCGAAGATCCTTTCGCGGCCGCCTTCAAGGCGACGCGGATGCCGATGATCATCACCGATCCGCGGCAGCCGGATAATCCCATCATCTTTTCCAATTCTGCCTTTTCAGATCTCACCGGCTATTCTCAAGAAGAACTGATCGGTCGCAACTGCCGGCTTCTGCAGGGGGCGGCAACCGACATGACCGTGGTGCAGGACATCCGCGAGGCGGTTCGAAGCGAGCTGAGCATCGCCGTCGATATCCTGAATTACCGCAAGGACGGCACCTCCTTCTGGAACGCGCTGTTCATCAGTCCAGTGCGTGACCAGGCGGGAGAGGTGATCTATTTCTTCGCCTCGCAGCTGGACTTCACCCATGTGATGGACAGACAGTCGGAGCTTGCCGCCGCCCGTAGCGCCGCCGAAAAGGAGGTCGTGCGGCGCACGAAGGATCTGCGCGACGCGCTGGAAGCCAAGACCCTTCTGGTTCACGAGGTGGATCACCGGGTCAAGAACAACCTTTTGACCATCGCCTCTATCCTGAAGCTGCAGGCGCGGCTGACGAGCGACGAGACGGTGCGGCGCACCCTGCGCTCGGTGCTCGATCGGGTCGAGGCGCTGAGCACCGTGCAGCGAAAGCTCTTCACCACCGCCGACGTGGAACGCTTCGACGTGGCCGATTTTGCCCGCGATCTCGCCACCGATGTTGTCGGCGCGCTGAAGCGGGATGATATCGAACTGTCCTTCACCGTCTCGCCGGTTCTTGTTCCAGCCATCAAGGCCTCGCCGCTGGCACTGATCCTCAATGAACTGGTGGGAGATGCGGTGCGCCGCGGCCTGCGCGACGGCGGGGGAAAGCTGCATCTTTGCGTGGAGCGGCTGAACGGTCATTTTCATATCGAGGTGCGCGACACCATGCAGCAGCAGGATGTCAGTCGAGAGGACCAGGAGTTCAGCCGGATGATCCTGGCGACCTGTGCCCGCCAGGTCAGCGCCACCATCACACGCACACAGAATGGCTGCGAGACGGTGGTGGATGTGGAACTGCCGGTGGACAGCATTGAGGAGGACTGGAAATCTTGAACATACTGATCGTGGAAGACGAGGCACTTTTGGCGCTGGAGCTGGAAAGCGAGCTGGAAGCGGCCGGCCATACGGTCGTCGGGCAGGCGATGTCGAGCATGCAGGCAAAGGCGCTGGCCGACAGCGAACCGATGGATTTCGCCTTTGTCGATATCCAGTTGCTGGATGGGCCGAGCGGCATCGAGGTCGGATATCATCTGCGCGAAAAAGGCGTGCCTTACGTGTTCGTCACCGGCAATCTGAAGCGGATCCCGCCGGACTTTGCCGGCGCGCTCGGCGCCATCGAAAAACCCTATACGATGAACGGGCTTGAGAACGCGCTGGCCTTCATCGAGCGGTTTGTCGGCGGCGAAAGACGCGATAGTGTTCCGCCCAGTCTTGTGCTGGCACCCTGGCTTGAGGCGACGCTCTAATGTAGAGCAACATTGTATAGAAGCAGTCGCCGCATGTGCTTATGGTGTCTTGAGATGAGTCGCGCAACCGACGATACCTGACGGGAGCCACCGACTGTCGGGGTGGGTTGGCAAGAACATGGAAGAAGAATGGCAGCGGACGGACTGGTAACGGTTGACATTCCTTTCCCGGCCGGCGGCGGCCAGCTGGGCGAGCTTATCCGCGCCTTCGACTGGTCCAAGACCCGCCTTGGCCCGCTCGATGAGTGGCCGCAGAGCCTCAAATCCGTCACCAGCATGCTGCTTCGCTCGTCGGTTCCCATGGTTCTCCTGTGGGGCGAAGACGGGGTGATGATCTATAACGATGCCTATTCCACCTTTGCCGGCAACCGCCACCCGCAGCTTCTCGGTTCCAAGGTGCGCGAAGGCTGGGCGGAAATCGCCGAGTTCAATGATCATGTGATGCGGGTTGGCCTTTCAGGGTCGACCCTTGCCTATCGCGATCAGGAACTGACCCTGGTGCGCAACGGCGTGCCCGAACCGGTCTGGATGAACCTTGATTATTCGCCGGTGCTCGATGAAAGCGGCCGGCCGGCCGGCGTTATCGCCATCGTTGTGGAAACGACGCAGGCTATTCTGGGCCAGAGGCGGCTGCGCGAAAGCGAGGAGCAGTTCCGGGCGCTGACGCTTGCAACCTCCGATGCAATTTACCGCGTCAGCCCCGACTGGATCGAGATGCGCCAGCTCGACGGGCGCGGCTTTCTGCAAAATCTCGATCGCCCCAGTTCTCGCTGGATCGAGGATTACCTGCCGGCCGAAGACCAGCCGGCGATCGGTGCCGTGATCGGCCGGGCAATCCGCACCAAGCGACCGTTTCAGATGGAGCACCGCATTCGCAAGGCGGACCGCTCCATCGGCTGGGTGTTTTCGCGCGCCGTGCCGGTTCTGGATGCCGACGGCGAGATCACCGAATGGTTCGGCGCTGCAAGCGATGTGACGGACAGGCGCCGTTCGGATGCCAGGCGCGATGCGCTGGTGCGCCTGACGCGCGAGATCCAGTCGCTTCGCGACAGCGATACGATCGCGCTTGCCGCCTCGCGCATTATCGGGGAAACGCTGGAAGTGCAGCGTGTGGGTTACGGTATCGTCGAAAAGGATCTGGCAGCGTTCGAGATCCTGCAGGCATGGAACGCACGCGGTGTGGTGGATATCCGCACAAAGATGGATCTGACCCGCCTTCCCGATCTGGTCACCGACGTTCTGCGTGACAAAGTGGTGGCCGTCTCCGATGTGATGCTTGATCCCCGCGTCAGCCTGGCCGCCGACAGCCTCATTGCCCGCAGCGCGCGCTCCTTCGTCAATGTCGGCGTGGTCGAGATGGATGAGATCGTCGCCGTCTTCTTCGTCAATTGCGCCCAGGTTCGCCAATGGGCTCAGGAAGACATCGACTTCGTTCGGGAAATTGCGTCGCGCGCGCACACAGCCATAGAGCGCATCAAGGCTGAACAGGCCCTGCAGCAATTGGCCAGTTCGCTGGAAATGGAAGTGGAACTGCGCACGCGCGAGCGCGACCACATCTGGCGCAACACGCAGGATATCAACGTCGTCATCGACCACACGGGCACGTTTCGCGCCATCAACCCTGCCATCACCAAGACCCTTGGCTGGCGGGAGGAAGACATGCTCGACCGCCCGGTCATGGATTTCATTGTCGACGAGGATAGAGCCGCCACCAAAGCCATTTTTGCGCAGAACCTTCGCGGTGCGTTTCCTCCGTTTGAGAACCGATACCGCTGCGTGGACGGCGGGTTTCGCTGGATTTCCTGGGTGGCGGCCGCCGAAGGTGACCTGATCTATGGCAGCGGGCGTGACATCACCGCGGAAAAGGAGGCCGCGGCAGCCCTTGCCGCCTCCGAGGAGGCCCTGCGCCAGGCGCAAAAGATGGAAGCCGTGGGCCAGCTCACCGGAGGGCTGGCGCATGATTTCAACAATATCCTCGCAGGCATTAGCGGCAGCCTGGAACTGATCAACCTGCGGCTCGGACAGGGGCGGATTTCGGATGCCGAAAAATACGTAGGCGCTGCGCAAGGAGCAACGAAACGGGCAGCGGCACTGACCCACCGCCTCCTCGCGTTCTCCCGCCGGCAGACGCTCGATCCGCGCCCGATCGATCCCAATGCTCTGGTGCTTGGGATGGAAGAGTTGATCCGCCGTTCCGTCGGCCCCGAAATTTCCATCGAGACGGCGCTGGAGCCGAACCTCTGGCCGACCCTTGTTGACCCCGGCCAGCTGGAAAATGCCCTGCTGAACCTCAGCATCAATGCGCGCGACGCCATGGTGAACGGCGGACGACTGACGATCCGCACCCGCAAACAGCCGCTTGCGGGACCTCTCGCGGCCGAGAAAAATTTAAGCCCCGGCGATTACGTGGTGGTGTCGGTCCACGATACCGGAACCGGCATGAGCCCTGACATCGCCAGCCGGGCGTTTGATCCCTTCTTCACCACCAAGCCTATCGGCCAGGGCACCGGCCTTGGCCTGTCGATGATCTATGGTTTCGCCCGCCAGTCTGGCGGACAGGCCGTGATCGTGACGGCGCCCGGCGCGGGAACGGAGGTCTTTCTCTACCTGCCGCGCCACAAGGGGCAGGAATTGCCCGCAGAACCCCTGCCCGCTGCCGAAAACGCTCTGGTTCACGGTGCTGGCGAAACCGTTCTCGTGGTGGATGACGAGCCGCTGGTTCGCGTGCTCATCGTCGAGATCCTTGAGGAACTGGGCTACCGTGCGGTGGAGGCCGGGGACGCGGCAAGCGCCCTGCCCTTCCTCGAATCCGGCGAGCGTATCGACCTGATGGTCACGGATGTCGGGTTACCGAACGGCATCAACGGGCGCCAGCTTGCCGATGCGGCCAGGGCCAAGCGCCCCGGGCTGAAAATCCTGTTCATCACCGGTTATGCGGAAAATGCCGTGCTGAACCAGAACAATCTGGAGCCCGGCATGTATGTGATGACCAAGCCCTTTGCCATGGACGCCATGGCAAACCGCATCCGCCAGCTGATCGCCGAAGTCTGACGGCCTGCTGTCAGCCGCGCCCGGAAAATTCGCCACGCACGATGCCGTGGCGCTGCAGCTTGTCGTAAAAGGTCTTGCGCGGAATGCCGAGCGCTTCGATGGTCTGGCGCACATCACCACCGTTCTGCACCAGCGTGTCGCGGATGATTTCGGCTTCAAGTCGGGCGAGCCGCTCGGGCAGAGACTGGCCGTTTTCGAGTACCGGCGCGTGATCGCCGATGGCGTCAGGCTGCTGCGACGGTTCAAGGCCCAGCACGAAACGCTCCGCATAATGGGTGAGTTCGCGCACATTGCCCGGCCAGTCATGCTCTGAGAGATGGCGCGAGACGGCGGGCGTCAGTTCCGGCAGCGGGCGGGAAAAGCGCTCGCCGGCGCGCTGGGTGAAATAACGAAACAGAAGCGGCACATCCGCCCGTCGCTCGCGAAGCGGCGGAATGGAAAGCGTCACCACGTTCAGGCGATAATAAAGGTCCTCGCGAAACCCCCGGCGCTCAGCGGGATCACCGAGATCCACCTTGGCAGCGGCGACGACGCGGATATCCACCGGACGCACTTCGTTGGTGCCAAGCGGCGTGACCTCTCGCATCTCAAGCACGCGCAGCATTTGCACCTGCGTACCCGCAGGCATGCTTTCGATTTCATCGAGAAACAGCGTGCCGCCGCCCGAATGCTCGATGCGCCCGACACGGCGTTTCTGCGCGCCGGTGAACGCCCCCTGCTCATGGCCGAACAGTTCGCTTTCCATGATCTGTTCCGGCAGGGCACCGCAGTTCAGCGCCACGAAATTGCCCCGGCTGCGCCGGCTCCAGCGGTGCAGAAGGCTTGCCACCACTTCCTTGCCGGTTCCGGTTTCGCCGGTCAGCAGCACATCGACATCCGTATCGGCGATCTGGCGCAGCGTGTGGCGCAGGCGCTGCATCACCGGCGTCTGGCCAATCAGCGGCAGGCCGTCGTCATCGCCGGCGCGCACCTCGCGCAGCGCCCGGTTTTCCAGAATAAGCCCGCGCTTTTCCCCCGCCCGCTGCACACATTGCACCAGCCGGTCTGCGGCAAAGGGTTTTGCAATGAAATCATAAGCGCCGTCCTTGATGGCCGTCACCGCCATCGGAATATCGCCATGGCCGGTCACCAGAATGACCGGGATATCCGCATCGATGGCGCGCACGCGGGAGAAAAACTCAAGTCCATCAACGCGCGGCATACGGATATCCGACACAACAACGCCGGCAAAATCCGCCGTGATCACCGGCAAGGCCTCCATGGCCGACGAAAACGCTTCCACCGAAAAACCGGCGAGATCGAGCGTCTGGGCGGTTGCCCGCAACAGGTCGCGGTCGTCGTCGACGAGGATGACGGGAAGCGGACGGCTCATGGTTCTGCTCTTTTCAATTCGATCGTGAAACGGGTGCCTTCAGTGCCGCTTTCCACCGTAATCCTGCCACCGTAATCGCTGGCAATGTCCTTGGCGATGACGAGGCCAAGACCGAGGCCTGCTTCCTTGGATGTGTTGAAGGGTGTGAAAAGCTGGTCGAGAATGGCGGGAGCAATGCCGGGCCCGTTATCCGTAACGTGAATGAAAACCGTGGAAGACCTTGCGTCCACATCGATGCGCACCATGCCGTCAGGCTGGTTCTCGACCGCTTCCAGAGCGTTCTGCAAGAGATTGATCATCACCTGCTCCAGCCGCAGCCGATTGCCGGATACATGCAGGTCATCGTCGGGCAGCGTCATCGTCAAAAGGTCGAGCCGTCCGGAAAACCGCGTCTTCAACAGCATCACGGCGCCGTTCAGCACGTCCTTCACGCTGACCGGTTCGGCAGCGGAGCGCCCCTTGCGCGACAGCGCCTTCAGGTCTTCGGTGATGGCGCCGATGCGGTCTGTGAGACTGGCGATCTCCAGAAGGTTTTCCTCGGCAGGACCGACCTGGCTGCGCGAGAGATAGGTGCGGGCATTGTCGGCATAGGCCCGGATGGTGGCGACGGGCTGGTTGATCTCGTGGGCAACGCCGGCTGCCACCTGGCCGAGGATTGCCAGACGGTTTGCCTGGACCAGTTCCTGCTGCACGCCCTGCAACCGCGTCTCCGTCACATGGTGGTCGTTGATTTCGGCCTCCAGCCGGTCGCGCGCGCGGGTGAGATCGAGCGTGCGCTCAACGACCCGCCTTTCCAGTTCCATGCGCGCCGCCTGCTCCTCCGCCATGCGGGCAAGCACCGCCTGTCGCCGCCAGATCCAGAGCGCTGCGAGCGCAAGGAGGGGAATGAGGACGGCTAGCGCCGAGAGCTGCGCCTGGCGCACCGCAGCAGACAGCGCCGGTTCCACCGGCGACAGATAATGCAGGTGCCACGCCGTGGTCCCTACAGGAACCGTCACCTCAACGTAACGCGCCTGCCGCTCTCCCGGCAGCACCGTTTCGATGAGCCGGGCATCCTCCTGCGGCGCGCCCAATACCTTGACGGGCAGGGGAAGCAGCGGCGCATCGCCAAATTGCAGGCTTTCACGCACCGTCTTCAGCACGGGTGCCGCCATGGCGCCAAGCGTCATGAAACGCCAGGAGGGAATGCTGGTGATCAGCACCACACCGTTCGGATCGGTGACGAAAGCTGGCCGCGTCGCATTGCGCCAGTCCTCTTCCAACTGATCGAACTCCGCCTTGACGACCACAACGCCCAAGAAATTTTCGCCGCTGCCAACCCGTTGTGAAATGTAAAGGCCCGGCAGCCCGCTGACGCTGCCAAGAGCAAAATGCTCAGCCTTGCCGTTGGCCACCGCGCGTGAAAAATACTCGCGAAAGGCATAATCGCTGCCGACGAAACTCGATGGCTGCTGCCAGTTGCTGGAGGCGATGGCGCGGCCATGCCTGTCGATGACGTAAAGCACGGAGGCATTGGTGCCGGACACCAGATCCTCCAGCTTTCGATTGAGGCCGCTGATCCGATCCGGCCTCGGCTCCGACAGCGCCTCCTCCACATCCCTGTCGCGCGACAGGATCTGCGGCAGCGACCGCGGCCTTTCCAGCACGGCCCGCAGCAGTGCCACCTTGATGCCGGCATCCACCCGCCCCTGCCGCTGCAGATCCGCCAGAACCGTGGTCGATACGAACGACTGGACGCTGAACAGCACAATGATAAGAGCGACAGCCGCCACTGCCGTCAAAATCAGCCATGGCCGGCGCGATGCACGAAATGGATGGGCGCGCTGTGGCGTCTTGGGTTGCGATATCTGCATCTGCGACATTGTGCACAAAACCGCCCTCGCCACAAGAATTTCGTGCGAAAATCCGCACGGACGGTTTGCCACAATCTGAAGCTTTAGAAAAAGTATTATTATTTTCAGTGCGTTGCGAACCCTGCTCCAACTGGCACGGCCGTTGCTACTCATGTCCATCGTCAAAAAGAACGCCCCGGGAGAGCCGATTTGGTTGGGGCGCGATGGAGGATCTATCGCATGGACATGAATCTCGAGGCCGCCACGCCGCGCGGCAAAATTCCGCTGTACCGGCAACTGTACGTGCAGGTTCTGGTGGCCATTGCCGCCGGTATCGCACTCGGCCACTTTTATCCCGAAATCGGCGCTTCGCTGAAGCCGCTCGGGGACGCATTCATTCGCCTGGTCAAGATGATCATCGCACCGGTGATTTTTCTGACCGTTGCCACCGGCATTGCCGGCATGTCCGACCTCAAAAAGGTTGGCCGCGTGGCCGGCAAGGCCATGATCTACTTCCTGACCTTCTCGACGCTGGCACTTGCCATCGGCATGGTCGTGGCAAACGTGGTGCAGCCGGGCGCCGGCATGCACATCAACCCGGCCTCGCTCGATGCGGCGGCCGTGTCTGGTTATGCGTCCAAGGCGCATGAGACGAGCATTACCGGCTTCCTCATGAACATCATTCCGACGACCATCGTCGGCGCCTTTGCAGACGGCGACATCCTGCAGGTGCTGTTCTTCTCGGTGCTGTTCGGCATCTCGCTCGGCATGGTGGGTGAACGCGGCCGTCCCGTCACCGATTTCCTCAATGCGGTGACAGCGCCGATCTTCAAGCTGGTGGCCATCCTGATGAAGGCCGCGCCCATCGGTGCCTTCGGCGCCATGGCGTTCACCATCGGCAAATACGGCATCGGTTCGATTGCCAATCTCGCCTTCCTGATCGGCACCTTCTACCTCACCTCGTTCCTCTTCGTGTTCGTGGTGCTGGGTGCTGTCGCCCGTTACAATGGCTTCTCGATTGTTGCGCTCATCCGCTACATCAAGGAGGAACTGCTGCTGGTTCTCGGCACCTCCTCCTCGGAAGCAGCGCTTCCCGGCCTGATGCAGAAGATGGAACGGGCCGGCTGCAAGCGCTCGGTCGTTGGCCTCGTCATTCCCACAGGTTATTCGTTCAACCTTGATGGCACCAATATCTACATGACGCTGGCGGCCCTGTTCATTGCGCAGGCAACCGACATCCAACTGTCGTTCGGCGAGCAGATCCTGCTGCTGCTGGTGGCGATGTTGAGCTCCAAGGGTGCCGCCGGCATCACCGGCGCCGGCTTCATCACGCTCGCCGCCACGCTGTCGGTCGTTCCCTCCGTGCCGGTTGCCGGCATGGCGCTGATCCTCGGCATCGACCGTTTCATGTCGGAATGCCGGGCGCTCACCAACTTCGTCGGTAATGCGGTGGCCACCATCGTTGTTGCCCGCTGGGAAAACGAGCTGGACACGACAAAGCTTGCCGAAGCCATGGCTGGCCGCCTGCCTGCGGAACCGGCCATTCCGGCAGTCCTGCAGCCGGCGGAATAAGTTTCCTCCCAAGGAAAGGGCCCGAAATGGCTCATCAGAAAGCCCGCCGGAACCCCTCGGCGGGCTTTCTCTTTTTAGCGGCTGCGTTGCCCGGTCAGGGGCCGTTGACCAGCGCCAGGATCAATTGATGCACGTTGCCGCCGGGGTTTAGCTCCACCCGGTCGAACTCCACATTTTTTGCCCGCTCCGCCTTCGACAGCTCACCGAGACGCGCCGTCAGCACCTGACGGATTTTCTGGCAGCCGGGGTCGTTGTCCACGCGAAGACCAAGGCTGAAATCCTGGATCTGCTGAACCAGTTCCTTGATGAACGCGCCATGCACCCGCTCATGTTTTTCCACGCCCCGGATGAAGCGCGCCCAGCTGTCGGCCACGTCCGATGACAGCCGGCCTGACGGCTTTGGCAGCGTATAGGTGATGATGACCTTGGGTTTTGCAACGGTGATGGCGCAGGCCGAACCTTGCGGTTCATAGATGCGTGTCCAGGTCAGCTTGAAACTGGTATGGGCAATGGCAAGGCCGCCGCCGGCCTCCGGCGCCCGTGCGCCGATCGCCTCATAAAGGGCTGCCCCCGTCGTGCCCGAGATCGAATAGGTCTTGATCTGTTCGACCGCCTGCCAATCGGCAGCGACGGACGCCGTCGGCGCAAGACACAAAAGCAGCCCGAAAACTGCGGTGCCATAAAACCCGTTATTCCTGCCCTGCACGCCTGTTTCCTGTCCGAATAAAAAGCCGCCGATCCATACGACCGGCGGCCTATCATAGAAGTTGGCTGTGCGCGGGCAAGCCTCAGCCGATCGACATCAGGCTGGCATTGCCGCCGGCGGCCGCCGTGTTGATCGACGTGGACACCTCTTCCAGCAGCCAGTTGAGGCAATAGGCATCCGGCCGGCCGACATCTGCCGACGAAGCCGCCTGCGCCAGAAGCAGCGGGCCCGGAAGCTCGGCAATACGCTGCAGGACTTCCGTCACCGTCGCGCCCTCTCCTTCGATCAGGGCGCCGGAAAGCGGGCCGGCCGATGCCCAGTCGTCGGCAAACGTGATCCGCGCCGAAAGGCTTGCCGGCAAAGGCTGCAGCTGCGAGCCAAGGCCGCCTGCCCTATCGATGACGGCGCTGTTGCCGGTGGCAAGCACGGCCGCGAGCTGTGTCAGCAGCCCGTCTTCAGTCTGTGCGACGAGAAGAATCTGGCCACGCGGATGAAGCGCATACAGATTTCGCTCGCCAACCGGACCTGCCAGCTGCAATTCCAGCCCGAGGGCCGACTGGCTGCCGATGGTGCGGGCCCGTTCCGCCGCCTCCGGCTTCTGGCGATCGTCGAGGAAACGGGCAAGATCTGTCAGCGCCGGATCGAGATGCACGGAACTCAGCTGCGGCGGCTCCGGCGGCGTTTCCACCAGACGCCCAAGATACAGCGGGCCACCGGCTTTGGGTCCGGTGCCGGAAAGACCGCGACCGCCAAACGGCTGCACGCCAACGACGGCCCCGATGACGTTGCGGTTGATATAGCGGTTGCCGGTGCGGATACGGCCCATGACATGGGCAATAGTCTCGTCCAGGCGCGTATGGAGGCCGAAGGTCAGGCCGTAGCCGGTGGCATTGATATCGTCGATCAGCCGGTCAAGATCGGCCCGGCGATAGCGGATGACGTGCAGGACCGGGCCAAATACCTCGCGCTGAAGCTCTTTCAGCGCGGATAGCTCGATAATGGTGGGCGCGACGAATGTCCCGGCCGCTGCCGTGTCCGGCAGGCTGGCGCGGTGGATGGAGCGGCCAAGCGAGGCCATGTGGCGGATATGCGCCTCGATGGTCTCTTTGGCGTCCTGCGTGATAACAGGGCCGATATCGGTGCTCAGCCGATCGGTCCGGCCGATCGACAGTTCGGCAAGCGCACCCTTCAGCATCACCAGCACACGGTCTGCCACCTCTTCCTGCAGGCACAGAACCCGCAGCGCCGAACAACGCTGGCCGGCACTGTCGAAGGCAGAGGCGATGACATCGCCGACCACCTGTTCGGCCAGCGCCGAGCTATCAACGATCATGGCGTTCTGCCC
>JAIXTO010000077.1 GCA_027483885.1 Rhizobiaceae bacterium
ATGATAGTCCACGACCTCGACATTTTCAGCGCCGCCATTGTCCCAGGTGAAGCAGAGCCGCCACTTGCCGTTGATGCGCAGAGAATATTGACCTTCGCGGTCGCCGGACAGCTTCTCCAGGCGATTCCCCGGCGGTGATCTGAGATCGTCAAGGGCAACGGCTGCATCCAGAAGAACCAGCATCTGCTGTGTCCTGCGCACCAGCTCTGAGGGAAAACCTTTGCGCACGGAACCGTCATCAATCGATGCCGTCAGTTTGTCCCGGAACGAGCGGATCATTTTTCACCGAGTTTTAGTATCGTAAATTGATACGTTTCCTTAGTCAAGGTAACGTATCAAAATCCGATACGTTAGCGAGACGCCGCAATCGCCTTTTCAATCGCCGGCATCAGCCCGTCGGTCACGCTTCGCGCATCGAAGGGGCCAACCTTCTTGTAAAGAATGGTGCCGTCAGGGCCGACGAGATAGCTTTCCGGAATACCGTAGACGCCCCAGTCGATGGCGGCCTTGCCGTTCGGATCGACGCCGATTGCATCATAGGGGTTTCCCAGTTCGCCGAGGAAACGCAGCGCGTTGTCGTTGCGGTCCTTGTAGTTGATGCCGACGATGGTGAGGCGGCTATCGGCCGCAAGTTCTTTCAGCATCGGATGCTCCTGCCGGCAGGGCACGCACCAGGAGGCAAAGACGTTGACGAGGGTGAGCTTGCCCTTCATGGCAGCGTCTGTGAGGGCCGGCGTCTGCGACCCCTCAAGCGGCGGCAGCGAAAGTGACGGTGCCTGCTTGCCGATCAGCGCTGACGGGATGGCTGATACGTCGAGCCCGTTGACGTCCTGATCATAAAGCATCTTGCCGGCCACCGCGGCAAAGCCCGCAAAGACGGCAAGCGGGATCAGCGCCAGCAGATAACGGGAGGCACTGCGGCGGCCTTCCGGCTTCTTGTCGTCAGTCGCCGTGCTCATGATCTGGGTGTCTCGGCCATCGGGGCGGCAGAGCGGCGGCGAAGGCCCGATGCCTCCAGTTCGGCCAGTTCTCGCCGGCGCGCGCGCCCGTCGATCACCGTCCAAAGCACAAGTGCCAGCGTCACGAAGCCGGAAATCCCGTAGGATGTGTAGACATAAAATGCGTGGCCCATGGATCAGCCCTCCCGGCCGGCAAGGCGTGCGGCCATGCGGCGCTGCGTCGAAACGCGCCGGCGCCAGATCTCGTTGCGGATCGCCATGATATGCAGCGTGAAAAACAGAAGCGTGAACGCCACCGCCATCACCAGGAGCGGGCGCAGGAATTCACCGTCGATGGTCGGGCCGCCGAGCCGGATGACGCTGGCCGGTTGGTGAAGCGTGTTCCACCAGTCGACGGAAAACTTGATGATCGGAATATTGACGAAACCGACGAGGATCAGGACGGCGCTGACGCGGGCCGCCCGCGAGGGATCATCCATCGCCCGGTTCAGCGCGATGATGCCGAGATACATGAGGAAAAGCACGAACACCGAGGTGAGCCGCGCATCCCAGACCCACCAGGTGCCCCACATCGGCTTGCCCCAGAGCGAACCGGTCACCAGTGCGATCAGCGTAAAAGCTGCGCCGAGCGGGGCTGCCGCCTTGTGGCTGACATCGGCGAGTGGATGGCGCCAGACGAGCGTGCCGATGGCCGACAGGGCCATCACCGAATAACACATCATCGACAGCCAGGCGGCGGGCACATGCACATACATGATGCGCACCGTATCGCCCTGCTGGTAATCGCCTTCTGTGGAAAAGGCGAGATAAAGCCCGACGGCAAAAAGCAGCGTCGTCAGCGCCGACAACCACGGCAGGATACGCGCGGCAAGCGCCAGAAACCGCGTCGGGTTGGCAAGATCGCTGAATTTGGTGATGGCAAGGCTCTCGGTCATGGGTCTCTTCTAAGGCCGGGCACAAGGGGCCGGTTTGATTCTAGTCAATCCCCGGCATTGCGCAACGCCAGTGCGGCGCCGACCGGCCCGAGAACCGCAAAAAACATTGTGATAGCAGTCAGAATGAGGAAAGGCGGCAGGAAAGGCGCGGGATCTTCCACCGCCGCATAAGAGGCCGAAACGCCAAAAATCAGCACCGGCACGCAGAGTGGCAGCACGAGAATGGAGACGAGAAGCCCGCCGCGCGGCAGCGTAACGGCAACGGCTGCCCCGACAGCACCGATGAAGGTGAGCGCCGGCGATCCCACCAGCAGCGTCAACATCACGGCGCCGATCGCCACCTCGTCCATGTTCATGAACAGGCCAAGCAGCGGCGAGGCAATCACCAGCGGTAAAACGTTGGCGAGCCAATGCGCCAGGCACTTGACCAGCACCACCAGCACCAACGGATGTTCCTGCATCAACAGGAGGTCGAGCGAGCCATCCTCGCGCTCGGTCTGAAATAGCCGGTCGAGGCCGAGAAGTGCGGCAAGAAGCGCTCCGATCCAGACGATGGCCGGGCCGATGCGCGACAGAAGATTGAGATCCGGCCCGACCCCGAAGGGAATGACAGCCACCACCGTCATGAAGAACAGCACGCCGATCAGGGCGCCACCCCCGGCGCGAATGGACAGTTTGAGGTCGCGCAGAAGGAGGGCGGTCATGATGTGGCCCCCATCGAGTACGCCATCCCCCCTCTAGCCTGCCGGCCATCTCCCCCACAGGTGGGGAGATCACAAGCGCCAATCACTCGCTCCACCAGTACTGCAAAGACAAAGCGGAAGGCAGATCCGGATCGGGGGGGCAATTGGCTGGCCGATCTCCCCACCTGTGGGGGAGATGCCCGGCAGGGCAGAGGGGGGCTTCCATGCGCCATCGAAGGCCAAGTGATCATATCCCCTCCTCCATGTCCGCATACTGAAAACCCTTCATCTCCAGACGCTGTGAAGCCACAAAATCCAGCGGCTGATGCGTCGCCGCCAGCACGATGCCGCCGGCATGCAGATGAGCGCGGATGAGGCGGGCAAACAGCGCCTCGGCAGAGGTATCAAGAGCCGCCGTCGGTTCGTCGAGGATCCAGACTGGGCGGTAAGCAACAAGAAGCTTGGCAAAGGCCATGCGCCGCTGCTGGCCGGCCGAGAGATAACCGAAAGGCAGGTGAAGAATGGCGCCGAGTTCGACCATTTCGGCCGCCTCGCCGATCGTGACGCCGGAGCCTCCCTCCATGTCGCGCAGGAAATCGCGCCAGAAGGCAAGATTTTCCGCAACCGTGAGTTCCGGTTTCATCGCATTGCGATGCCCGAGATAATGGCAGGCTTCGGCGGCGTTGACGCCTTTTTGCCCGTCTGCGCCACGCCATTCCACCTGTCCCGCAGCCGGGCGGATGAGGCCTGCCACGACCCTGAGAAGCGTCGATTTTCCGGACCCGTTGCGGCCGGTCAGCACCAGCGCCTCGCCTCTCCTTAAGTTGAAGGAAATATTCGAGAATATCAGATCCTCGCCGCGATGCGCCGAGAGGTTTTCGGCCATGAGCCGCATGAGGTCTGCCTTCACTTCACTTGAGGCCGGGGGATGAAAAAAATCTGGCAATCTGGTAGATCACCGTCTGGAACCTTTCTTAGAAAGTATCTATAAGCTTCGCAACCACGCCAGCGACCGGCGTGATTTTCATCTTGCGCCGGACCTGAAGACAAAATCTTCTCGTGCGGACAGCGGAAATGGTCGCACCCGCATCCTGATGTGCATGAAGTGCATAGGCGTCCGCACGCGCGTGTTGGCTCTAGTATCAGCGGGGATTAAATCCGTGTCAAAGTCTCTCGACAGCTTCAATTGCCGGTCGGTTCTGACCGTCGACGGCAAGGACTATGTATATTACAGCCTGCCGAAGGCAGAAGCCAATGGCCTGCCGGGCGTATCGAACCTTCCCTTTTCCATGAAGGTTCTGCTGGAAAACCTGCTGCGTTTCGAAGACGGCCAGACGGTCACCAAGGAGCATATCCTTGCCGTCTCCGCATGGCTCAGCAACAAGGGCAAGGTCGAAAACGAAATCGCCTATCGCCCGGCCCGCGTGCTGATGCAGGACTTCACCGGCGTTCCCGCCGTGGTCGACCTTGCCGCCATGCGTGATGCCATGGTGGCACTCGGCGGTGATCCGGAAAAGATCAACCCGCTCGTGCCCGTCGATCTCGTCATCGACCACTCTGTTATCGTCGACGAATTCGGCACGCCGACTGCGTTTGCCAAGAACGTCGAGCTGGAATACGAGCGCAACGGCGAGCGTTACCGCTTCCTGAAGTGGGGCCAGCAGGCATTCAAGAACTTCCGCGTTGTGCCGCCCGGC
The DNA here is from genome assembly GCA_027483885.1 of Rhizobiaceae bacterium. Lineage (GTDB taxonomy): Bacteria > Pseudomonadota > Alphaproteobacteria > Rhizobiales > Rhizobiaceae > Neorhizobium. The sequence goes on from JAIXTO010000077.1 coordinate 4,275, forward strand.
ACCGGTATCTGTCACCAGGTCAATCTGGAATACCTCGGCCAGACCGTCTGGACCAAGGAAGAAGACGGGGAAACCACCGCTTATCCGGATACCTGCGTCGGCACCGACAGCCACACAACCATGATCAATGGTCTGGGCGTTCTCGGCTGGGGCGTGGGCGGCATCGAGGCGGAAGCGGCCATGCTCGGCCAGCCGGTTTCCATGCTTCTGCCTGAAGTCATCGGCTTCAAGCTGACCGGCAAGGTGAAGGAAGGCGTCACCGCGACCGACCTCGTACTCACCGTCGTGCAGATGCTGCGCAAGAAGGGCGTAGTCTCCAAGTTCGTCGAATTCTTCGGCCCCGGCCTTGATTCGATGTCGCTTGCCGACCGCGCCACCATCGGCAACATGGGCCCGGAATACGGCGCCACCTGCGGCTTCTTCCCGGTCGATGGCGAAACCATCAACTACCTCACCAT
>JAIXTO010000236.1 GCA_027483885.1 Rhizobiaceae bacterium
GGCCTCGGTTACCCCAAGCCCCAGCCGCAGATAAAGTATGGCGGTGATGAGAAGGGCAGAGCCCAGCACAAAGGAATTGCCGACAACGAAAAGCGCAAGGCCTAACAACATCAGGCCCGCAAGCTTTGCCCGCACGCTCATGTGGTGGAGAAAGCTTGTGCCTTCGACATAAAGGCTGGTCAGCATGCGGCAATCTCCCGGTAGCGGGCAATGGCCTCGGCACCGTCTCCATCGAAGGCAAGGCTGCCCTCATGAAACACCAGCACGCGGCCAAAGCCGGCGACGAGTTCCAGATCATGGCTGATGACGATCGCCTGCTGCTCCAGCCCTTCGATTGCGCGGCGCACCAGCGCGCGGTTTTTGAGGTCCAGCTGGTTGGTCGGCTCGTCAAACAGGATGAGCCTTGGCTGCGTCACCACCACGGCCGCAAGCGCTGCCAGTTGCAACTGCCCGCCGGACAGTTCATGCGGGCGGCGGTGGGCAAGGTCGGCAATGGCGAACCGCTCCATCACGGCGTCCACCGCGTCGTCCAGCGCCTTGCCCTTCAGCCCGCGGGCTTTTGGTCCCATGGCAATGTCATCGCGGATGAGCGGCAGGATGATCTGGTTTGCGGGGTTCTGGAAGATAAAGCCGGTGGCGGCAAGAACCGCTCTGGCGTCTGCCACCGTATCCAGTCCGTCAAGTGTCACCCGGCCGCTCGTTGGCTTCACAAGCCCGTTCACCAGCCGCGCAAAGCTTGTCTTGCCCGAACCGTTGAGGCCGATCACGCCGATGCGCGGCTCTGACAGCTGAAGGCTCAGCGGATGCAGCGCCACGCGCTCGCCGAAGCGCAATTCGGCCTTGTCGAAGATGATGTGCAAAGGGCGGGCCTCTTCCGGTATTGAGGCCTCTATAAACCGCGAAGGTGGCAGGGGGGAAGCGCGGAACCGGCAATTTCGGTCGGCGACGCCGCGATCGAATGTGCCAGCGCCTTGCCGTCCGGGACGGGGCTTTCGTCAACGGAGACGTTCCGGGGGAGACGTGCCGGGGTAAAATGCCCCGACACGGTTGTCGTTTCGTCCGTTATCTGGACTTCTTGTAGAGCTTTTCGGCGATTTCGAACATTTCCTCCGGCGAATAGTCCGGGGTGAATGCCGAGGGCACACCGACGAACTGGTGGATCTTGCCGCCTTCAGGCATGCCGTCCACCACTTCCAGCTCGCCGGGCGGATCGGTCGGCAGGGCCACTTCGCCATTGCCCCAGATGCCGGACATTTCCTTGTAATCGTTGGGGCTGAACGTATAGAGCCGGCGATGCGAGCCCTCGTCGAGATACTTTTGGCACTCCGGGATCTTGTCGAGCGGAATGTTGGGGGTCGGCAGGAATTTCTTGACGTCGACGCCGGTGATCTTTTCGAGCGCCAGCGCATAGGCGTGGGCATGCACGGAACCGCGTACCAGAAGATAGCCGCAGACTTCCCGGCCGGTCGGGTCCGACAGCGTCTCGTAAACGCGCAGCTTGTGCAGGCGTGCGCCGCATTCCAGATGGAAGTTGTGGAGCAGATCGACCACGACATTGCCGGTCGTCGTGATGAAGTCGTTGTTCCACGACACGCCATTGCTGTTGACGGGCATTGCCCCACCACCGCCCGACAGGAAGGCTGCGGCAAGCCGGATATCCTTCATGCCTTCCCAGGGCGCATCGGAAATGTCGCCGCCATCGCCCGCATCGCCATCGGGAATGTCAGGGCCGTTGTTCAGCATGACGACGCCGTTGCTGACCAGCTCGACATGGCCGAGTTCTTCGGCGGTGATGCTGGCGACGAGCGAATAAAAGGGCCTCAGCTTTTCCTTGCTGCGAAAATTGAAGCTCTGGAACATGTAATTCCCGAGCGTGGACATTTCGCCGTACTTTCCTCCCAGCAATTCCTGGAGGGCGGCGGCGGCATTCGGATCTGCCCGGGCGGGTGCTGGCAGATTGGCCTGCAGCTGGTCTACTCTCATGAACATAGGGCGTTCCTTTGGTTGGAGTACATTTGCCCAACCGTGGGTTATGGCCGATGTTCCCCGCAAATTTTTCGGCTGTGCAATAACCGGAAATATCGGTCCGGCCATCTCTCCTCACTGACCCCAGCGTGCTGTGTTTTCGATTGAACAAAACGCGAACACGCGTTAGCCTCTTCCCATGACGATTCTGATCGACAATCGCACAGCACGGTGGGCCTTTCTCGAACGGCAGGGGCTTTCGCGTGCGCCGAACCTGAAGCTTGGCAAGGCGGGGCTGCTTGGCCTCATCGAGGATCTCGGCTTTATACAGGTGGACAGTATCCGCACGGTGGAGCGGGCGCATCACCAGATCCTGTTTTCCCGCAACCAGACCTTTCGCCGTGAAGACCTTGTGGCGCTTCTGGAAACGGATGGCGCGCTGTTTGAGCACTGGACGCATGATGCGGCGATCATTCCCTCCACCTTCTTCCGGTACTGGAAGCATCGTTTCCTCAGGGAGGAAGCAGCCATTATCGAGCGCTGGCAAAAATGGCGCGGCGAGGGGTTCGATGCGGTGTTTGACGAAACCTACACGCGGGTGAAGGAAAACGGGCCGGTGATGGCGCGCGATATCCGCCACGAGGATCACAAATCCGGCGGCTGGTGGAACTGGCATCCATCGAAAACGGCGCTCGAATATCACTGGCGCACCGGCCGCTTTGCCATCGCCGGCCGGGTCAACTTTCAAAAGGTCTATGATCTCACCGAGCGGGTTCTGCCGGCGCACCACCATGAGCCGGAGGTGAGCCACGCCGAGTTCGTCGACTGGGCCTGCCGCGCTGCTCTTTCCCGTCTGGGGTTTGCGACCTCGGGCGAGATTGCCGCCTTTTTCGATCTTGTCACCCCGCAGGAGGCAAAGGACTGGTTGGCGGCTGAGGCAGAAAACCTGCAGCCGGTGGAGATCGTCACGGTCGATGGCCGCCGTCGCCTGTCCTACGCGCTGCCCGACATGCTGCCGGCGCTTGCCGATCCACCGGAACCGCCGGCGCGCATCCGGGTGCTGAGCCCCTTCGATCCGCTGCTGCGTGACCGCGACCGGGCCGAGCGCCTGTTCGGCTTCAATTATCGCATCGAGATCTTTGTGCCCGAGCCGAAGCGGCAGTTTGGTTATTACGTCTTTCCGCTTCTGGAAGGCGACCGCCTGATCGGCCGCATCGACATGAAGGCGGATCGCAAGGCAGGCGTGCTCGACGTGAAACGGCTCTGGCTGGAAAAGGGCGTGCGCGCCTCGGCTGGCCGTCTGGAAAAACTCGATGCGGAGCTTCAGCGGCTCTCCCGCTTCACCGGCGTGGAACGGATCAATTACACAAGCGACTGGCAAGGCTGAGTTTTTTGGCCGAGGCGATCAAGAGGACGAGACACGCGGTGCAGGAAGACACGATGCAGAAGCAAAATTATCACCTTGAACCACAGGCACCGCCGCTTGAGGATTATCTGCGTCTTCGCCACGAGGCCGGGCTCAGCCCGTTTACGCCGCAGGCGGCCACCATCGGGCTGAAAGGCACGTTTTTCGGCGTGCGGGTGGTGTGCGACGGAGAAATCGTCGGCATGGGGCGCATCATCGGCGATGGCGGCTGCTTTTTTCAGGTGACCGACATTGCCGTGCAGCCGGCGCACCAGGGCAAGGGGCTTGGCAAAAAGATCATGGCAGCGCTGGTTGCCCATTTGAAGGCGCACGCACCCGAAAGCGCCTATGTGAGCCTGATTGCCGATGTTCCGGCAAACCGGCTCTACGCCCAGTTCGGTTTCGAGGAAACCGCGCCGCGCTCGCTCGGCATGGCCATGAAGATTGTGCGGTAGAGGAGGCGGGAGCCCATGGAAACGATCAAGGAAATCGACGGGCTTCTGACGTTCATCGTCGAGGCCAAGGCCGCCGCCTATATGGGCGGCAAGCCAGGGGAGACGTCATGCCGGCCAGGCTCGCGGGACATTCCTTACCGCCGGGACGGCTGGTCCTATCTCGACAGCTATTTCGGGGGGACGGATTTTCTCGGTGAGGAGGTGGTGTGGCGCCATGAAAAGCCGGTCTGGGCGATGAATTATTACGGGCGCGTGCTGGATGGCAGCGCCATCGACGGCAGTCGCGCTGCCGATGTGCTGCGCACGGCGCTGCCGCTGATGTATGCTGAGGGCCGGTTTCTCGGGGGATTTGCCCACGATGTGGGACCGTATCGCTATGTGGATGAGAGCGAAGGCGACTACACGAGTTTCACGGGCGTCGAGCGTATTCTGGCCGATGGCCGGGCGGTCTACCGTCTCGATTATCACGGTGGACTGGTGATTGCCTGACGAGCACTTCGGCTACTGCCTGCTTTGGGGCTTGCCCCCTCTGGCGGCCGTCATCTCATGCGGAAGTGCGGGGCTATCGCATATGAGACAAGTCCCCTCCCAAACCCTCCCCACAAGGGGGAGGGCCAGACTGCTGACAAAGGGCTTTCAGCTTCCTCCCGTCATGCTCGGGCCTGTCCCGAGCATCTACAAACGTTTGATTTTATTGGATCTTAGTAGATCCTCGGCACAAGGCCGAGGATGACGTCGCGGTGGGA
>JAIXTO010000190.1 GCA_027483885.1 Rhizobiaceae bacterium
CGCAATGACCGCCCATTCTTCGTCGCTCAATTCATGACGGCGCATAGCTATCTCCTTTCAAGGAGATTGAATCACACACCATACACAAGATGAACCCCGTTTATGGGGACACTGCCTAGAGAATTGCGTCAAAACTCACACCCATTTCATTGAGCTTTAGCCATCTTACGGTGCACCGGTAGTTCGTGTCGTTTGCGCACATCAACAGGGATCCGTCGGGGAGACCAAGTGCGTTCTCGACAAGAAGCTTGGCGCCGCTTCCCGAAAGGTTACGGATGGTGCAGTCGACCGATCGATGACGATCCGTGGTTAAACACAATGTTCCCGCTCTTAAGGGCGCGGATCCTTGGTGTTTCGCGTTTCTCGGCCAATTTCAGGATTTCCGGTTCGGCTGGCTTTGTCATATGCGCGTCTTTGTCCAAGGCTGTAAGGATGTAACTCGGTTGCGAGCATTGCGATGGCCCTCGCCAGCGCAGAAGCAGGGTCGGCCCATCACCTGTCCGTATCTGGCTCCGTGACCTCCGACCGGGCAACAAAGACAACGTTGGCGTGGCGATAAATTTCATTCTGGATTTTCCAGACTGAACATTTCGGTGCGCTCGTCATAGGCGAACAGCTCCGCATAGCGCGCCCATGACACGATCGTCCTCAGCGTCTCGTCCGCACGGGACTCAGTCATATAGTCTTCCAGCTCGTTGCGGAAGCGTGCAGCCGGAGCGGTATGGGTGGGCCGCTCATCAAGAACCCGTCGGATCAACCCCATTAGCGGTACATAGGTGACAAGATGTTCAGCAAAGAGCCTCTTGCGGGAGTCGGTTTCAAGGTTAGCGAACCTCTCGCCTGCATCGGTGAGCACAAGGTCGCCCTCGTTTAGCTGGGCGAGACGCAAAAGCTGGAGTGCTTCACCGAGGTGAAAGAGCTCATCCGCTTCCAACTGCAATGTTTCGGCGAGAACCGGGAGACCGGCACGGCCATGGTAAGGCGCGCGTGCCAGCGCCTCAACCAGGCCTGAGAGGATATTGGTCGATACCGGCTCAAGCACCATACCCATGCCAGTCCCGGGGATACCTTCCATGGCGGCTAACCGTGGCTCGGCGCGCTGCGTCATCAGCGCATAGATGCTGTCAACGAGTTGCCGAAACATCGGATCGAGGCGATTGCGGGGATGAGGCAAGTCGACCTTCAGTTCGCGCGCCACGCGGCCGGGATTGGAGGAGAAGACAAGGATGCGGTCGCACATCAGCACTGCCTCCTCGATATTATGGGTGACCATCAGGACGGACTTGATCGGCAGACGTCCCTCGATCCACAGGTCGATCATGTCTGTGCGCAATGTCTCTGCAGTCAACACGTCAAGGGCCGAAAATGGTTCGTCCATCAAAAGCAGATCGGGATGAACCACCAGAGCGCGGGCAAAGCCAACGCGTTGGCGCATGCCGCCGGACAGTTCCTTCGGATAGGCATTCTCGAAACCGTCGAGGCCGATCAGGTCGATGGCGGCCAGCGCCAGCGAGCGCCGCTCCGCACGGTCGACACCCTTCGCTTCAAGGCCAAGTTCAACATTCTGCAGCACGGTCAGCCAGGGAAAGAGGGCGAAGGACTGGAATACCATGGAAACGCCGAGCGGTGGTCCGACGATGTCCGAACCGCGACACCTGGCGTTGCCCGACGATGGCGTTAGCAGTCCGGCGATGATGCGCAGCAGCGTCGACTTGCCGGAACCGGAGCGACCGAGCAGGCCGACGATCTCGGATTCCCTGATGGTCAAGTCGACCTTCTCAAGGACGACAACGTCTTTACCGCTTGCCTTTGGGAATGAACGGCAGACCTGGTCGATGTCGATAAGTGGTGTTTTGGAGATTTGAGCAAGCATAGAAATTTTCCTCTGATCGAAAGACGTCGATTATCCCAGACGCAGCCGACGCTCACCGAAGGCATAAAGCGGCCGCCAGACCAGTCGGTTGAAGAGCGTGACAAAGGTGCACATCACGACAATGCCGAGGACGACACGGGGGAAGTCACCGTTCGTCGTCGCAGTGGCGATATAGGAGCCCAGACCGGGCGTCGTAAGTTTCTCGTCGCCCCAACTAGCGACCTCGGCGACGATGCTGGCGTTCCACGCGCCGCCCGAAGCGGTAATTGCGCCAGTGATGTAGTAGGGAAAGATGCCCGGCAGGATCACTTTGATCCACCAGCGCCACCCCTTGATGTGGAAGCTACGCGCTGCTTCCTTGAGGTCACTTGGAAAGGCGCTCGCACCGGCGATCACGTTGAATAGGATGTACCATTGCGTGCCGAGGATCATCAGTGGACTCAGCCAGATATTGGCATTCAGCCCGAACTGCACGATCGCCACGACGAAGACCGGAAAGGCGATGTTGGCCGGAAACGCTGCCAGGAACTGCGCCAGCGGCTGCACCTTTTCGGCGACCTTGGGGCGCAAACCGATCCAAACCCCGACGGGCACCCAGATCAGCGTCGCGATCGTCATCAGGACGATCACGCGCAGCAGTGTGATGAAGCCATAGAGCGTTGCCGTCGCAACATCCGCCCAACCAATGCTGCCGCGGAGATAATCTATGCTGACATAGGCCGCCCAGGCCGAGGCCATGACAATGAAGGCAATCCATATCCAATCGATCGCCCGGGACACCGCGACGCTTGTCACCTTTGAGCTGTATCCGGCAAGTTTGGGCAGGCGAAGATTCCAAACCTGCCTTGCAATCCACTGAAGCGGAGCAGTCAGCAGGTGTGTGACGCGAGCCTTACGGAGCAGATCAAGCATCCAGGATGTCGGTGCGACGCCCGAGGTCGTCGTTTCGAACCGAAATTTGTCGGCCCAGGCCACCAGAGGCCGGAAGAGGAACTGGTCATAGAGCATGATAACGCAAAGCATGGCGATGACGGCATAGAGAACCGCCAAGATATCCTGTTGCTGGATGGCGAGTGCCACATAGGAGCCGATCCCCGGTAGGGTCACGGTCGTGTTGCCGATCGTGATCGCCTCCGACGCGACGACGAAGAACCAGCCGCCGGACATCGACATCATGGTGTTCCAAACAAGGCCAGGCATGGCGAAAGGCACATCGAGCCGCCAGAAACGCTGCCATCCGCTTAAGTGGAAGCTTCGTGTCGCCTCCTCCAGATCTTTGGGCTGGTTGCGCATGGATTGATACATGCTGAAGGTCATGTTCCAGGCCTGGCTGGTGAAGATTGCAAACACAGAGGCGAGTTCGGCTCCAAGGACGCTGCCAGGGAAGAGATTGAGGAAGAAGGCAACGGTGAATGTCAGGAAGCCGAGGATTGGCACGGATTGCAGAATGTCGAGGGTCGGGATCAGCACCATCTCCGCCCGCCGGCTCTTGGCGGCGAGCGCCGCATAAAGGAAGGTGAAGATCAACGACAACACGATCGCAAGCAGCATGCGCAGGATGGTGCGCAGGGCATAGGTCGGCAGGTTGGCCGGATCAAGCGACAGCGGGGTGACATCGAGCGCCGACAGCGGCGCCGTTGTTACGCGGGCGCCGTAGGCGACCAGCACGATGGCGCCAACGATAAGCAACAGCGCCATCAGGTCCCAGTGGCTCGGTAAGAGCGAACGTCGGACGGCTAGCGGTGTGAACTTCTGATGAGCCATGGGCGGAGCTTCTGTTTCGAGAGCCAAGGGTGATTAACGGAGCCTCGCACGGACATCGCAGGACCGCATCATCATGCGGATCCCTAGCCGACGTGCCGTTGAGCGCCCGTTCGAAATTAGTTCTATGATCCGCGTGAGGGTGCTTTCTGACATCCAGCAGACCCAATACGTTTTAGAAGAGCTGCACTCCGTGCGCCACGCTGATTGGGGTAAGGCGGGGAGTGATAGGCATACAGAGGATATACCTTGGTATATTTAATGGGGCAGGGGGGCCGGTGACGGCTGTTCGATCGAAAGCATCTGGTTTAGCTGAATGAGAACGAGCCAGCGATCTGTCCTGGCCTTCGGCACACATCAGGCCCGGGAGATGGGCGATTTCTCGGGGGGACAAGATCGGGCAAAGCAACAATCATGGCCACAAGACGATGAAACACATGATGTTTTCGAAACAGCAGAGCAGGCCGAAGCTGAGAGCCGCCTTCATGGTGTCTTTGCTGATCTGCATCTTTGCGGCCGATACGGTCACGAACTTCGAGATTGCCTTCGCCGTCTTTTATATAGCTGTCATCCTGATTGCGGTCGGTTTCCTGTCGGCGCGCGGCGTTGCCGTTCTTGCATCGATTTGCATCGGACTGACGGTGTTCAGCCTGTTTCTAACGCAGCGTGGATCGTTTGAAGCCGGGCTTTTAAATTGCGGCATCAGCACCTGCGCGATTGGCATCACCACCTATCTTGCCTTGAAAATTGTTGCCGCGCAGGCAGCAGTTTTTGATGCGCAGGAGCAGTTTGCGCGCATGGCGCGCCTGACAAGGCTTGGCGAGCTCACCGCCTCGATTGCACATGAGGTCAATCAGCCGCTTGCTGCCGTTGCAACCAGCGCGGACGCCTGTCGCCGCTGGCTCGATCATTCTCCTCCAAACCTCGAAAGAGCGCGACAGGCTGCTGAACGCATCGCCGTTGACGCGAGACGCGCGAGCGATGTCATCGTGCGCGTGCGTCGCCTGGCCAAGAACGAGGCTCCGCACCGGGAACGCGTCGACCTCAACGAGGCCGCTGTTGAAGCAATCGGGATGGCCGAGCATGAAATCGAGCGCAACAGCATTTCTCTGCAGATGAATCTGGCTGACGACCTGCCATCCGTGATGGCCGACAAGATCCAGATCCAGCAAGTGATTAGCAATCTGCTGATCAATGCCATTGAGGCGATGACCGGCGTTCCCAGTTTCAAGAGGGAATTGACCATATCATCGTCTCGCGATGAGGGAGGGAGTGTGGTGTTCGCCGTTGCCGACTCCGGCAGTGGAATGAAGCAATCCACGCTTGATCATCTGTTCGAAGCATTCTGGACCACGAAGGAAAGCGGCATGGGGATCGGCTTGACTATAAGCCGCTCCATTATCGAAGCACACGGGGGCATCATTTCGGTAACGTCTGCGCCGCGCATGGGCGCCGTCGTCCAGTTCAGCCTGCCGGCCGCCGAGGAGAAACAGGCATGACGACCGCCGGGCAGGCCATCGATGCCAATGAACCGATTGTCTATGTGATCGACGATGACAGATCGGTGCGCGTCGCGTTGGAGGACCTGCTTGCCTCCGTGGGGCTGACTGCGCGGTCCTATGGATCGGTAAAGGAGTTCTTGAGCACACCTGTCGCCAACGCGCCCGGATGTCTTGTGCTCGATGTGCGGATGCCGGGGCAAAGTGGCCTAGAGTTTCAGCAACAGATGACGACGCTGGGTATTCGCTTGCCGGTCATTTTTATTACAGGCCACGGCGACATCGCCATGTCGGTGAAGGCCATGAAGAACGGCGCGATCGAGTTTCTGACCAAGCCCTTTCGCGACCAGGATCTGCTCGACGCCATCCAGCAAGGCATAGAGCGCGACCGATTGCAGCGGAAGGAGGACAGCCTATCCTCGAACTTACGGGAGCTTTGGCAGGCCCTCAGTCCCGGCGAACGTGTTGTCATGGAACTGGTCGTCCAGGGGCGTCTCAACAAGCAAATCGCCGGCGAGCTCGGTGTCAGCGAAATCACCGTCAAGGTTCGCCGAAGCCAGGTGATGCGCAAGATGAACGCCAAATCCGTCACCGATCTGGTCAGGATGTGGGATCGACTGAAGTGATCAACGTGAGTTGTGGCAACGGAGGAACGCATCGTTCTGGAGGTGCGCATTCGCCATTATCGAACGATGGTTAAGCTACAAAGACCGACACCGCCTTCTCTTTGATGCTGAAGCGGACCGGGGTCTTGGTTTTGAGCTCGCCATCCAGGTTGATGGCGCGGGGCTTGCTGGTGCGAATGGTAAGGTCATTCGTTGAAAAAGCGCGAACATTGTCCCACTCTCCGTGCGTGCCCTCTCTAAGGCTTGGGAGCAAGGTTAGAAGCCGCCACCAGTGGTCAACCTCGAGGCTATGGAAATCAAGCATGCCGTCGGTCGCGGTGGCGTCCGCATGGACTGTCATGCCTCCGCCGTAGTGCCGGCCATTTCCAATCGCGATCTATAGTGTTTTGAGCTCCTCTGTGCGCCCGTCATGCTCAAGCGCCGCCGTGAACAGGCGGGAACTCGCAAGCAGTCTCGCCGCGACCAGGCCGTAACCCAGCTTTTCCCAACGCTTCTTGGCCTTCTCGGTCAGCGACATGGCGAGATCGGAACTGAAGCCGATACTGGTCACGTTGAAGAACGGGTGCCTATTGGCCCTCGCCGAGATCGACACGGATGTTTTGCCCTTCGCTATGACCTCGATAGCCGACGCCAGGTCCAAAGGCAGACCGACGGTGCGTGCGAAATCGTTTGCTGTACCAAGCGGTAGCACACCCAATGGCAGTCCCGTCTGCAGCAAACCCGGCGCGGCGGCGTTCAGGCTGCCATCACCGCCGACGACGATCACACGATCGATATCTCCCGCGAGCCGGATAGCCTCCTGCACCCAGCAAAGTTACACGGCATTGTTGATGTGCCCCATGTCGTGGGCACGCCGTACGTCGCGGCGTATGCAATTACCGAAACAGCGGTCCGTATACTTTGCGTCCTCCATGGCGGGCAAAAATGGCCAGACACTTTGCCCGCGAGCTAGAATTTGTTCTCGGTGCCGAGAACAACGGGTCGGTGGTTCGAACTGGTTCAAGAGCGGTTACTGGCAAGGCAATTCATTTAGCCAATTGCGTTCACGCACGCCGCCCCGCCAAAATCAGGCGCTGCGGCGGAGCAAGACCGTCGGCTGGACCACCACATGCTGCGCCTCTTCACGCCCCTCGATGCGGCTAAGCAGTAACTCGCTGGCGCGGGCACCGAGCGCGTGTGGGTCTTGATTGATACTCGACAAGCTGACGGCCGGCTGTCCTGCGAGCGAACAGTCGTCGTAGCCGATGACGGCGAGGGTGCCGGGGACGTCGACACCCGCCTCGTGACAGGCCGCCAGCAGCGGAATGGCATCGAGATCTGACCAAGCGAAAATCGCCCGCGGTCTGTCTTTCGAAGAGAGCAAGGCCGCCAGTTCCTTCGTCCTTGGTTCGCTCGGATGGGGATGGCGGATGATCCGTGTCTTGTCTTCCAATCCGATCGCAGCCATGGCCGCCTTGTACCCGGCCTCACGCTGCACCGCGACGACCGAACTGGGGCTGTCCGACCGGTCGTAGCTCAGCATGGCGATGTCGCTGTAGCCCCGCGATGCCAGGGCTTGAACGGCCATCTGTGCCCCCGCGAAATCGTCCGAATTGACAGTGTCGTACAAGGTCGCCTGGGGTTCGTGATGGGCAATGGCGACGATGGGGATCTGTTTCGCATATTGGGCCACCACGCTTCCAGAAATCTGCGGCCCGATCAGGACCAAGCCATCCATCCTGGTGTCGATCATCGACTCGATCATCGATGTCTCAAGCTTGGAGGCCGCGCGGCCGACGCCGACCATCGCTTTATAATTCGCCTCTGCCAGCCCGGCATCGATCCCTTCGAGGAGAACCGGGACGAACGGGTTGGTGAGTTCCACGACAAGGATGCCGACAGTGTAAGTCCGGCCACGCATGGCCCGTGCCGCCGTCGACGGACGATACTTCAAAAGGTCGATGGCGTTTTCGACCTTGGTCCGCAGTGCCTCTGAGACCCCATAGGCATTGCGCAGAACCTTGGACACGGCGGCCACCGAAACGCCCGCATGCTCGGCGACATGGCGGATCGTCACGCGATCCGTCGGTAGGCCAAGCTTCTGTTTTTCCATGGGTAATCCCGTCTGCGCATGATCCCTACATCTACTATATGCAAAAAGCGCTTGCGCGGCAAACGAGTTTGTAGAATGATATACATAGAACGATACACAAAATGACCGGTGCGGCCCGATGGGTATGCATCGGCGGGAGAAGAGACATGATGGACAGGCCCTCTCTGGCAGGCTCGATTATGGCATCCGGCAGTCAGCCATTTGCGCGGGCTGAGATGATTGCGCCCGAGATTGACAAGGGGCAGGGGACGGGCGGCACCTTCGTGACGACGTCCTGGCAGGTGGATATCCTCCCCTCGAAGGCAACTTTGAGGATTTCTGCGCTCGGCCTCTACCGCGCCTTCATCAATGGTAAGCGCGTCGGTGAGGATCTGCTGACACCCGGCTGGACCTGCTACGACGACCGGATCGCCTATCAGATCTACGAGGTGTCCGAGCTTCTTCAGGTCGGCGAAAACAGGATCGAGATCTGGCTTGGCGACGGCTGGTATCGCAGCCAGTTGCTTTGGGCCTCCAACCCGATCTTCAATTGCTGGGGTGACCGCGTTGCGGCCATCGCCGAAATCGAGGCGGACGGCGCAGCACTGCTGGTCACCGATGCGAGCTGGAAGAGCGGTCTCTCCCCGGTGACGCGCAACGGCATCTATTTCGGCGAAGATTACGATGCTCGCATACAGCCGCGCGCCGAAGCCGGCATAGACCTGCTCGATTTCGACAAAGGCCTGCTCGTGCCGCACGAGGCGGACGCGGTGAAGGAGCTCGCACCGCTCGCGCCGATCGAGCAGTGGCAGGATGCCGAAGGCAGACGCCTTTATGATTTCGGTCAGAATGCCGGTGCGTACATTCGGCTCCGCGTCAGCGGAAAGCCGGGCGCGTCGGTCCGCGTCGAGCACTCCGAGATCCTCGGACCGGACAAAGCTTTCGACAACCGAAACTATCGCAGCGCTCGCGCCGAGCTGCGTTACATCCTGTCTGGCGAAGGCGAGGAAACCTATGCCCCGCTCTTTACTTTCATGGGCTTTCGCTATGCCCGGGTGACGTTTGAAGGAGACGTAAGCCTCCTTTCCATCGAGATGGTGCCGATCAGCTCGGTGCCGGTTGCTGCCGGTGGCATCACCACAGGCGTTGCCGCGGTCAATCGGCTCGTCGAAAACACCATCTGGTCGCAGCGATCGAACTTCATCGAGATCCCCACGGACTGCCCGCAGCGCGATGAACGCCTCGGCTGGACGGGAGACGCACAGGTCTTCGCAGGCACCGCCTGCTGGCTCGCGGACAGCGAACGTTTCCTGATCAAATATCTTCGCGACGTCATGCATGACCAGCGGGAGAATGGTGCGGTTCCGCACTTCTCGCCCGATCCGACGCGGCTGCATCCGATCGATGCACGCGGCGACTGGGCGGGCTCGACCGGTTGGGGCGATGCGATCGTCATCATCCCTTGGCAGCTCTACCTGCATTACGGCAACCGGGAGGTTCTGGCGGAGTGCTTCCCGGCCATGATCAAATGGCTCGACTATCTCTGGGGCATTTCCAACGGCCCGATCATCCGCCCGCCGGCCGAGTGGGGCGATCACGGCTTCACCTTTGGCGACTGGCTCCAGCCCGTCGGCGACAACCGTAAACCGCGACCGACCGTCGCTGACGATTGTGCCGCCACGCTCTACCATTTCATCTCGACACAGATCGCCGCCCGTATCGCTCGCATCCTCGGTCGTGACGACGAGGCACGCAACTTGGACGAGCGTGTGAAGGAAATCCGCGTCGCTTTCCGCACGGAGTTCTTTTCGCCCTCCGGTCGGATCGCGCACAATGATCAGACGTCCTGGGCGCTCGCCTTCCTGCATGATCTCGTTCCCGATGACTACAAGGAGGCGGGCAAGGCCTATTTCCGCCGCGTGGTCGAGGAAACCGATGGCGTCATCGGGACAGGATTTATCGGCACGCCCGCGCTGCTGCCGGCGCTCACTCGTCTCGGCATGCTCGAACTCGCCGAGAAAGTGTTCCTCAATCGCAAAGTGCCGGGCTGGCTCTATCAGGTGGAACGAGGTGCTACCTCCATTTGGGAGCGCTGGGACGCGGTGGCCGAGGACGGCTCGATCTACGATCCGGACATGAACAGCTACAACCATTATGCCTATGGCGCCGTCTGCCAGTGGCTGTTTGAAGATGTCGCCGGCTTGAAGCTGACGCCAGAAGGTGCAGGTTTTTCAAACCTTGAGCTGGACCCGGCAATTTTGCCCGCGCTTTCGCCCGTCAAGGCCTGGCACGATGTGAGGCAAGGCAGGATCGAGGCGGAGTGGAGCCTGGTGGGAGATCAGGTGACCTATCGCGTCGTGCTTCCGCAAGGGGTCGCCGCGTCGCTGAAGGCAGCGAGCATCCGCAGCAACGTCTCGATCAATGGAAACTCCGTAGAAAGCCAGATGGATATCGGCCTCATGGCGGGAGAGCACATCATTACGTTCAGCATCTGATGCGGCCGCGGGCGCTGCCCGGGGCCCGTGAATGATCAAGTGGTCAATAGAGGAGGAAACGACCATGAGAATGACTGCAAGAACAATCCTGGCCGCATTGCTTGCCGGTCTTCTGGCGAGTGCCGCCCATGCCGACGTAACGCTCACCATCCTGGCTGATACCAATCCTGAAACAATTAGTTTTCTGGATGTTCTGACCAAGGCCTACAGCGAGAAGCGACCTGACATCAGTTTCGACATCGAGAACCGCGCAGGGGGTGCTGAGGGTGACAATATCGTCAAGACGCGACTTGCAACCGGCGAGATGGCTGACATCTTCCAGTACAACACCGGTTCGCTGTTTAAGGCGCTGAAGCCGGAGAATACGCTGGCCGATCTCTCCGGTCTGCAGAACGCAGGCAATATCTCCGAAAACTTCAAGCCGGTCGTCAGCGCCGCGGATGGCAGCGTTCGCGGCGTTCCCTTCGGTCCCGCCATGGGCGGCGGCATCTTCTACAACAGGAAGATCTACGCTGAGCTCGGGCTGCAGGTGCCGAAGACCTGGGCCGATTTCATCGCCAACAGCGAGAAGGCAAAGGCGGCCGGTAAAGTCGGCATCGCTCAGACCTACGGCGACACCTGGACATCCCAGCTCTTCGTGCTCGCCGACTTCTACAACGTCAAAGCGGCAGCCCCGAGCTTTGCCAAGGACTTCACCGAGAACAAGGCAAAATTCGCAACGACACCCGCGGCTGCTAAGGGTTTCGAACGCCTTGAGCAGACCGGCAAAGCCGGACTGTTCAATGCCGATTTCGGTGCTGCCAAGTTCGATGACGGCATGCGTATGGTGGCGACGGGGGAGGCGGCCCATTATCCGATGCTGACCTTCGGTATCGGCAATGTCGCACAAAACTATCCGGACAATCTGGCTGATCTGGGTTTCTTCGCCCAGCCGGGCGATGATGCGGCGAAGAATGGCCTGACTGTCTGGATGCCATCTGCGCTTTACAGTCCGTCCAGTGCAGAGAACGGCGAAGAAGCCAAGAAATTCCTCGATTGGGTTGCCTCCAAGGAAGCCTGCGAACTGATGGCGAAGGCTGTTCCCTCGGGTCCCTATCTGATCAAGGACTGCCAGCTTCCCGCCGATGTGCCGCAGGCCGTCAAGGACATGCTGCCCTACTTCGAAGCTGAGGGTGGCACTGCGCCTGCGCTCGAATTCCTGTCACCGGTCAAAGGCCCGGCGCTCGAGCAGATTACGGTAGAAGTCGGGTCCGGCATCCGACCGGCTGTAGAAGCTGTTGCACTCTACGATCAGGATGTCGAAAAGCAGGCCAAGCAACTCGGCCTGCCGAACTGGTAACCTCCCGCCAGTCGAGCCCCGTCCGGTCTCCCAGGTCCGGGCGGGATCTGCATCGGAGAAGAGACATGGTCACGCAGAAATCCCCCTATCCCTATTGGTTCGTGCTGCCGGCTGCCATCGTGTTTTCGGTGCTGTTCTTAGCACCGACATTCGCGTCCTTTTGGTTCAGTCTGACGCGGTGGGACCTATTCTCGGCTGTCTTCATCGGCTTGGAGAACTACCGGCAATTCCTGCGGGAGCCTTTCCTGATCCAGGGCACCGTCAACACGCTGATCTATGCGATCACAACGTCGGCCACCAAGTCCGTCCTTGGCTTGCTGCTCGCCGTGCTTTTGACATCAGGAATATGGGCTCAGGGGTTTCTGAGAACCATCGTCTTCTTTCCCGTCCTCGTGTCGACCATCGGAATTGGGATCACCTTCGCGGTGCTGATGCATCCGACGAATGGCATGATCAATGTGGCGCTGAGTGCCATCGGACTTCCAGGCCCAGGCTGGCTGACCGATCCTTCGCTGGCGCTCTACTCGGTCATCCTTGTCGATCTCTGGAAAGGGGTCGGCCTTGCGACGCTGATCTATATTGCCGGTCTCGCAACGATCAGCCAGGATTACTATGAGGCTGCACGGATCGACGGTGCCACCCGCACACAGATGTTCTTTCGCGTTACGGTGCCCCTGGTGCGTCCGGCAACCGTCACCGTGGTGACGCTCTCTCTCATCGGAGGCCTTCGCAGCTTCGATCTGATCTGGGCCATGACCCGGGGCGGCCCGGGCTTTTCCTCGGATGTGCTCGCAAGCGTCATCTACAAGCAATACCAGGCCGGCTTCTATGGTCTCTCAACAGCGGGTAACGTCATCCTCTTCCTGTTGATTGCGCTGATCATCCTGCCGCTCACAGCGTGGTTTAATCGCCGGGAGGTGGATCTATGACCCGTCGTCAGCTCTCCACGGGGATCGTCTCGCTGGCGCTTGCGTCCATCATCTTCATCCTGCCCTTCGTCTTTATTCTCCTGACGGCAGCAAAAACCCGCCAGGACGCCTCGCGCCTGACGTTCACGTGGCCTGTTGAATGGCAATTGTGGGAGAATTTCCTGCAAGTGCTGGAGACCCGCAACTATCTGCTGCTGCTCGCATATTTCAATTCGACCGTCATCACGGTATTTGCGGTGACACTGCTCGTGCTCTTTGGCGCGATGGTCGGCTATGTCCTGCAGCGTCGTCCTTCGCGCTGGAACAAGGTCATTTATGGTTTCGTGCTGGCCGGCCTGATGATCCCGCCTGCGGTCGTGCCGACAATCTGGGTGCTGCAGTCCATCGGTCTCTTCAAGACGATCACCGGCATGATCTTCATCCAGGTTGCCTATGGGCTGGCTTTCTCCGTGCTCCTGTTCCGCAGCTTTATAGCGACCATCCCCCGCGACCTCGATGAGGCGGCGCTGATCGACGGGGCAACGCCCTTGCAGATCTTCTTCCGGGTGATCCTGCCGCTTCTGAAGCCGGTGACCGTGACGGTGATCGTTGTGCAGTCGATCACCATCTTCAACGACTTCACCAACCCGCTCTATTACCTGCCGGGCCGGGAAAACGTGACGGTGCAGTTCACGCTGTATAACTTCCAGGGCCAGTTCCAGACGCAGTTCAATCTGCTCTTCATGAACATCCTGCTCGTCACCATCCCACCGCTTATCGTCTACATCTTCTTCAACCGCCAGATCGTGGCCGGCATGACCGCCGGTGCCGTCAAAGGATAGTCGCATGACCAGTGTCGTTCTCAAGGACATCCGCAAGAGCTTCGGCAGCCTCGAGGTCATCAAGGGCATCGATCTGACGGTGGAGAGGGGCGAGTTCTGCGTCTTTGTCGGCCCTTCCGGCTGCGGCAAGTCCACGCTGCTCCGGATGATTTCGGGGCTGGAAACGTCCAGTTCGGGCCAGATCGTGATCGACGGCGAGGACGTGACCCATGCCGAGCCGTCGAAGCGCGGGATTGCGATGGTCTTCCAGTCCTATGCGCTGTATCCGCATCTGACGGTGCGCGAGAACATCGGCTTCGGCCTGTCACTTGCCGGGCGACCGAAGAGCGAGATCGCGGAGAAAGTCGAAAAGACTGCGGAAAGCCTGCAACTCACCCATCTCCTCGACCGTAAGCCGAAGGCTCTATCAGGCGGGCAGCGCCAGCGCGTCGCGATCGGGCGTGCAATCATCCGCAATCCCAAGGTTTTCCTGTTCGACGAACCGCTCTCCAACCTCGATGCAGCGCTTCGATCACAGATGCGCATGGAACTGACCGACCTGCACGCCAAACTCGGCGCCACCATGATCTACGTCACCCACGACCAGGTCGAGGCGATGACCATGGCCGACAAGATCGTCGTCCTGAATGCTGGAAGCATCGAGCAGATCGGCTCCCCGATGGACCTCTACAATAATCCGGTCAGCCCCTTCGTCGCTGGCTTCATCGGATCGCCGAAAATGAACCTCTACGATGGCGAGGTTGCCGCGGCAGAAGGTTGCGCCACCTACGGCATCCGCCCCGAGCATCTCGTTTTGTCGAAGAGCGAGGGCAAATGGCAGGGTCAGGTGCGCCATATCGAGCGGCTTGGCGCAGACACCGTCGTCTACCTCGACCATCCCACGCTGAAGCAGATCGTCGCCCGCGTGCCCGGTGATTTTCAGATCGCCTTGGGATCTGTGGTCTACGCCACGCCGCTAAGCGGCAAGGAGCACCGGTTTCCTTAGCCGACGGTGTGTTTGGCATCGTGCCTCAGATGTCACTGGCAAAAGGACTGACATTGATATTCCGTGTCGCGCGACGGCTGTCATGAGCGGGGGGCAAGGCAGGCTTAAAGTCGTACTTGATATTGCGGCTTCATATTGTGGCACTCACGCAGTGCGCCTATCGTCGGCAGTCTGTGGACAGAATTGCTGCTAGTGACCATTTTGGCCACAGGGCTGTTACTGCCAGAGTTGCGGCGGCTTGCCAATATTTTTGGGTTGCTTGTGCTGTCGTGGCAGGAGGTCGCTCAGTGATGGCCGTTACAGTCTGGCTGCTCGTGTTGCTCTGAGGTGGCTCACCCCTTGCGGCACACCCCCCTTTCTTCGATCGTGGGTCTGGAAACCTCCTGCTGTTCGAGCTAAGTCAAATAAAGTTGATTTTTGCACTCATGAAAAGGTGTCGCGATGAGCGTTTCCGAAGTAAAGCAGGCAGCCACCATCTCGACCTGGTATATCGATCCGGATGCCGAGGACGCGATGGCCGATGGTCATGCGCCGATCTGGCGGCATCTGATCGGACTGGTCCCGGAGATTGATCTGTCCCGCCAGGCCGTGCTGGATTTCGGCTGTAACCAGGGCGGATTCCTGCGCCATCTTCATGCGCTGCGCCCGTTCAAAAAGGCGCTGGGCGTGGATATCGCCCGCCAATCGATCGACAAGGCCAATACGCTCAAAGGCAATCTGCCGATCCAGTACCAGACCGATACGGCGCTGGTCGGCTGGGCGGACGAGTTCGACATCGCTTTCAGCCATGAGGTGATCTATCTCGTCGAAGATATTGCCGGCCACGCCGCCGACATGATGCGGGTGCTGAAGCCCGGTGGCGTCTATTATGCGGTCACGGGTTGCCACACCGACAATCCGCTGTGGCCGGCCTGGCGCAAGCTGGTGGCCGAGCGCACCAATACCGTGGTGCAGGACCGCTCGGTGACGGATTATGCCCGCGTCTTTGCACAGGCCGGTTTCTCCGTCTCCGCCCGCAAACTCGAGTTCGACGGCTTCATTCCCTATCAGCCGGGTGGGTGGACGCCAGACTACGCAACTGCGCTCGATTATTATACCCAGACCAAGATCGTCTTCCGGCTGGTCAAGCCGTAGCGGCGGACGTGCGCCGCTCCTGACGCCGCTGCAGATGCACGTCGAAATGCGGCGGTCCGTCGGGAGAAATCTGCACGAACTGCCCTTCCACCCGGAACACCCGCTCGATCAGGCCGCTTGCGGCCAGATCGGCAGCAACGCCGTCGAACACCACGCGGCCCTTTTCCAGCAGCGAGATCCGGTCGCAGATCGACATGGCCTGGTTGAGGTCGTGGATCGCCATGACAACGGTAACGCCGCGCTCGCGGCTTAAGGTGTGGACCAGATCAAGGACTTCGATCTGGTAGCCGATATCGAGAAAGGTCGTGGGCTCGTCGAGCAGCAGGATCTTTGCCTCCTGCGCAAGTGCTGCCGAAATCCACGCCCGCTGGCGTTCACCGCCTGAGAGCGCGCTGAGGCTGCGCTGCGCCAGGGGTGCCAGGCCGGTGCTTTCCAGCGCCCAGCCGATGGCGTCTTCGTCGCGCCGGTCATAGCGGCGAAACAGCCCGACATGGGCAAAGCGGCCCTGCCGCACCAGTTGCTCCACCGTCATTTCATCCGGCGCCGTCGGCTGCTGCGGCAGGAAGGACAGCCGATGGGCGATCTCGCGCCGCGTCATGGCGGCGATCGGCGCGCCGTCGATCAGCACGGTCCCTTCGGCTGGTTTGATCAGGCCAGACAGGCCCTGCAGCGCCGTGCTCTTGCCGGAACCGTTGGGGCCGATCAGGGCGCGGATCTCGCCGGGGGCCAGCGAAATGGTGAAGCCATCGAGCGCCTTGCGCGGGCCATAGGAAATCGACAAGTTGGAACAGGACAGCATGGCGGGCCTCATGGCGTTTTGCGCAGCAGTGCAACGAGAAGGGGAACGCCGCAGATCGCGGTGACGACGCCGATGGGAATTTCTTCCGCGCCGCCCACCAGGCGGCCGGCGAGATCGGCCAGCGTCATGACGATCGCCCCAAGCGCGATGGTCAGCGGCAGCACAAGCGGGGGATGCCGTCCGGCCAGAAACCGCGCCATATGCGGCACGATCAGGCCGACGAACACGACAGGCCCGACGACGCCCACGGCGCTGGCGGCCAGCGCGCAGGCAATCAGCAGCACCACGGAAAACTGCACCTGGTAGGACAGCC
Source organism: Rhizobiaceae bacterium (assembly GCA_027483885.1). Lineage (GTDB taxonomy): Bacteria > Pseudomonadota > Alphaproteobacteria > Rhizobiales > Rhizobiaceae > Neorhizobium. The sequence goes on from JAIXTO010000190.1 coordinate 16,646, forward strand.
CGAAGGAGCGGGCGACGGTCGCATCAAAGCGCAGCAGTTCGAGCGGCCGGCGGATGACCGGCAGGATGGCGAGGCCGGCGATCGTGAATGGCGCGAGGAACAGCGCATGCTGCCAGCCTCTGGCATAGAGGCTACCGGCAAACCATTCGAGCAGCACTTCCAGGCGGCCGGAGCCCCAGCCGGCCATCAGGCCGATGCCGATGGCATGCAGCACAGCGCCGACGGCAATGCCGCACAGCGTGATCCGCAGCGGCCCGAGATCGCGGCGGAAGGCGATGAGATAGATGAAACCGCCAGCCGCGAGGCCGCCTGCGGTCCCGACCAGCGGCAGCCACTGCACAGGCAGTTCCTGCAAGGTGGTCGAGCCGGTGTCATGGCTATAGACCGAGAATACCAGGAAGCCGCTGACGGCGAGCATCGCCCCCTGCGAAACGCCCATCAGCGAGGGATCGGCGAGCGGATTGCGGGTGATCGACTGCAGGAGCAGGCCCGCCAGCGCAAAGTGGATGCCCGCCAGCATGCCGGTCAGAATGCGCGGCAGGCGGATCTCGATGATGATGGCACGCGCTTCCGGCGAGCCATGGCCCAGAAGTGCTGCCAGCGTATCGGACGGGTCGAGATCGACCACGCCGAGGAAGATGGCGAGCGCGAGCGAGAGGAGGACGAGCGCCATGAGAAGCGGCAGCAGATAGGCCTGCCACGCCGCGCCGGGCCTGCTTGGAACCGTGCTCATGCTTCCCCCGCAAAGGCCGAATTGCGCCGCTGGACGAGATAGATGAAGATCGGCCCGCCGATCAGCGCGGTGACGATGCCGACCGGAATTTCCTTGGGCAGCGCGATGCTGCGGGCCACAAGATCGGCCGTGACTGTCATCAGCCCGCCCATGGCGACGTTGAGCGCGATCGACCAGGCCGGGCCAACGGGGCGCATGAGGCGCACGATATGCGGTGTGGCCAGTCCGACAAAAGCGACCGGGCCTGCGACGGGCGCGACGCCGGCCACGGGCAGGGCGGCGATGATCAGCAGCAGCGGTTTCCACAGCGCCAGATCGAGGCCCATGCCGCTGGCGGCCTGATCGCTCAGCGCCATGATCTGCAGCACCCGGTGACAGCAGAGCGCCAGAACCGTTCCGCCGAGAACCCAGGGTAGCATCTGCAGGAGCTGCGGCCAGCTGCGGCCCTGGAAGCCGCCGGACAGCCAGAACAGCAGGGAGGGCACCTGCGGCCCGCTCAGCAGAAGGATATAGGTGGTGATCGCCCCCAGAAACAGCGACACGCTGATGCCGGCCAGCGCCAGATGCAAGGGGCGGACGTTGCCGCCCCGGGCGATCCAGAAGGTGACGGCGGCGGCGGACAGACCGCCGGCAAGCCCGATCAGCGGATAAAAGACGGAGGAAAGCGCCGGCAGGAAGACGAAACAGGCAACGATGGGCGCGACCGCGCCGGCGCTGACGCCGGTCAGGCCGGGGCCGGCCAGCGGATTGCGCGTCAGGGTCTGCAGCAGATAGCCAGAGACCGCCAGGCCCGCGCCGCCGGTGAAGGCGGCGAGGCTGCGCGGCAGCCGCAGCGTCCAGACCAGGATGGAGTCGAGTTTGCCGTCAGGCCGAAGCAGCGCGGCAAGCGCTGCCTCGGCCGAAAGCGGTTTGGTGCCGAAGGTCAGGCCGGCGGCGATGACGGCGGCGGACACGGCCAGGAGGACCGCGATCAGCACCACCGCCCGCGCGCCGTCGGCCCTCAAGGGGCCGACGCCGGATACGGCTGTCATTGCTGCAGGCTGGCGGGGATGAGTTTCGCCGCCTCGGCCTTGATGTCGACAGCCGGGAAGGTCTGCGGGTAGAGATAGTGGGCGGCCTCACGCAGCACCAGTTCCCGGGCGATCGGGCCGTTGGTTTCCACCCATTCGTCGCCGACATAGATGACCCGGCCGTTCTTGACCGCCGACAGCTGGCTCCAGATCGGGTTGTTTTCATGGGGGCGGTTGGGACCGCTATCCATGACGAAGATCACTTCCGGATCCTTTTCCAGCATGGTCTCCAGGCTGATTTCCAGGCCGAACTTGCCGCCGGGGGGCATCGGCCCGGCGATATTGTCGCCGCCGAGTGCTGCCACGATGGAGGCGGCGGTGTTTTCCGTGTGGAAGGAGAACGGCGTGTCGCCGCCCCACATGATCTGGAAGCGGGGGTGCTGGTCCTTCGGTGCCTTCGCGGCGAATTCGTCGAGGTGCTTCTTGAAGTCAGCATTCAGCGCGGCGCCGCGCTCAGGCTTGCCCAGCACGTCGGCCAGCTGCGCAACCTCGGTGTAGCTCTCGCTCAGAAGCTCCATGTTGTAGGCGAGATAGGGCGCGATCTTCTGGAGCGCATCGGCATTGCCGACCGTGTAGCGCTTCATGGCAACGATCAGGTCGGGCTTGGTCTCCGACAGAAGCTCGAGATTGGGTTTGGCGCGCTGTCCGATCTGCTGGATGCCCTTGGTCAGCCCCAGCAGGTAGTCCGGATGGCGATCGGCGACCATGTAGGTGGTGGCCACCGGCTTCACGCCCAGCGCCAATGCCACATCGGTCGCGAAGAAGGAGACCGCTGCCACACGCTCCGGGTGCGCCGGAACCTGAACCGCGATGCCACGCTCATCGGTAAAGGTGCGGGTCTTGAGGTCTTCTGCATGGCTTGGGACTGCGCCGGCAAGGCACAGGGTGACGGTAAGACCAAGGGCCAGTCTTGAAATTCCAGGCATGCGCAACGCTCCGTTGATGTTCGTTGCGCGATGATTATTCCGTTAATATGAGTTTTGCAATCATGTTTTATGCGCTCATTTGCGCTTGTCGCAAAGTCGGGTTTGGATCGCAGTTTAGCCGTGAATGGGCCGAGCAGTTGAGTTTCAGCAGGATTTAACCCGCTTTTCCATTTCGCGTTGTCCCACCAGATCCGGTGTAGTCGATTGTCCGGCAACAATTTTATCTGGCGTGAGTGGATCGCCGCATAGTGGAAAAATGGATCAAACTGACACGAAAACCGACAGTCGCGATCCCACAGACCTAACTCAACGATCCGCCAGTGACCCATCAGGCGGCAGTTCGGGGCGTCGCTGATACTTGGCCGGAAGCTGAGGGCGAAACTCGATTGCCGATCTTACGGTATCGACAGCTCCAGAGAGCTATCCCCCGTTAAAACCGTCTTCTTGCCATAGCCATTGCGGCTGTTGCCACTGGAGCCTTCGCTTGAGATAAGGCAACCCGGATCAGGATTGACCCGGGCGCCAGTTGAGGCGATTAGAAATCGAACGTGTCGACATTATCCTTGGTGAAGACTGCCGGGCTGCCGAGCAGGATCTGGCTGCCATTGATGATCTGCAACTCGCCGAGACGGCCAGCCTTGAACGTCTTGTCACCTGGCTTCAGCGTGCCATCGGCTGAGGCGCGCAGGGCCTGCATCGCGGCATAGCCGAGATCGACCGTGCTCCACAGCACGGCGGACTTCACGCAGCCGTCCTTGATATATGGCTTCATCGGGTTCGGTGTTGCAAGGCCAACGACCGAGACCTTGCCGCACTGTCCGGCCTGGGTCACAGCGTCCGCGGCGGCGGGCGTCGCGACGCTGGTCATGCCGATGATGCCCTTCATGTCCGACCCGTATTTGTTGATCAGCGTATTGGCCTGATTGAAGGAGAGAATGTTGTCCTCCTGGGCCTCGACAGTCTCCAGCCACGTCATCTTCGGGTAGCATTTCGCCTGATAGGCGGACATTTCCGCAATCCAGCGCGCCTGGTTGGGCGTTGTGAAGGTAGAGGTGACGATAGCAAAGGAACCGTCCTCACCGATCTCCTTGGCAAGCGTATCGATGAGAGACTTCGCCACGCCATTCGGGGTTGCCGGATTGACGAACCACTGGCGCGCGTCGGCCTCAGCATCCGCATCGTAGCCCACGACATTGATGCCCGCGGCGAGCGCCTTCTTCAGCACCGGAGCGATGGCCACCGGATCGTTGGCTGAAAACAGAATGCCATCAACGCCTGAGGTGATGTAATTGTCGATCAGGGTGATCTGGTCATCGATATTGGCCTTGGTGGAGCCGTCGGTTTTTGCATCGACAGTGCCCAGTTCCTTGGCGGCTTCCTTGACGCCCTGGGATGTGGAGTTGAAATAGCCGATGCCGACCAGTTTCGGTACGTCCACCACCTTGATGGTCTTGCCCTTGCGCTCCGGTGCCTTTGCAGGCGCGCCGCCATTATAGGCAACGGGCGCCGCAGCAGCCGGTGCGCCATCGCAGGCCAGCGGACTGGTGGGCTGGTCGTCCGCTCCGGTCCAGACCGGGGCGGCGTGCGATGTGCCGGCCGACAGTGCGAGAGCCAGCAGGGTGGTCATCATTTCTCTGCGCATGGGTTCCTCCTCCATTATTGCGAGATGCGTGATTGAATTCAGGCCCGGCGCTTGTTGAGCACCGTGGTCATGAGAATGGCGCCGATCAGCATGAGGCCGATCAGCACGGCAGTGCCTTCCGCCTTGATGCCTGCAAGCGACAATCCGTTCTTCAGGCTCTGGATGACGACGAGGCCGATCAGCGTGCCGATGACGCTGCCGCGACCGCCATAGATCGAAGTGCCGCCGAGAACGACGGCAGTGATGGCGTCGAGTTCCAACCCGGTGCCCATGTCGGAGCGGGTGGTCGACACGCGCGACACGAAGATCACTCCGGCAAGTGCCGCCGCAAAACCGGATGCGGTATAGACGGCAATCTTGGTGCGGTTGACCGGCAGGCCGGAAAAGAAGGCAGCGACTTCATTGGCGCCAATGGCATAAATGCTGCGACCGATGCGCGTGGCTGCGAGAAGAATGCTGGCAAGGATGGCAAAGGCAATCAGGATCCAGAGCTGGGTCGGAACGCCGAGAATGTTGCCCTGGCCCAACACATAGAACCAGTCCGGATAGCCGCGCACCGAGCGCGCCTGGCTGATGCCTTCCGCAAGGCCGCGGTAGAGTGCAAGCGTGGCCAATGTCGCAATCAGCGGCGGCACGCCGAAGCGGGTGATGACGAAGCCGTTGACGAAACCGCAGAAGGTGCCGACCGCAATGGCAAGACCGGCAGCGGCCATGAGGGGCAGGCCGAGATTTTGCCAGAACACGCCGGTCAGAATGGCCGTGAGTCCGAGGATCGATCCAACAGAGAGATCAATGCCGCCGGTGATGATGACGAAGGTCATGATGATGGCAACAAGCCCCACTTCCGTCATCAGGCGACCCTGATTGAGCAGGTTTGCGCCGGTGAAAAACTGGCTGGACTGAAAGGCCAAAGCCACGAGCAGCACGACGGCCACGAGAGCGAGAATGGTTTCGTGCCTGAGCAGCGTACGCAGGGACATGGATGCCTCCTTACTTCTTCGGACGGCGGCGGATCATGTCCGCAAGCACGGTGATGAGGATCAGCCCGCCGATCACGGCCCGCAGCCAATAGGCCGAGACATTCACGAAGATCAGTGCCGAGCCGATGGCGGCAAACAGGATGGCAGCCAGAGTGGAGCCGATGACGGTGCCCGATCCGCCGAGGATCGAAACCCCGCCGATAACGGCGGCGGTTATCACCGTCAGTTCCAGATTCGGCGGCACGGTGGACTGGATGACCTGCAATTGCGTGGCAAACAGGATGGTGGCGATGCCGGCAAAGGCGCCGTGGATGACAAAGACCGCCAGCACCCGCCGCTCACTGGAGATGCCAGTGGCTTTAGCGGCTTCCGGGTTGCCACCGACAGCGTAAAGCGAGCGGCCGAAGGGAAAGTTGCGCATCCACCAGGCGGCGAGCAGCGTCAAGACCACCATGGCGATGATCGGGAAGGGGAGGCCAAAGGGCTTCCACTGCGCGATCATGAACTCCTTCGGCAGGCCGGAAATCCAGGTGCCGCCGGTGATGGAGATCAATCCGCCCCGCAGGATGGACATCATGCCGAGCGTCACGACGATGGAGGGAATGCGTGCAAAGGCGACCAGCCAGCCGACGATGAAATTGACGGCCATGCCAAGGATGATCGGTGCTCCCCAGGCCACCCACACCGGATAGCCGGATACGGCCAATGTGCCGGAAATGGTTGCCAGCACGCCGATCAGTGCTCCCACAGAGACATCGATATGGCCGGTGATGATGACCATGGACATGCCGATGGCAGCCACTGCGATATAGGCATTTCCGGAAAAGATGGTGGTGAGGTTCGAGGTGCTGAGGAAGCGTGGATTGTAGAGCCCGACGGCCACGAAGAGCAGCAATATGGCGGCAATAATCACGCATTCCTGCCCATAATCGCTCATCAGCCTTGCGATGAAGGGGCAGGAATTTCGCGGCTTACGGGTAGACAACGTGGAAGCCTGGGGAAGGACAGCCATTACGCAGCCTCCTTCGATTTTGCCTGCGCGGTCATGGCCGCACCCACCGTTTCAGGCGTGGCATCTGCCCGGTCGATCATGCCGGTGACCTGGCCATTGTTCATCACCAGAATACGGTCGCTCATGCCGATCACCTCCGGCAATTCGCTGGAGATCATGATGATGGCAAGGCCCTTGGCGGCCAGATCGCTCATCATCGCATGGATTTCGGCCTTGGCCCCGACATCGACGCCGCGCGTCGGCTCATCGAGGATCAGAATATCGGGCCGGGTCTCCAGCCATTTGGCGATGACCACCTTCTGCTGATTACCACCCGACAATTCGCCGACAGGTTGGTGAATACCGGCTCTGGCGCGAACCCCCAGCCGTTTCACGGCCTCCACAGCGCGGCGCGCTTCCTCGGTAAAATTGAGGAAAAGGCCGGGCGACATGCGATCCAGCGCTGCCATCGAGAGGTTTTCGTTAATGCTCATGGATTTTACGAGGCCCTGAAGGCCACGATCTTCCGGCACATAGGCAAGGCCGAGATCGCGGGCCTGCCGCGGCGTGCGAATGGAAACCGGCTTGCCCTTCACCCGGATTTCACCGGACGTGGCGGGCGTGATGCCAAACAGCGTCAGCGCCAGTTCCGTGCGGCCCGAACCGACAAGACCGGCAATGCCCAGAACCTCGCCGCGTCTCAGCGTGAAGGAAATGTTTTGCACCAGACGGCCGTGATTGAGCTTGGACACCTCCAGCACCGGCTCGCCGATCTTGGCTTCACCCTTGGGAAAGAGCTGTTCGATGGAGCGGCCCACCATCATGGAAACAAGCGTCGCCTCATCGGCCTCGGTAATGTCGCGCGTGTCAATCATCATGCCGTCGCGCAGCACCGAAACGCGGTCCGCCAGTGCGAAGATCTCCGGCATGCGGTGGCTGACATAGATGATGCCGACGCCGCGTGCCTTCAGGCTGCGCACAACCTCCATCAGCCGGGTGACGTCCTTTTCGGTGAGCGAGGCCGTCGGCTCGTCCATGATCAGAATGCTGGCCTTGTGCGAGAGCGCCTTGGCGATTTCCACGCGCTGGCGCTGCGCCACCGAAAGCGTGGCGATGCGGGTATCGACATCGAGATCATGACAGTCGAGACTGTCCAGAAGGTCACGCGCCTTGGCCCGGGCCGCTGTCCAGTCGATGCGCCCCATGGCTTTTCGGGGATAGTGACCGAGGAAGATGTTTTCGGCGACCGTCAGCTCTGGAAACAGCAGAAGCTCCTGATAAACGGTTGCGATGCCTGCGGCATTGGCATCCTTGGCGGTGGCGAAGCGCATGGGCTGGCCTTCGATCTCCATCACACCGCCGTCTGCCTGGTAAAGACCGGAGAGGATCTTGATCATCGTCGATTTGCCCGCGCCATTTTCGCCCAGGAGCGCATGGATTTCCCCCGGACACACATCGAAGGACACGTCCTTCAGCACCTTCACCGGGCCGAAGGATTTGGAAATCCCGGCAAGCCGCACATACGGCTCGAGCGCTCTCTGTTGCTCAAAATTCGACGCCAATTCATTCCTCCTCACAGAATACGATCTCCCGCCCAGCCGCGTTCAGACGCTGTAGAAACGCGCCGCGTTCTTTTCAAAAATACCGTGCAGGTTCTCCGGTCCGAAATGGGTTGAGAGGAGAGTGCGCGCGAGATTGGCGACTTCCGCATAGCTGGCAGCCAGCGTGCAGACCGGCCAGTCACTGCCGAACATCAGCCGGTCGGGGCCGAAACAGTGGGCCACGTGATCGACGTAAGGTCTGAAATCCTCAAGCTGCCAATTGGCGCTTGCCTCCGTCACCATGCCGGACACCTTGCAGGAGACGTTCGCAAAAGCTGCGATATCTTCCATATGCGCCCGCCACGGATCGAGCGTGCCCGTTGCAATCTCCGGCTTGGAGATATGGTCCACCACCGCCTTGAGGCCCGGCACGGTCTTAAGCGCTGCAACCACATGCGGCAGGTGGCGGGTGAAGATGAGGATATCGAAGGGGAGGCCGCTGTCGGCCAAGGCCTTCAAGCTGTCGAGCACCTTCGGGCGCAGGATATAGGCGTCGTCGCCAAGCCCTTGCAGCATCGGGCGAAGGCCAACGAATTTCGGGTTCTTCCGGTAGCGTGCGAGACGCGCGGCAAAATCCTCTGCCTCCATATCGATCCAGCCGACGACGCCGGCCACGAAATCCGTTTCTCTGGCGATCTCCAGCAGGAAATCGGTTTCCGCTTCGGTTTCCGCCGCCTGCACAAGAATGGTGCGGGTAATCCCCGCGCGGCGCATCTCGCGGGTCAGATCCTCGGGCAGAAAATCCCTGTAGATCGACCCGAGTTCAGGTGTCAGCCAGCCATAATCGCCGCGTTCCACCTTCCAGAAATGTTGATGACTATCGAGCATGACTTTCTCCTCCCCATCGCGGCCGACTTAGCGCACGACACCCTTTTTGAGGATGATATTGCCGTAGAGCCGCCGTTCTCCGGTGGAGACCACGGCAAAGGCGGTCTTGGAGCGGTCATAGAAGGCGAAGCGATCGATGACCTCCAAAGGAATGCTGCGCTTTTCCTCTCTTTCGATAATCGTCTCGAATTCTGCATAGATGACCGGGCGCTCGCCCGGTGCATCCATAACGGTGGCAGGATGATCGACGAAGTCATCGAGCGGCAGCAGGGAGAGGACAGCGGTCAGCACGGCGCAAGCGTCGATGCCCGGCATCTGGATCAGCCGTTCCGCCACCTTGACCGCCGGGAAATTGGCATCCGAGATGACGATTTCGTCGCCATGGCCCATATCAGCCAGGATGGCGAGCAGTTCGCCGGTCAGAAGCGGGTCGAGGGTCTTCAGCATGATGTTTCTCCGGATTCGGAATTAGCGGTTGATCAGGCCCTGATCCTTGAGCGTTGCCCAAAGGTCTTCAGGGATCTCCTGCTCGAACCAGGCAATGTTGGTGGCGATCTGCTCAGCCGTCTTGGCGCCGATGACGACGCAGGTGGCCGCCGGATGACGCAGCGGGAACTGGATGGCGGCTGCGGGAAGCGGCACGTTGAAACTGTCGCAGACGGCACGAAGCTTTTCTGCCCGTTCGATCATCTCGGCAGGCGCATCGGCATAATTGAACTTCCGCCGTCCGGAGGTGGAGGCGAGAATGC
>JAIXTO010000070.1 GCA_027483885.1 Rhizobiaceae bacterium
GCCTTCATCTTCTCGGCCACATCGCTCGGCAGGCCTGCTCGTTTGCCGGTGTCGACCTCGGTCTTCTTCACCCATTCATGCAGCGTGGCTGGCGAGCAGCCGATCTTGGCCGCAATAGAGGAAACGGCAGCCCAGCGTGATGGATGCTCGGCTTCGTGGTCGAGCACCATACGGATGGCACGGTTGCGGACTTCAGGTGAAAACTTGTTCGTTGTCTTGCTCATAATGGCTCCACTCTCTCAAAAGTTGGAGCCTCCGGCAAACCCGGTGCGGTTCACATCCTAGGTTCATAGTAGTCAAACTTATATCATAAATCTTCCTCTGTAATTTTCCTTATTCTCGCATCTGCGTCAATGTCAAAGGTGACATCCATCGACCGCGGAGCCTTCCTCATGAAACTCTATTTCGCCCCCGCCACCTGCGCCCTATCGCCGCATATCGTTCTTCAGGAGTTGGGGTTGCCCTACGATCTCGTCCGGGTCGACAACCGCACGAAGCGCACGTCGGGGGGTGGCGATTTCCTCTCCATCAATCCGAAGGGCTATGTGGCGGCGTTCGCGCTCGACACCGGAGACGTGCTGACGGAGGGACCGGCGATCGTCCAGTATCTGGCGGACCTGAATCCGAATTCAGGACTGGCTGCAGCCAATGATACCTTGGAGCGTGTGCGGCTTCAGGAATGGCTCAACTACATCACCAGCGAAATCCATTCTGGATCGAGCCCGCTCTTCAACCAAGACCTGCCGGAAACTGTGCGGAACCTCTTCAAGATGAAGCTCTCCCGGCGCTTCGACCTCATCGAAACCGGTCTCACGACGCGAGACTATTTGATGGGCGACCGCTTCACGGTGGCGGACGCTTACCTCTTCACGGTCCTCGGTTGGATGGAAGGCTTCAGCATCGACCTCAGCCGCTGGCCGAAAGTTGCAGCCTACATGCGGCGGATCGAGGTTCGCCCCTCGGTCGCCGCGGCGCTGGAACGGGAAGCAGCCGTTCCGTCAGTCGTATGAGCAGCCTTCTCCTTAGGGCTGGGGAAGACCGTGACATGCGCCAGACCCGCCATATCGCCGGGCGCGGTGTCGTCGCCGGCGGTCGGATCCCGCTTATTTCCCACGACCAGGTACTGCCGGTCGCCAAACATTTGACTTCTCGCTTTGCGTCGCGTCATCACGGCGGGCGCTTGAGGGAGGCTATGGCCGCACAATGGACTGATCGAGGGTGAAAAAGGAAATGGCGTTAGAGGGGTATAGCGTGGACATAGTGCTCATCATCATCGGGCGCGGCCCGCCATTCCCGCCGATTGCACGCTGTGGCACGATATTCAGCGCGATGGCTGCTCATCCACCGCCGATTGCCGCACAGACTTTCAACGCCGATTTTGCCAGGACGTGGCCCGTTCGCCGATGGAAATGGTCGTTCTGGATCAGGTAAAATGATCTGTGCTTCGCGCGCTCTGCAATCGAGAGTTATCCAGACAAGCTGCCTTCGACGCGACAAGTGGGTCTGCTCCCGTCAGGGTCGGATTCGCAAGGGCAAGGAACGCTTATAGCCGTGAGGCGAGCGCACCTTGGCGTAATTTTCATTCCACATGTGCGATGTCATAGCTACCGCCCGTCCGTTTGATCCGCGCGAAGCCGCGTTCGCCGAGGTGCATGCCGGCGATCAGCAACTGCTCGGCGGCCACGCAGTCCAGCAGCGTCGATCGTGTTTCAGCGGCAAGAAGCGCATCCTGATCGAACGCGATCGACACCTCCGGGCGCGGAACCTGGATCTGGGGGAAATGAACGATGTCGCCCCAGACCAGCAGGCTCTTCTCACCTGAATCGAGCCGATAACCGGTATGTCCGGCTGTATGTCCCGGCAGCGGCATCGCTGTGATGCCGGGCAGCACCTCGCCGCCCTCAAAGGTGCGCAGCCTGTCGCGGTAGCCGTCGAACGCCTGGCGCGCCACGAGGAAGTTGCCATGGGCGCGCTCGGGCGCGCGGCTCAGATTGCCGTCATCCTGCCAGAACGCAACTTCGAGGTGGTGGGCGACAAGTTCGGCGTTCGGGAAGACGGCTTCGCTTGAAGCGTCCATCAGCCCCCCGACATGATCGGGATGGGCATGCGTCAACAGGATCGCATCGATCTCGGAAGGCTGAATGCCCGCATGCAGAAGATTGGCTTTTAATCGGCCGCCCCACTGTTTGAATCCACCCGCCCCTGCGTCGATCAGGATCGTGCGACCGCCGCTGCCCACCAGGTAGCAGTTGATATGGATCGAGGTATGATCCGTTATCCCCGCATTTTCCTGCATACGGGCGGCATCGGCCGGGTCGATGTTTGCAAGACAGTCGAAACTGGTGTGGAGATAGCCATCGCTGACTGCGGTGATTGTTAAATCACCGATCTGTTGGCTGGGTAATGCGAAACTAGACATTGGTTTTCTCCTGGCATCCGCTCAATGTCGTGCGTGAATGCTCGACGCTTCATACCCAAAGCAACGAATGCGCGCGGTGAGGCCGGTCGTGCGCCTTATGGCGTCGTCCAGCCCTTCCATGAACCGCTCCATGACTGGCGGCGTCCGAAATTGCTCAAGGCGATATTGGACCTCTGCGAAAGCGGGGTGCCCCCGGCCATGACGGACAGCGACATAGACAATATGCACGTTCGTCAATGCAGCCCGGAGAATGCCGGTGCAGAGTTCGGTGCATTGCTCCGTGAGGTCTGCGAGAGCTTCGTCCGGCGGTACCCTGTCTGCGGAAAAATAGATCGTAACATTCGGCATCGGTGCTACCGCGCCTTCCCGACAGCGGCTTCATCGTCCTTGGTCAACTGCGTCGTCATCGGCGCATAGAGATGGACGCCTTCAGGTAGATGCTCGATGTCAGGCACATTGCCGCGGCCTACCTTGGCGAGCCAGCGGTGTTCCGGGAACTTCTCCAGTGCGACGGCCTGCATGGCATACGGGGTGAGGCCCAGCCGGATCAGAGGTTCGGGGCCTGTGGCGCTCAACGCCAGATATTCGCCCTCAGCAATGGCCGGCGCGCGGTTGATGCCGCCATAGAGGTTTCGATGCCAGTCTGTGATGTGCTGTTGCCAGCGTGCGAAATTGCCGCCGCCTTTCTGGCGATATTCCTCACCCGTCAGGATGTCGAGGCCATCAATCGAATGAAGAGCAAGATAAACAGGACAGCCACCGCTCAGCGCCTCGAAACGCTGCGAGGTGTGGAAGCCGGTCACCGAAATGAGGGCTGGCAGCTTGTCCAGGCTGTAAAAGTCGTTCCATTCCGCTTCGCTGCCCGGATCGGCAAAGCTGCATTCCACCGTATAGATCATTGTACCACCTTCGACCGAACGCGCGTAGCTTCGGGCCTCGTCTATCGTTGATATTTTCTCATGATAGACTGGTGATATCCTCCCATATATCGACAATGGATCAAGCTTCAGTGATCTAATATCAAGGTGATGGCAGATCGAAGGCCGAACCATCCCGTGAGGAACCATCATGCGCCGCAAGATTCCCAGCAATTCCGCACTCATGGCGTTCGAGGCGTCGGCTCGTCATGGGAGCTTCGCGCGCGCAGCCGACGAACTGGCCCTGACCGAAGGGGCGATCAGCCGCCAGATCGGCCGGCTGGAAGCCTTTCTCGGCGTCACGCTGTTCGAGAGAGTCGGCAATCGCGTCCGGCTTTTGCCGAATGGAGAACGTTATGCGGCGCAGGTTCGCGAGACACTCGACCGGTTGGAGCGTGACAGTCAATATCTGATGGGGCAGCCCGGCGACGGCGCGAGCCTCGACATCGCAATCTTGCCTACGTTCGCCACGCGCTGGCTCATCCCGCGTCTGAAGCCGTTCCAGGAGCGGCATCCGCATATCACCCTGCATCTTGCCGAACGGATGGAGCCATTCGTTCTCACCGGCAGTGGGTTCGACGCTGCCATCCATTTTGAGCATCCTGCCTGGACCGGAATGCGGACGCACCGCTTGCTGCATGAGGTGCTGGTTCCGGTCTGCCATCCGGCGCTGATCAGGGGCCGAGACCCTGTCACAGCCCTCGATGCGCTGCCGCGGCTCCATCGCCGCCAGAACCCGGACGCCTGGCATCGCTATGCGCAAGAGGCCGGGGTCGTGCTGACCAATCCTGCGATCGGTCCCCGCTATGATCTTCACTCCATGCAAATCGAAGCCGCATTGGCCGGTCTCGGCGTTGCGCTCGTGCCGCGCCTCTATATCGAAAGCGAATTGGCGGAAGGTCGCTTGGTTGCGCCTTGGCCTGATGGAGAGTCGATTTCCAAGACCTTCTGCCTCATCCTGCCGGAACCGATCCGACTGAGCGACGCCCCAATACAGTCTTTCGCAAACTGGCTCATCGAGGAGGCGCAACTGTCAAAGCCCACGCTTTGATGTCAGCCTGCCTGCCCTTGGCCCGCAACTCAGTACTGACAAACCGAAGCTAGGCGTCCCTCAGACCAATTCGGTATGAGCGACATCCCCGAGAGCCAGGTTTCCCGGCTCTCGGGGAAGAAAGGTTGCAGGTGTTCAGCCTAAGCGCTTTCGCGTGAAACGGCGTTGAGCGCTGCGCGCAAAGCGAACCCGTCAAGCGGAACACAATAGGCAGGAGTGTCGGGCTGGAAGCGGTAGCCCTCCTTCAACGGCCCGGCATCCACGATATCAAAGCCAAGTTCCTCGAAGAAGACACTAACGATCCGTTTCGCCGCCGCGTCATCGCTGGCGATCGGCAGCGCCCGGCGATCTGGCGCTCCTGCAGGTCGGCCATCTTTTTCAATGTCACCCGCAGCAATTGCGTTGAACGCCTTGACGATATTGGATTTGGGCAAGTGCCGCGCGAGAAGCTCGCTGCTGGTCAGTTCGTTTCGATCCAATTCCGAAATATGGCCATCCCGGTCCGGATAGTAGTTGTTTGCATCCAGGACAATCTTACCGACCAATTCCGCTTCGGGGATGGCCTGATAGGCTTTCAACGGGATGGCGACTACCACGAGGTCACCAAAGGCGGCAGCCTCGGCTGGTGTTCCCGCCTTGCAACCGGTGGAGCCGGTAAGGCTGAACAATGTTTCAGGCCCGCGACTGTTTGACACCATGACCTGATGCCCGGATTTCATAGCGACCGCGGTGACGGCACGGGCAATAAAGCCCGCTCCGATGATTCCGATTTTCATGTTTTTTTCCAATCAGGGTTAGATGAGTGATTTTCAGATAGCCGGACTTCATGCGTCTGCGTTGGAAACAATTCATCCGCTTGCAGAACAAGAAAGCGCCGGACGTGTGCCTTACGCGTCCGGCTTCCCGGTCATTTCCCGGATGCGGCCGCCGCCTTGATCACATCGACAACGGCCTGAGGCTGCGACAGGAATACGGAATGGCTCGCGTCGATCTCGACAACTTTAGATCCTGCGCGGCGATACATGGCACGTTGCAACTCCGGATTGATCATCCGGTCCGCTGTGGTGACGACGGCAAAGCTTGGCTTGTCCTGCCAGGCGGGAGCACCGATCGGCGTCCCCCAGATCTTGCCGTTGATCGGCATTTGCGAGATCGCCATGAACTGCGCCACCGGCAAAGGCAGGTCAGCAGCAAAGTCAGCCGGGAACTGTGCAGCGTCGACCAGCAGATATCCGTCTTCTGTCGGCGAAATACTGCGCGCTGCAGGCGGCGTGGCGCTGGATACGTTGCCCAGGACTTCGCCTTTGTCAGGCGCAAAGGCAGCGACGAATACCAGGCTGTCGACCTTCGGATGATGCCCTGCTTCCGTGATGACAGCACCACCATAGCTATGACCCACGAGAACCGCCGGGCCCGATTGCATGTCAAGGATCCGCTTGGTCGAGGCAACGTCATCAGCCAGGGAGGTCAGGGGTTGCTGAACGATGCTAACCGTATAGCCATCGGCGCGAAGCAAGTCGGCCACCGGCTTCCAGCCCGAACCATCGGCGAAGGCGCCATGCACAAGCACGACATTGCGAACGGGATCGGAGGCGGGATTGGCCGCAGCAGATCCTGCAATGGACGCGGCACAGATGGCTGTCAGAATTACATTGGAAAGGGTCATGGCGTTCTCCGGCATCGCGCAGGACGCTGCGTCGGATGCGTCAGGTTGAAAGGTTCGTTTCTTGCTTGCGAGGTCTCGCATGTATTTAAGTTCACCGGAAACGATGGCTCTTCATGATACTGATGCATGAAATTCAGTATGGAGGCTGCCATGGCGATCGGACGGATCGATCTGAACCTGATCAGGGTCTTCGACGCCGTATTCGAGGATCGCAACCTCCTGCGCGCGGGACGACGATTGAACCTGAGCTCTTCAGCAGTCAGCCACGCCCTGACCCGGCTACGTCAGGTCGTGGGAGACGAGTTGTTCGTTCGCACGGCGACCGGAATGATGCCGACCGCACGGGCCATCGCGATGGCCGACGATCTTCGCAACTCCCTACACAAGATCGACGCGACATTGGGCGTCGATGCGTTCTATCCTGCAACATCGACACGGAAATTTGTTGTCGCCGCAAACGATCATCTGACGGCCGTGATTGTGGCGCAACTGACCAGGCTTATGGCGGTCGAAGCGCCTGACATCGATCTGGTCGTGCGTCCGTCGACACGGCTTGACCTGGCAGAGCAGATCGATGTTGGCCGGATCGACATGGCGCTGGGCATATTTCAACAGATCCCTGCACATTTCAGATCCTGTGCTCTCATGACTGAGGGCGATAGGATCGTCATGCATAAGGCGCATCCAGCAGCGGGGCGAACGCTGAGGCTCAATGACATGGCAATCTACCCTCTGTTGACGGTCTCGGTCGGCGGGCAGGAAGAAGGCGCCGTCGGCGGTTTCATCCTTGAGCGTGGCCTGGCACGCCAGTCCGAGATGTTTGACCGAAACGCACTTCAGGAAGCTCTGACTGCGATTAATGAGGTGCCGCGCTACCAGACAACTGTGCCACACTCTCTGGCAATACCGGCGCTCATGACGGGCACCGACTTGCTCAGCATTCTTCCGGACTCGCTCGCGCGCCATCTGGTGGTCGACGAGGATTTCGTATTGGCAATTCCGCCTTATCAGGCTGCCAGTTCCACGTTTCGCGGGATCTGGCACAGCCGCAACGATTATGACCCCGCTCATCTGTGGCTACGTCAGCTTGTCCTTCGCGCTGTAGATAAGGTGAAGGAAGAATAGACCGTTCCGTGGCTAAACATCGAATAAGCGAAACGCTCCGTGACGTTCGTGAACGTGTCGGGTAGTCGCAAATCCTCTGCTCGGACCATGATCGGCTACACCTGCGAAACACCACCATCTATCGCCAGTTCCGTTCCTGTGATGTAGCTGCTCTCCGACGAAGCCAGGAAGAGCACGGCAGCGGCCACCTCTTCAGTTTCACCAACGCGACCGAGTGGAATCGTGGTCGCTCGATGAGCCACGAAGGCATTCAGATCTTTCGTGGTCGGGAAGGCGGCGGCGACCAGTGGCGTAACAAAAGTGCCTGGGCTGACGGCGTTGACCCTGATCTTTCGCTCCTTGAGTTCGGTCGTGAGAGTTCGAGCGAGAGAACGGATGGCCGCCTTGCTGGCGGCATAGGTACTGAATCCAGCGGCACCCTTCGCGGTCACCATAGATGCATTGATGATGATGGACGCTGCATCCGGCATCAGAGGAAGAAGCTTCTGGATCGTGAAGAACGTCCCCTTGAAGTTGGTATCGACCGTCATGTCGAAATCTTCTTCTGTAACGTTGGCAAACTGCGTCACCTGCCCTGCCCCGGCGTTGGCGAACAGAACGTCGATCCGACCGTGACGATCCCTGACCTCTGTGTGCAAACGATCGATATCGGCAAGGTTCGCGATGTCGCCGCATATTCCTTCGATATGTCCGCCGATTGCGGCGATGGCGTCTTCAATCGCATCCTGCCGTCGGCCTGTAATGATGACGGTGGCGCCCTCGGCGACAAAGCGCTGTGCCGTGGCGAGGCCTATTCCACTGCTTCCACCCGTGATGACGGCTATCTTATCTTTTAGTTTCAACATGATATCCCTACCTCTGTCTTGGAGATTAATGGCCTCGCCGAGTGTGGGCTCGGCGGGGATCCGTCAAGTTGACTGGTCGGCTGAGCGAGCCGGCATCTGCTGCTGGAGGAACTTGGTAATTAGAAGTTCCAGTTCAGCTGGCTTTTCCAAGGGGCCCAGGTGCCCAGAGTCCACTTGAGCGAAGGAAGCACCCGGGATCCGCTTTGCCAGAGCTTCTGCGAGATGCGGGGGAGCGATCTGGTCCTGCGACAGGCCGATGCTGAGTGTCGGCGCTTGGACGCGCACTGCCTCGGCACGCACGTCCAGAACGAGCGCCAACGCGACTTGGCGCGCCATTCCGAGCCAGTCGGTTTCGGTCGAAATCGTGTCGACCATCCCCGCCAGTGTCGTTTCGTTGAGCGACGACAGGAACGACTGACTGAAACCCGTCAGTACGATGATCTTGGCAAGCGCTGCTGGATCATCTCCAATCAACCCTTGCCAAAGGCGAAGCTGGAGCTGCATTCGCGGATCTTCGGAGGTCAGCAAACCGCCGACAAGCACGAGCGAGCGCACCTTCTCCGGATGATGGGCGGCAATGTAGACGGCCACGGCGGCGCCGAGTGAAAACCCGACCAGATCGAAGGGGATCGCGTTTGCAGCCTTGGCTGCCGAGACGATCTGGGTCGCAAGCCTTGCCACCGTCAGTTCTCCGCCGGTGTCGGTGGTGCTCCCCGATCCGGAATAATTCGGACGTATCACGGTCCGGATTTGAGAGAGCGGCTCGACAAGTTCTGCCCAATTCGTTTGTGCGTTCAGAGCCGTTCCGTGCACGAGGACGAGTGCTGGCCCGACACCATCGACGCTGTAGGAAATGTCGGCTCCATCGTCATCGATGTGGCGGGCGTCATAACGTGCCGGCGTCCGTGAGGGCTGCGGATGAGGGTTTTTGGTCACCAAGATGAGTTCCTTTGAGATTAAGAAGGGATGTCTCGCGATAGACCGATCGGCTCGAAGGCGCCTTAAGGCAGGCGAATTGCCGAGACGCCTCGATCTAAGACGCAGGTTGAAGCGCGACGTCGCGGGGATCGTCCGCCATCGCTCAATGCATGAGGTTTTCGGGACGCTTCATCCTGGGCGCCATCTGTGCGAGTATCGAAATGCCGATGGCAGCATTCTCGTGTTCAGTACCTAACCAAATCCCGTGTTCGGAAGCAGCGGCAACGAAGGCATGGAGATCCGCCGGGCCGGGTGCATCCGCGGGAACAGGGCGCCCGACACTTGCAAAGAAGGATGCCAATGACGTGGTCGTAACAAGGACACCGGATACCTGGTGAATGGAGGTGTTCCGGAAGGCATGTCTTTCGTTAGCCATGACATCAAAAATGTCCCCAGCACCGATCGTTCGCCACTCTGCTCCGTTGAAAACCTCCAGGAGGCCGGAAGTGATATAGAGTGTTTCTCTGTCGGGATGGCTGTGCAGTGGCACGACCACACCTGCAGGGATGATCGATGTGCCCATGCAGTAGGATCCGGGATCGGATAGAAACCCCGTCTTGAATTCGATGCGGTGACCGAGGATATCGATCGCTCCCGCCGTGTGCTTGGAATCGAGCATGGTATTCCGTTCTTCGACCGGCTGGCCGAATTGAGGTCGCGCAAACGCGACGTTTTCCGTTGAGGCGATGATATCGGTTCAGGGGCAGTCAGATCTGGCCGCTGACATGCGGGCGATCCTGTGAGATCACGAGATCTACAAGCCGTGCAACGAGGGTCGGAGCCTGAGTTTCAGACCTCGTAACCATATTGTCCACGAGCATGCTTCTGTAGCGCGCAGGTCGCCTGGCTCGCCCCCTGAGCTATCGAGAAATTCAGCATAGATCGGGTAATCCCGATATCCTTCAGCATTCTGTCGTCGAGGGCGCAGAGCGACTGCAGTGCGAGCCTATTGCTGTTCCAACGATTATAGCGCCGCCAGATGTGGCGGGTGAACCGCCCGATCATATCGCGGATCGTGTGGGCGGCATGAGGCCGCCTCTCAGGCAATGTCTGCGTGAGGTATACAAGCATCTTGTGCTCTCCTTTTTGGGAAGGAGACGGGCTTTCCCTATTCCAATGTCGGGTCCCGATCGTTGAGGAACCGAGATCGTTAGATCACTGGAAAAGAACGCCGTTCTCTTGGCCGCAACATATCAGGCCAGGCGCTTGGCGCTATAACACCGGTGTCACCCTGTCATGCTCGTGCTATTCGATGCGCGATAAACGCTCGGCGGCACACCGAATTTCTCATGGAACAGTTTGGTCATGTGCGCATGGCTTGCAAACCCTGAGGAGTGGGCAATCTCGGTGATCGACATGGATGCCGCGAGCAGCTGTTGCCTGGCATGCTCCAGACGGACGTCCTGCAGATAGCGATGGGGTGTCTTGCCGGTCGCACTGCGAAACATCCGAAGGAAATGCGCCCGGCTATATCCACTTTCCGCAGACAGCTTTTCGAGACTGAGATTTTCGGAAAAGTCGCTGGCGATCAGATCGAGGACACGGCGAAGCCGAGGCTTTGACAGATGCGGCTCATGTTGGGTTTGGCTGATGGGAACGTCATGGGCCAGCTTGATAAAGCGGCTGAAAATGGCCATCGACAATGAGTCTGCGTAGAGCGCTCCCGAAGCACCACCATCCACGGCTTCGCTTGCCGACAGCGCGACAAGTTGCGACAGTGCCGAATCGTGTCCCCCGAGGTGCTCGTGGAATTCGTTCGGTGGAGGCAAATCAGCCTCCTCCGCCACTTGGGCAACCACACGTGGATCGATCAGGCAGGCAATCATCCTGAAGGGCGTATGCGCTCGTACTTCAGGCTGGACTCCGGCCGGCCCGACCGAAAGGCTGCCTGCTTTCTTGACATGTCTCGCAAATTGTCCCGATGGAAGTTTGAATTCCCAGACGGAGGGTTCGTTTTCCCACACCAGTACATGATGGTGATCGAGGATCACCTCTTCTCGCTTCCGGAACGTATCGCTCCATCGCCTGTCGATGGTCAGCCCGTGCCACTTCGGTCCGGCATCGGGCAGGCCATCGGCACTCGTGCCACTGAGGAGAACATCCAGCTTGTCGGCCGACTTCTCGCTGCCACTCATCTAAGGGCCCTTTCCGGGTGGTGTTGCATCGAGAGGGCGAACGAAACACCACTCAAGCGCGAATCCAAGATATTTCAACCATAAGATGCTCTGCTATTCAGGCTTTTCTGAGAAGAGACCCCATCGACTGTTATTGTGCCTGTGAACGACGGTGTGACCTGGACACGGATACTGATCAAGGATCGCGGATTTGTCCGCGCTCCTGCAAGCGGAACGCGGACAAGCTCATGACAAAAACAGACGTGCGGGATGTTCGATACGACTACATTTCAGCGGCCAGAATTTCCGCCATCCTCTCGCCGATGATCACGCAAGGGGCCATAGTGTTTCCGGTCGTCACACGCGGCATTATGGAGGCGTCGGCAATACGAAGCCCGTCTATGCCGTACACTTTGAGCTTGGCATCGACCACCGCCAGTGCGTCCGTGCCCATCTTTGCCGTGCAGGACTGATGCCAGACCGTCGATGCGGTACTGCGCACGAAATCCTCCAAGTCCGCCGCACCCATCGCCCCGGGCATCACTTCCCGTTTTGCAAATCGGTTGAGTGCCGCCGCATTGCCGATCTCACGCGAGATCTGAACGCCGCGCACCAGCGCCTTCAGATCATCCGGGTGCGACAGCGCGTTTGCATCGATCCGAACCGGATCGCTCGGGTTCGGGCCCGTGATCGTAATCTGACCTCGGCTTTTCGGTCGCGTCAGCCCTGGAAGGATCGACCAGCAATTTGCTGTCGGGTTAAACCGGGCGCTTGCTTCCGGCGTGGTGATGGGGATTTCAACGATGAATGCCTGAATATCGGGCTCCGGCAAATCCGGCTCGCTGCTCCAGAAGAATGTCGCTTCCCCAAGATTGTTGCGCGGCACGATTTCCTCTGGGGCTTCCCAGACCAGCCCCGCCACCATGATATGATCCTGGAAGTTCTGCCCGACGCCCGGCAGGTCCCACACCAGCGGGATACCATGCTCGGCCAGGTGTTCTGCCGGCCCGATCCCGGATTGCATCAGGACTTTCGGTGTGTTGATCGCGCCAAGAGATAGGATGGTTTCCCTCCTGGATGAGATCGTCAGAATCTCGCCCTCGAAATCGATCTCGACCCCGGTCGCGCGGTGCCCGTCGAAGAGGATCCGGTTGACATGAGCATGGCAGAGGACAGTTAGGTTGGACCGCGCCATCACCGGATAGACATAGGAGCGGAAGATCGAAAGGCGCTTCCCGTCCCGGATCCGGACATTGGCCAGGGCCGCCCCTCCGGCGCCTTCCATCATCCGTCCGTTCTGGTCGGCAAAACTCGAAATGCCACACGACGCGGCCGCATCGAGCATGGCGTTTGCGATCGGATGCGGTTCAGACGACGGTTGGACGAACACCGGCCCGCCCACACCGCGGCGCTGATCCGGCTCGCCGGCCCAGTCCTCGATCCGGCGATAGATGTCGAGGACGGAGCTGTAGTTCCAGGCATCGTCATCAGCTTCCTTCGCGAAATAGTCCCAGTCCGTCTCGTGGCCCCGGGCCCAGATCATCACATTGATGCTGGATCCCCCGCCGAGAACCTTGCCCATGGAGAGCGGCAGGGAGCGATCGTTGACATGCGGATTGGGTTCGGCGACGAACTGCCAATCACGCTCGCTGCCGAGATTGGTGAACCAGATCCCCGGCTCTGTCACGGCGGCATCGGCATCGGAGCCGCCCGCTTCCAGCAGCAGAACCGACACATCAGGATTGTCGGAAAGGCGACGGGCGACAACAGAACCGGAGGAGCCCGATCCGCAAACGATATAGTCGTAATGCGAAGCCAGTTCGCGCTTCAGTCTGTCCTGATTTTCGCTGACCTGACGAGCGAAATCATCAGCAGGGCGTAACTCGCTGCTGGCTGCAATACTATTGTTCGGCATGTGAACCTCGAAGTCTGTTGGAATTTTCGGTGGAGAGCGAGCAGCCGCAAGCATCCGTGAGAGCCATCAAGTGGCCCCTCCCGGTGGCGATCAAAAAAACGATGAATGCCGCTACTCGATTACGGGTCGCGGTATCGTCGTCAGCGTCATCCTGCTGCTGGCATCATGATCGCTTTCGTCTCGAGAAACGCCTCAAGTCCTTCCGGACCGCCCTCACGCCCGGTGCCGGACATTTTGTAGCCGCCAAATGGGAGCGCAGGGGACTGGTCGAGCCCGTTTATGCCGACCTGTCCTGTGCGAATTTGGCAGGCCACATCATAAGCCAGCTCCACGTTTTGGCTGAACACCATGCCGCTCAGCCCAAGATCTGTGTCGTTTGCCAGGGAGATGGCCTGTTCGATCGTCTCGTAGCCCTGGATTGTCACGACCGGTCCGAAGATTTCTTCTCGCGCAATCGCCATGTCGGGTGTGACATCGTCGAAGACGGTCGGATTGACGTAGAAGCCGCGCTTGGGCACATCGCCGCGTGTCTCGCCGCCGGCAATGCGCGCGCCTTGATCAATGCCTGACTGGATGAAGCGCTGGATCCGATCCTGCTGCATTTTATTGAGGACTGGGCCAATCTGCGTGGTCTTGCACCAAGGATCACCCACCGCAAGACTGCGTGCGGTATCCGAAAATCGGGCAACGACCTCATCCTTGCGGGAAAAGGGCACGAGGATGCGCGACTGGGCAAAGCAGAACTGTCCGGAAAATGGCATAGACAGCGGACTGAGGATCGGAAGAACAGCCGCAAGATCCGCGTCCTCTAGCAGGATAGCCGCAGACTTCCCGCCGAGTTCCATCGTGAAACGGTTCATCTTGGCGGCGGCAGTGGCTGCAATCTGCGATCCGACGGCAAAGCTGCCGGTAAAGCTGATCTTGTCGATCTCCTCGGATTCGACAAGGTGGATACTTTCCGTGCGATCGGCAGTGACGACGTTGATCACACCTGGCGGGAAGCCGGCAATTTCTGCGCATTCGGCAAAGATGAGCGCCTCAAGCGGGCTTTCCGGCGCGGATTTGACGATACACGTGCATCCCGCTGCCAAGGCCGCACCCAGCTTCTGTGCAAGGATCGGGAACGTGGCATTCCAGGGGACGATGAGGACCGCCACACCGACCGCTTCGCGTCTGATCCTTACATGTCCGCGCTCTGTCGAACGGGTTTCCTCAAACGCATATTCCCTTGCCAGATCTGCATAATAGGCCAAGCGCTTCACACCGACCGGGGCAAGCGCGCTTGTCAGAGAAATCGGTGCGCCGACCTGGAAGGTCCAAAGGTCTGCCATGAGTTTTACCCGCACGGCGAGTGCGTCGGCCAGTCGCTGAATGAACTCGGCGCGCTCAGTCCCGGACATCCGGGGCCAGGGGCCGTGATCAAACGCATGCCTTGCGGCTTGAACGGCAGCGTCAATGTCTCTGATGTCTGCAAGCGGAAGATCCATCTGAACCATCTCGGTCGCAGGATTGACAAGCGATACACGCTGATCTGAGCTGCTTGAAACCCATTCGCCATCAATGAAGAACTTCTCGCGTAGGTTAGACGATAGATCGCGTTCAGGGCTGAACATAGGAGCTCCTCTTAACGTTTCGTCTACAATTGCCAGAGGATATCTCTGAGCATCACTGCAGCCGTACATCTCGGTGAGAGCTTCATCGCATAGGTGGACGGTAATCTCTTTCACGCCGAAGTCTTGCTTGTCGGAAAGTGCTAATTTGGGAGGTCTATGTTGTACCTTCGGCCGGTTACTCAGATGGCGAACCGCTCGGCCTGTCTTCGAAATGGCGCATGAATGTTGGTATTCGCGTCAGTCTGATCCATTTTTCCATGATGCGGCGATCCACTCACGCCAGATAAAATTGTTGCCGGACAATCGACTACACCGGATCTGGTGGGACAACGCGAAATGGAAAAGTGGGTTAAATCCTGCTGAAGCTCAACAGCTTGCCTTCCTCCAGCAGCATTTTGGCAAGTCTGGTCCGTATTTTTACGGCATCGCGCGCGGCATAGACGAGCGGCAGGTCAGGCCCGACCGGATCCGCAAGTCCGTTGGCGCCGAAGACACGTTTGTCGACGACATCGATGATCTCGATCTCGCCAAAGCCGA
>JAIXTO010000210.1 GCA_027483885.1 Rhizobiaceae bacterium
GGATCATCTCGGATGCCAGCGGCGCACACGTGACGGTCCTGCCAGAGCTGGATGCGAACGCAGTTCCCCTTGACCTCTCGTTTGCGCACCTACGCTCGGTGTCGCCGATCCACTGCGAATACCTTCGCAACATGGGCGTTGCCGCCTCCATGTCCATCTCTGTTATCGTCGATGGCGAATTGTGGGGGCTGATTGCCTGCCACCATTACCAGCCGAAATCGCTGGCCATGTCGCAACGCATCGCGGCGGAAATGTTCGGTGAATTCTTTTCGCTGCACCTCAGCGCATTAAAGCAGAAACAGATCCTCGACACCGCAAACAATGCCCGTCGATCGCTGGACCGTTTTCTGCAATCTGCCTCGCACACGCTTGATGTTTCGGCCTTCCTTCGGCAATCCCTGACCGAATTTTCCAAGATCATGTCCTGCGATGGCATCGGCCTCTGGCTCGATGGCATCTGGACAGGGCATGGCACCGTGCCGCCGGAAAAAGCCATTGCCGGCATTGGTGATTTCGTCGGCTCCGTCTCGGGCGGGCGCATCTGGGGTACAGAACACCTGTCGCTGCACCTGCCGCAGGCGGTTGATTATGCCTCCGACGTCTGTGGCCTGCTGGCCATTCCCCTGTCGCAGCGGCCGCGTGATTATCTCTTCTTCTTCCGCCGCGAACTGGTGCAGATGCTCGACTGGGCGGGCAATCCCGACAAATCCTATGAGATCGGGCCGATGGGCGACCGCCTGACGCCGCGCAAGAGTTTTGCGCTGTGGAAGGAAACCGTTCACATGAAGTCCGAGCGCTGGACCGAAAGCGAGCGCGAGATTGCCGAGGCCATCCGCTCCGTGCTGGTCGAGGTGGTTCTGCACCACAACGAGCTTCTGGCCGACGAACGCGGCAAGGCGGATGTACGCCAGCGTATGCTGAACGAGGAACTGAACCACCGCGTCAAGAACATCCTTGCCGTCATCAAGGCGCTGGTCGGCCATCCCGTGCAGGAAGGCCGGCTGATCGGCGACTACGTGGCGACATTAAAGGGCCGTATCCAGGCGCTCGCCTTTGCCCATGACCAGGTGGTGCGCGGCGGTGACGGCGGTTCGCTTCGGGATCTGCTCGAGGCCGAGCTGAAACCCTATCGCGACGGCGAACGGCAGGTGGTCCTCAAAGGTCCGCATGTCTGGCTGGATAGCCGCAGTTTTTCCGTGATGGCCCTTGTGCTGCATGAGATGTCGACGAATGCCGCCAAATATGGTGCGCTCTCTGCCAATGGCGGCCAGATGAACATCACCTGGACCAACAATGAGGACGGTGGCACCCAGCTAACCTGGGTTGAAAGTGGCGGCCCGGCAGTCCTTGCACCAAAACGCGCCGGGTTTGGCACTGTTCTCATCGAGCGCAGCATCCCTTACGAACTCGGCGGGGAAAGCCAGGTCGATTACACGGCATCGGGCCTTCAGGCGCGTTTCCTTATTCCGGCAAAACACGTTCATGGCTCCGACACACCCGTCTTTGACCAGGAAGTCGATCTCAACCTTGCGTCGGCAAGCGAAATCGCCAACATTCTGGGCGACCTCGACCTGCTGCTGGTGGAAGACCAGATGCTGGTGGCTGCCGATGTCGAGACGATGCTGCTCGACCACGGCATCACCAAG
This sequence comes from Rhizobiaceae bacterium, assembly GCA_027483885.1. GTDB lineage: Bacteria > Pseudomonadota > Alphaproteobacteria > Rhizobiales > Rhizobiaceae > Neorhizobium. The sequence continues at coordinate 1,647 of JAIXTO010000210.1, forward strand.
ATCACCACCGTGCCATCGGCTGCCGAGGCGCTGCGGCAGTTGAAGACGTTCACGCCTCACATCGCCATTCTCGACGTCAATCTCGGATCGGGTACGTCGCTTCCGATTGCAGAAGAACTGGCGCGCCGCGACGTGCCCTTCGTCTTCGCCACCGGCTACAGCGACCAGTCGGTGATCCCCGCAAGCTTTTCGGCGCCCGTCGTGCGCAAGCCCTATGAGGCAACGGCTCTCATCGGCGCTGTCATCCGGGTGCTTGCCGCCCGCGAACCGGAGTTGCAGACCTGAGGCTGAGGCCAGCGGCACGCAGGACGATACCCAACATGGAAAAGCCCGAAGATCCGGCCGGATCTTCGGGCTTTTTTTACATTCAGGTTCCGTTTTCGCTGTCTGCCAGCAAAGCGTCAGATATCGAGATTGTCGGCGAAGGCGGCCCGTTCCTGGATGAAGCGGAAGCGTGCATCGGCCTTGGTGCCCATGAGGTTGTCGACCGCCTCGCGGGTGCCTTCGAAATCGACGTCATCGATGCCAACGCGCAGCAGCGTGCGCTTGGCCGGATCCATCGTGGTTTCCTTGAGCTGCGCCGGCATCATTTCGCCAAGGCCTTTGAAGCGGCCGATCTCGACCTTCTTGCCCTTGAACTCGGTTTCCATCAGTTCGGCCCGGTGCCGGTCGTCGCGGGCGTAAACGATCTTGGCACCCTGGCGGATGACATAGAGCGGCGGCACGGCGAGATAGAGATGGTTGCCGCGGATAAGCTCCGGCATTTCCTGGTAGAAGAAGGTGATGAGGAGCGAGGCGATATGAGCGCCGTCCACATCGGCATCGGTCATGATGACGATGCGCTCGTAGCGAAGATCCTCCTCGCGGTATTTTGTGCGCGTGCCGCAGCCGAGCGCCTGGATGAGATCGGCGATCTGCTGGTTGGCGGACAGCTTTTCACGGCTGGCACTGCCGACGTTCAGGATCTTTCCACGCAGCGGCAGGATGGCCTGGTTGGACCGGTTGCGCGCCTGCTTGGCCGAACCACCGGCCGAATCACCTTCGACGATAAAAAGCTCGGCGCCTTCGGCGGTGTTCTGCGAGCAGTCGGCCAGCTTGCCGGGCAAACGCAGCTTGCGCACCGCCGTCTTGCGGTTGACTTCCTTTTCCTTGCGCCGGCGAAGCCGTTCTTCCGCCCGCTCGATCACCCATTCGAGCAGCTTTGCCGCTTCTGCCGGGTTGCCGGCAAGGTAATGGTCGAACGGATCGCGCAGGGCGTTTTCCACGATGCGCTGGGCTTCGACGGTGGCCAGCTTGTCCTTCGTCTGGCCGACGAATTCCGGCTCGCGGATGAAGACGGAGAGCATGCCCATGGCCGAAATCATCACGTCGTCGGTGCTGATCTGGGCGGCGCGCTTGTTCTGCGTCAGTTCGGCGTAATTTTTGAGACCCTTGGTCAGCGCGATACGCAGACCAGCCTCGTGCGTGCCGCCTTCAGGCGTCGGAATGGTGTTGCAATAGGAATGGATCAGCGGATCGCCGCCATACCAGGTGATCGCCCATTCCATGGCGCCATGGCCGCCGGTCTTTTCCGTGCGCCCGGCAAAGATCTCGCGGGTGACGGTAAAATCCTTGCCAAGCGTTGCCGCCAGATAATCCTTGAGGCCACCGGGGAAGTGGAACACCGCCTTGTCGGGAATGTCGCCGCCGGCCACGACCAGGCCCGGATCGCAGCTCCAGCGGATTTCCACGCCGCCGAACAGATAGGCTTTTGAGCGCGCCATGCGGAAAATGCGGCCGGCATCGAATTTGGCATGGTCGCCAAAGATCTGCGGATCGGGATGGAAGCGCACGCGCGTGCCGCGCCGGTTATGCACATCGCCGAGTTCTTCGAGCCCACCCTGCGGCACGCCGCGCGAAAAACGCTGGCGGTAGAGTTTGCGGTTGCGGGCAACTTCCACTTCGAGAAGATCCGACAGCGCGTTGACAACGGAAACGCCAACGCCGTGCAGGCCGCCCGAGGTTTCATATGCCTTGCCGTCGAACTTGCCGCCGGCATGCAGCTTCGTCATGATGACTTCGAGGGTGGATTTACCCGGTACCTGCGGATGGTTTTCCACGGGGATACCGCGGCCGTTGTCGCTGAC
>JAIXTO010000172.1 GCA_027483885.1 Rhizobiaceae bacterium
CGGGTGTAGCTCAGTTGGTTAGAGTGCCGGCCTGTCACGCCGGAGGTCGCGGGTTCGAGCCCCGTCACTCGCGCCATTTTTCATTTCTCCTCCAATAATTTGTGAATGTGTGGCGCCGACAAGGCGCCGGTCATTGCGTCGCATTCTGCCTCCGGCAGGCGTTTGCCGGTTTGCTTTCCCGTTGCCTCGGTATCCGGCCCTTGTGGCGGGGGAGGGCTGTGGAAAACAATTTTGCTGCGCTGCATCATGTCGCGATGTGCGCCGACTGTTTTGCCCCTTGCTGTGTTGCACGGCGCAATTGGCGTCCCGCACTGGGTTGTCTCTGTTTCGTCACTCCTCGAGGCGCCAGTGTTGCGTGTCTGCGGCCGGTGCGGCTGCCAGTCATTTTCTCGTGATCCTGTCTTTGCGGCTTTCTGTGTTGTCCATCTGTTAACGTGACGATCACCGTTGCCGGAAGGTGCCGGGCGTCTGCGACATTCGCGCGCGCCGGGGCCGAGACAGGTCTTCAAGAAAAAGCTAATAATATATTGCAAACCGCATTGAAGCCCGTGAGGCCCGACCCCAAATGAACCTGGACGCCGCGCGCGGACGGGTTTTGGATCGGGTGCGGTCGCCGGGGTCGGCGCAGATATAGGCTGCTGCGCTTTATCTTGATGAAAAATATCAACTTTATTTTTACCGTCGTAAAAATGGGTGCTGTTCGGCACGCCGGAAGTTGAGTCTAAATCAACACCGTTCGGTGGCGGCATTTTGTCCCGTTTTGGTTCGAGGTGTGGCCGTCAAAAGTCTTGCGCGCGGCTCGTGGCTGCGCTAGTCACGGCTTGTTGCAATGCACGTTCGCTTGCCGCGCATTCGCTTAAGTGCCGCCCGGGCACTGCTTGGCAAGCAGGGATCGAATACCATGACAGAACTCCTCAGTTCCTATGTCCCGATCGCGATTTTTATCGGTATTGCCCTTGTGATCGGCCTGGCGCTTTTGATTGCGCCGTTTGCCGTGGCCTACAAGGCGCCCGATGCCGAAAAGCTGTCGGCCTATGAGTGCGGTTTCAACGCATTTGACGATGCGCGCATGAAATTCGACATTCGTTTTTACCTGGTGTCGATCCTGTTCATCATCTTTGATCTGGAAGTCGCCTTCCTGTTTCCCTGGGCCGTGTCCTTCGGTGAAATCGGCTGGTTCGGCTTCTGGTCCATGATGGTGTTCCTCGGCGTCCTCACCATCGGCTTCATTTATGAGTGGAAGAAAGGAGCGCTGGAATGGGAGTAGTGGATAACAACACGACCATGATCGCGCCAAGCCCGAAGGGGATCATCGATCCCAATACCGGCAAGCCCATCGGCAGCGACGATGCCTTCTTCGGCGAGATCAACAACGAGTTGGCCGACAAGGGCTTTCTCGTCACCTCGACGGATGAGCTGATCAACTGGGCGCGTACCGGCTCGCTGATGTGGATGACCTTCGGTCTTGCCTGCTGTGCGGTTGAGATGATGCAGGTGTCCATGCCGCGTTACGACGTGGAGCGTTTTGGCTTTGCGCCGCGCGCTTCTCCGCGCCAGTCCGACGTGATGATCGTTGCCGGCACGCTGACGAACAAGATGGCGCCGGCTCTGCGCAAGGTCTATGACCAGATGCCGGAGCCGCGCTACGTGATCTCCATGGGCTCCTGCGCCAATGGTGGCGGCTATTACCACTATTCCTATTCGGTGGTGCGTGGCTGCGACCGGGTTGTGCCTGTGGATATCTATGTTCCCGGCTGTCCCCCCACGGCCGAAGCGCTGCTCTACGGCGTGCTTCTGCTGCAGAAAAAGATCCGCCGCACCGGCACGATCGAACGTTGAGGGCAAGGACAGATCATGAGTGAAGCCCTGAACGAATTTGCCGCATACCTTGCCGAGGCGCGGCCGGGTCTCGTGTCGTCCTCGTCGGTTGCCTATGGCGAACTGACGCTGAAGACCGATGCCGACAAGCTGATCGCGCTCGTCACCTTCCTGCGTGACGACGTGCAGTGCGGGTTCATCAATTTCATCGACATCTGCGGCGTCGATTGGCCCAAGCGCGAAAAGCGTTTCGACGTGGTCTACCACTTCCTGTCGCCGCGCCAGAACATGCGTGTGCGTATCAAGGTGGAAACCGCCGAAGACGTCGCCGTGCCGTCGCTGACCGGTCTTTTTCCGGGCGCCGACTGGTTCGAGCGCGAAGCCTGGGATCTCTACGGCATCCTGTTCACCGGTCACCCGGACCTGCGCCGCATCCTCACCGATTACGGTTTTGAGGGCCATCCGCTGCGCAAGGACTTTCCGACGACCGGTTTCGTCGAGGTTCGCTACGACGACAGCGCCAAGCGCGTCGTTTACGAGCCGGTGGAACTGCGACAGGAATTCCGCAGCTTCGACTTCTTGAGCCCTTGGGAAGGTACGGATTACGTGCTTCCGGGGGATGAGAAGGCTGCGAAGTAGGATTTGGGCAATAGGCAGTAGCCAATAGACGAGAAGGATCAGGCCGACGACGATCAACTCCTACCAGGATCTGAAAGTGTGGCAACGCGCTATGGATCTTGCAGTGGAGGGCTATGAGGTAACCAAGAGCTTCCCGCGAGAAGAGGTATACGGCCTCATCTCGCAGATCAGGCGGTCGGCAAGTTCCGTTCCCGCCAACATCGCGGAAGGTCACGGTCGAAATGCGACGGGCGCCTATGTCCAGCATTTGAAAATCGCTCAGGGCTCTCTGAAGGAGTTGGAGACGCATTTTATTCTCAGTTCCCGCCTCGGGTTCGTCTCCAGAGACAGAATCCAGATCGTTTTGACGATGAGCGAGGAAATCGGAAAAATGTTGCGTGCGCTGATCCGAAGCCTGCAGGAAGAACGCAATGGTCGAACCACTGATTAAAGCCCTACTGCCTATTGCCTATTGGCTATTGGCCCCAGGCGCGGAGCGCATTGATGACTGAACACGACGTTCGCAATTTCAACATCAACTTCGGTCCGCAGCATCCGGCGGCCCACGGCGTTCTGCGTCTTGTGCTGGAGCTGGACGGCGAAATCGTCGAGCGTGTCGATCCGCATATCGGGCTGCTGCATCGCGGCACCGAAAAGCTGATCGAGACGAAAACCTATCTGCAGGCGCTGCCTTATTTCGACCGGCTGGATTATGTCGCGCCGATGAACCAGGAGCATGCCTACTGTCTGGCGGTGGAAAAGCTGCTCGGCATCACGGTTCCGATCCGCGGCCAGCTGATCCGCGTGCTCTACTCGGAAATCGGCCGCATCCTGTCGCATCTTCTGAACGTCACGACGCAGGCTATGGACGTTGGCGCCTTGACGCCGCCGCTCTGGGGTTTTGAAGAGCGCGAAAAGCTGATGGTGTTTTATGAGCGCGCCTCCGGCTCGCGCATGCATGCGGCCTATTTCCGTCCCGGCGGCGTCCACCAGGATCTGCCGGTGGAACTGGTCGAGGATATCGGCAAGTGGTGCGATGCCTTCCCGGCAGCCCTTGATGACATCGACCGCCTGATCACCGGCAATCGTATCTTCAAGCAGCGTAACGTCGATATCGGCGTCGTGAAGCTAGAAGACTGCTGGGCCTGGGGCTTTTCCGGCGTGATGGTACGCGGCTCGGGCGCTGCCTGGGACCTGCGCAAGTCGCAGCCTTACGAATGTTACGCGGATCTCGATTTCGACATTCCGATCGGCAAGAACGGCGATTGCTACGACCGTTACCTGATCCGCATGATCGAAATGCGCGAATCGGTGAAGATCATGAAGCAGTGCGTCAATCGCCTGCTGTCGGATGCCAAGACCGGCCCGGTATCGGCGCTGGATGGCAAGGTCGTGCCGCCGAAGCGTGGCGAGATGAATCGGTCGATGGAAGCACTCATCCACCACTTCAAGCTCTACACCGAAGGTTTCCACGTGCCGGAAGGCGAAGTTTATGCGGCCGTCGAGGCGCCGAAGGGCGAGTTCGGCGTCTATCTGGTGTCTGACGGCACCAACAAGCCGTATCGCTGCAAGATCCGCGCTCCCGGTTATGCGCATCTTCAGGCGATGGATTTCCTCTGCCGTGGCCACCAGCTGGCTGACGTCTCGGCCATCCTCGGCTCTATCGATATCGTGTTTGGAGAGGTGGACCGTTGATGCGACGCCTGTCGATCATCGCCTGTCTTGTTGCGGTTGCCCCGTCTGCGCTTGCGCAGACGGCGGAACAGCCGTCAACATCGACCGGCAGATCGACGGCGACCATGGCGGAACTCGTTTCCAGAGAGTATGAAATCAAGGCGGCCGTGCCCAATGGAACGAAGTTCATCGTTTTCCTGCAAAAGGGTGCATCTGCCTATGCCTGCGAATTCGTGACCCTCACGAAATCGCGGTGCGGTTCTGTCAATTGATAAGGCGTGAGAAAGAATGTCCGTTCGTCGACTAGCCGAAGATCAGTTCCAGCCGGCAGCCTTTGCCTTCACTGCGGATAATGCCGCGTGGGCTGAGGCGACGATCCGGAAATATCCCGAGGGCCGCCAGCAATCGGCGGTCATCCCGCTGCTCATGCGCGCGCAGGAACAGGAAGGGTGGGTCACCCGTGCGACGATCGAATTCGTCGCGCAGAAGCTCGAGATGCCCTATATCCGGGTGCTCGAAGTGGCGACCTTCTACACCCAGTTCCAGCTGAAGCCGATCGGCACGAAGGCGCATATCCAGGTCTGTGGCACCACGCCGTGCATGCTGCGCGGCTCGGAAGCGCTGATGGATGTGTGCAAGCGCAAGATCCATCACGATCCGCTGCACCGCAACGAGGCGGGCACGCTGTCGTGGGAAGAGGTCGAATGTCAGGGCGCCTGCGTCAACGCGCCGATGGTCATCATCTTCAAGGATGCCTATGAAGACCTGACGCCGGAGCGTCTGGAAGAGATCATCGATGCGTTCGAGGCAGGCAAGGGCGCCGAAGTTAAAACCGGCCCGCAGATCGACCGCCTGACATCGGCACCTGAGGGTGGCCCTGTCACGCTGAACGACGAGATCAAGCCGGTTCGCACCAATCTTGATCCGCAGCCGGCAGCACCTGCTGCCGAAGGCACGTCCGTTCCGCCGGCGGAAGCGGCCCGCCCCAAGGATACCGCGACTGAGACCAATCCGTCGGTGAAGACGCCGGTCACGGCGCCGGCCGCATCTGAAGCCAACGACAAGGCCGCCGAAGCTGGCTCGGCGACGAAAAAGAGCGAGCCGGATCCGAAGGCTGTCGGCAGCACGGCTGAAGGCGCACCCGCTGAAGGCAGCGCTGTTGCCGGCACGGAAAAGCCGAAGAAAGACGAAGCGTAAGGTTTTTAAAAAGCCTTGCACCGCGCCCGGCACCCGGGCGCATCACGGAATTGACAAGCCGACCCGATGTGGCGGCGGACTGGTGGAATAGGTCATGTTGAAAGATCAGGATCGCATCTTTACCAACATCTACGGGCTCAAGGACAAGTCGCTGAAAGGCGCCATGAGCCGTGGCCACTGGGACGGCACGAACGAGATCATCGAAAAAGGCCGTGACTGGATCATCAACGAGATGAAGGCGTCGTGCCTGCGCGGCCGCGGCGGCGCCGGCTTCGCGACCGGTCTCAAATGGTCCTTCATGCCCAAGGAATCGGATGGCCGGCCGCATTATCTCGTGGTCAACGCTGACGAATCGGAGCCCGGCACCTGCAAGGACCGCGAAATCATGCGCCACGATCCGCATACGCTGATCGAAGGCTGCGTGATCGCCGGTTTCGCCATGGGCGCCCACACCGCTTACATCTACGTGCGCGGCGAATACATGCGCGAACGCGAAGCCCTGCAGGCTGCCATCGACGAATGTTATGATGCGGGCATCCTTGGCGCCAACAACAAGTGCGGCTGGGATTTCGATATCTACGTCCATCACGGCGCCGGCGCCTATATCTGCGGCGAAGAAACAGCCCTTCTCGAAAGCCTTGAAGGCAAGAAGGGCCAGCCGCGCCTGAAGCCGCCGTTCCCGGCCAATATGGGCCTCTACGGTTGCCCGACCACCGTCAACAACGTCGAATCGATTGCCGTGGCACCCACCATCCTGCGTCGTGGCGCATCGTGGTTCTCGTCGTTCGGCCGTCCGAACAATGTCGGCACCAAGCTGTTCATGGTCTCCGGCCACGTCAACAAACCCTGCACCTTCGAAGAGCAGATGGGCCTCACCTTCCGTGAGATCATCGAGCATCATTGCGGCGGCATCCGCGGCGGCTGGGATAATCTTCTCGCCGTCATCCCAGGTGGCGCCTCCTGTCCTGTCGTCAAGGGCGAGGACATGAAGGATGCCATCATGGACTTCGACGGTATGCGCGAGGTGAAATCCTCGTTCGGCACCGGCGGCATGATCGTCATGGACAAGTCGACGGATATCATCAAGGCAATCTGGCGCATCGCTGCCTTCTTCAAGCATGAAAGCTGCGGCCAGTGCACGCCGTGCCGCGAAGGCACCGGCTGGATGATGCGCGTTGTCGAACGCATGGTGAAGGGCAATGCCCAGAAGCGCGAAATCGACATGCTGCTGCAGGTGACGAAGCAGATCGAAGGTCACACGATTTGCGCACTCGGTGATGCAGCCGCATGGCCGATCCAGGGCCTCATCCGCAATTTCCGTCCGGAAATCGAAGCGCGCATCGATCAGTATTCGGCAAATGCCACCCGCGAAGGTGCTGTTCTGGAGGCTGCGGAGTAACATCATGGCAAGCGGATCGGACAACAAGGACAAGGATCAGGCTGCGGAGAAACCGCCGCTCGGTTTCACCTTGCCTTTTGCCGACGAGACCTCTGCCAAGTCGCTCCACAATCCGATGGCGGCCGTGGCTGCAGCAACTGCCGCCGGCATGGCGATCGGCGCCCAGTTTGCCCAGGCGTTCTTCGGCATGATGCAGGCCTCGATGGAGGCGGCAACACGGCCGACCCCGGAGGCCAAAACGGCAGCACCGGAGAAGGCGCCCGAGCCTGAAGTGAAGGCTGAGGCGGCCGCCGCACCCAAGGCGCAAGAGGAGGCTGCCCCGCAGGCAGCACCTGCCGAGTTAAAGCCCGCCGTGGTCAAGAAGGCTGAAAAGCCGGTCGCCAAGGTTGCTGAGACGGCGAAAGCCCCGGCAAAGCCAAAGCCGGCAAGGATTGCAAAGGCAAAGCCTGAGGCCGCAAGCGCCGATACCGGCGCTCTGCCCGTCAAGGCTGAACCGGTGAAGAAGGCGGTGAAGCCTGCAAAGGCTGCTCCCGCCAAGGCTGAAAAGCCGGCAACACCAGAGGCTGGCGCAAAAGCCAAGCCGAAGAGACAAAAGGCCGCCGACGATCTGAAGACGATCACCGGCATCGGCCCGAAACTGGCAGACCTGCTGAACGGCATGGGTGTGACGCGGTTTGCGCATATCGCCGCTTGGACGGACAAGGATGTAGAGCATTTCGACCAGGAGCTTCAGCTCGATGGCCGCATTGCGAAAGATGGTTGGATCGCGCAGGCAAAAAACCTGCTGCGGTGACGAATGTGTCGCTGCCTTTTCGTTATGAGGGCAGGGGACTGGAAACAGGACGTAAGTGACGATGGCAAAGCTCAAGGTTGACGGTAAAGAGATCGAGGTTCCGGATCACTTCACGCTGTTGCAGGCGTGCGAGGAAGCCGGCGCCGAAGTGCCGCGCTTCTGTTTCCATGAACGCCTCTCGGTGGCCGGAAACTGCCGTATGTGTCTGATCGAGGTGAAGGGTGGACCGCCGAAGCCGGCAGCCTCCTGCGCCATGGGCGTGCGCGACGTGCGCGGCGGCCCGAACGGCGAACTGCCGGAAGTCTTCACCAACACGCCGATGGTCAAGAAGGCGCGCGAAGGGGTGATGGAGTTTCTCCTCATCAACCATCCGCTCGATTGCCCGATCTGCGACCAGGGCGGCGAATGCGACCTGCAGGACCAGGCGATGGCGTTCGGCATGGATGCCTCGCGCTACACGGAAAACAAGCGCGCCGTCGAAGACAAGTATATCGGACCGCTCGTCAAGACCGTGATGAACCGCTGCATTCACTGCACGCGCTGTGTCCGTTTCACCACCGAAGTCGGCGGCATTTCGGAGCTTGGCCTCATCGGCCGTGGCGAGGATGCCGAGATCACGACCTATCTCGAACATGCCATGACGTCGGAACTGCAGGGTAACGTCATCGATCTTTGCCCGGTCGGTGCGCTCACCTCGCGTCCGTTCGCTTTCACGGCCCGTCCATGGGAACTCGGCAAGACCGAATCGATCGACGTCATGGACGCCGTCGGTTCCGCCATCCGTGTCGATACCCGTGGCCGCGAAGTCATGCGCATCATGCCGCGTGTCAACGAGGCGGTGAACGAGGAATGGATTTCCGACAAGACCCGCTTCATCTGGGATGGCCTGAAGACGCAGCGCCTTGACCGGCCTTACGTGCGCCGTGACGGCCGCCTTCAGCCGGCAAGCTGGAGCGAAGCGTTCGCTGCCATCAAGACGGCAGTGTCGGCGACGAACGGCAACAGCATCGGCGCAATCGCCGGCGATCTCGCCTCCGTCGAAGAAATGTACGCGCTGAAGGAACTGCTGACCGCGCTCGGTTCGCAGAACCTCGACTGCCGCCAGGATGGCGCCAAGCTCGATCCGTCGCTTGGCCGCGCCAGCTACATCTTCAATCCGACCATCGAAGGCATCGAGCAGGCCGACGCGCTTCTCCTCATCGGCGCCAACCCGCGTTACGAGGCGGCCGTTATGAACGCCCGCATCCGCAAGCGCTGGCGTCGCGGCAACTTCCCGATCGGCGTGATCGGGGAGGGGGGCGACATGCGCTACGGCTACGAATATCTCGGCGCCGGCACGGATACGCTGTCGGATCTCGTCAACGGTTCGCATGGCTTCCTTGAAAAGCTGCGCAATGCCAAGAAGCCGATGATAATCGTCGGCTCGGGCGCCCTCATGCGCGATGATGCCGAAGGCGTTCTCGCCGCCGCTGCAAGCCTTGCGGCCTCCGTTGGTGCTGTCTCGGAAGAGTGGAACGGCTTTGGCGTTATGCACACGGCTGCCTCGCGTGTCGGTGGCCTCGATCTCGGCTTCGTGCCGGGTCCGAACGGCTCGAATGCCGCGACCATGCTGCGCTCCATGGATGTTCTCTTCCTGCTCGGCGCGGATGAAATGGAATTCACGTCCAAGCACGCCAAATTCACCGGCTATATCGGCAGCCACGGCGATGCCGGCGCGCACCATGCCGACGTCATCCTGCCGGGCGCGACCTATACGGAAAAGTCCGGCACCTGGGTCAACCTCGAAGGCCGCGTCCAGATGGGCAATCGCGCGGGTTTTGCGCCGGGTGAAGCCCGCGAAGACTGGGCGATCCTGCGGGCGCTCTCGGATGTACTCGGCAAGAAGCTGCCGTTTGATTCGCTGTCGCAGCTGCGCGCCAAGCTTTATGCCGCATACCCGCATTTCGCCGATCTCGACGGCATTGCCTCGGGCACTGCGGATGATATTGCAACGCTTGCCAAAAAACCGGTGAGCTTGGGCAAGTCCGGGTTTGCGTCAACGATCAAAGACTTCTATCTCACGAACCCGATCGCACGCGCTTCGGCGGTCATGGCGGAGTGTTCGGCACTGGCCCGCAACAATTTCCAGGCTGCGGCAGAGTAAAGGCACAATCATGGACTCTTTCTTCTCGACCTATCTCTGGCCGGCGATCGTGATGATCGGTCAGTCCCTGTTGCTGCTCGTCTGCCTCCTGGTCTTCATCGCCTATATCCTTCTGGCCGACCGCAAGATCTGGGCTGCCGTCCAGCTGCGCCGCGGCCCGAACGTTGTTGGCCCGTTCGGCCTGTTCCAGTCGTTCGCAGACCTTCTGAAGTTCGTCTTCAAGGAGCCGATCATTCCGTCGGGCGCCAACAAGGGCGTGTTCCTGCTGGCACCGCTCGTATCGGTCACGCTCGCGCTTGCCACCTGGGCGGTCATCCCGCTCAACGAAAACTGGGTGATCGCCAACATTAATGTCGGCATCCTCTACGTGTTCGCCATCTCGTCGCTCGAAGTCTACGGCATCATCATGGCCGGCTGGGCATCGAACTCGAAATACCCGTTCCTCGGCGCGCTGCGGTCTGCCGCCCAGATGGTGTCTTATGAAGTCTCGATCGGCTTCGTCATCGTCACCGTTCTGCTCTGCGTCGGATCGCTGAACCTCACCGATATCGTGCTGGCCCAGAAGTCCGGCATCGGCACCATGGTCGGCCTGCCGTCGTCGTTCCTCGACTGGCATTGGCTCGTTCTGTTCCCGATGTTCATCATCTTCTTCATCTCGGCCCTTGCCGAAACCAACCGTCCGCCTTTCGACCTTCCGGAAGCCGAATCGGAGCTGGTTGCCGGTTACATGGTGGAATATGCCTCGGCCCCGTACATGATGCTGATGCTCGGCGAATATGCCGCCATCCTGCTCATGTGCGCTCTGACCACCATTCTCTTCCTCGGGGGCTGGCTGCCGCCGGTGGATGTCTGGTTCCTCAACTGGGTTCCGGGGATCATCTGGTTCCTGCTGAAGGCCTCGTTCATCTTCTTCATGTTCGCCATGGTGAAGGCCTTCGTTCCGCGCTATCGCTATGACCAGTTGATGCGTCTCGGCTGGAAGGTTTTCCTGCCGCTCTCGCTGGTCATGGTCATCATTACTGCATTCGTTCTGAAGCTGACGGCCGGCGCCTGATTTTAGGCGCCGCCTCCCGGCTGAATTGGAGACTAACATGGCAAGTCTGGCACAATCCGTCAGTTCGCTGTTTCTGAAGGAATTCGTCGGGGCGTTTTTCCTCTCGATGCGCTATTTCTTCAAGCAGAAGGCCACGATCAACTATCCCTTCGAAAAGGGGCCGATCTCTCCGCGCTTCCGCGGCGAGCATGCGCTGCGTCGTTATCCCAACGGCGAAGAACGCTGCATTGCCTGCAAGCTGTGCGAGGCGATCTGTCCTGCCCAGGCGATCACCATCGAAGCCGGTCCGCGCCGCAATGACGGCACGCGCCGCACGGTGCGTTACGATATCGACATGGTAAAATGCATCTATTGCGGCTTCTGCCAGGAAGCCTGCCCGGTGGATGCCATCGTCGAAGGCCCGAACTTCGAATTCGCGACGGAAACCCGCGAAGAGCTGTATTTCGACAAGGAACGCCTTCTCAACAATGGCGACCGCTGGGAGCGCGAAATCGCGCGCAACCTGTCGATCGATGCACCCTACCGCTGATCGCCCGATCGCGGTTCTGATTGACACTGCCGGTGCTTGAAAAAGGTGCCGGATCGACCACAAGCATGAGGCCTGGCTGGTATGCGACCGCCGGGTTTTGACGGCGGGGATAAGAGCCCTTCCGGGGAAGACGAAAAGGCACCACAATGGGTTTGCAGGCTGTTTTCTTTTATCTGTTCGCCTTCGTCGCGGTGGCGTCGGCGTTCATGGTCATTTCGGCCAGGAACCCGGTGCATTCCGTGCTCTTCCTGATCCTGGTCTTCTTTAACGCCGCAGGCCTATTCCTGCTGACCGGCGCTGAATTCCTCGCGATGATCCTGCTCGTCGTTTATATCGGCGCGGTGGCGGTTCTCTTCCTCTTCGTCGTGATGATGCTGGACATCGATTTCGCCGAACTGCGCTCGGGCTTCCTGCAATATGCGCCGGTCGGCGCGCTGATCGGGCTCATTCTCGCAGCCGAACTGGTTCTGGTCATCGGCGGCAGCGTCATGTCCCCGGAAGCGGCAAAGTCGATCACCATGCCCATTCCGTCGCCTGCGGTGCGCACCAATACGGCAGCGCTCGGCGATGTGCTTTATACGCATTACGTCTATTTCTTCCAGGTCTCCGGCCTCGTGCTGCTCGTCGCCATGATCGGCGCGATCGTGCTGACGCTGCGTCACCGGGAAAACGTCAAGCGCCAGGATATCTCCAAGCAGGTCGCCCGCACGCCGGCAACGGCTGTCGAGGTGGTCAAGGTCAAGCCGGGCCAGGGCATCTGAGCGCGATCAAGGAACAGCGAATATGGAAATCGGACTTTCTCACTACCTGACCGTCAGCGCCATCCTCTTCACGCTCGGCGTCTTCGGCATCTTCCTCAACCGGAAGAATGTCATCATCATCCTGATGTCGGTGGAACTCATCCTGCTCTCGGTCAACCTGAACATGATCGCGTTCTCGTCCTTCCTCAACGATATCACCGGCCAGGTCTTTGCGCTGTTCATTCTGACCGTTGCTGCGGCAGAAGCTGCCATCGGTCTTGCAATTCTCGTGGTCTTCTACCGCAACCGTGGCTCCATCGCGGTTGAAGACATCAATATGATGAAGGGCTGATCAGGTCATGATCTACAAGGCTATCGTCTTTCTTCCCCTGATCGGCTTCCTGATCGCCGGCCTGTTCGGCCGCCAGATCGGCGCCAAGGCATCGGAATACGTCACCAGCGGTCTGATGATCGTTGTGGCCATCCTCTCCTGGGTGGTCTTCTTCAACGTGGCGCTCGCCCATGGCGGCGAAGGCCATGAGGTCATCAAGGTCTCGGTGCTGCGCTGGGTGCAGTCCGGCGGCCTCGAATTCGACTGGGCCTTCCGCATTGATACGCTGACGGCGGTCATGTTCGTCGTGGTCAACACGGTCTCGACGCTCGTCCATCTCTATTCGATCGGCTACATGCACCACGATCCGCATCGGCCGCGCTTCTTTGCCTATCTGTCGCTGTTCACCTTCGCCATGCTGATGCTCATCACGTCGGACAACCTGGCGCAGATGTTCTTTGGCTGGGAAGGCGTGGGCCTTGCGTCCTACCTGCTCATC
>JAIXTO010000105.1 GCA_027483885.1 Rhizobiaceae bacterium
ACCCCACGCCGCCCAAAGGGCGTCGTCACTCCATGCGTCTGCATTGTCCTTCACCTTCAAACAGGCAAAAGATCCCGGCCCGTCAAAACAGACGGCTGTAAAAGCTTGACAGCGATTCGAGGAAATGCGATTCTCAGTCTGCTAGAACTTCGAGAAGGGCTTCCACGACGTCAATGTCGCTTGGGGGCCTTTTTCTTTTGCGGTTCAAATCTCCTTATGCGTTTTCACTGTCCTTGAACTCCCGCCAGAGGCGCTCAGGATTGTCGGAAAGAAACTGTCCGAATTGACCGGCAGCCTTCGCCTTCAAAGAGAGAGCGAAAGGCATTTCCGGTGTTGTTTTATCTCAGGGCCTTCTGCGCGCTCCGCGGAAATTTTTCGATCCGCACCATGTCGAGCTTCGTGGAGATTTCGCCGCCCTGATCCAGGATCGTATCGGCAAAACTCATCACGGGCTCAAAAGCCGGCATTATCACGTTCATTTTCCTTGTTGCCGTTAGTTACGTTGTTTTCCGCATAACCCGGTAATCATCGTGACTGTTATCCGATTCCCTTGTCGTGGCAAGAACATTGGCGGCGAAAGCAGCGCCCCATGGCCCGGAGAGGCCAAATTTGCCCGATTTAACCCCCTTTCCTGCGA
Source organism: Rhizobiaceae bacterium (assembly GCA_027483885.1). GTDB lineage: Bacteria > Pseudomonadota > Alphaproteobacteria > Rhizobiales > Rhizobiaceae > Neorhizobium. The sequence continues at coordinate 638 of JAIXTO010000105.1, forward strand.
AGGAGGTTGCCTGAACACGCCGCACGCCCGCCGACATGGTCGATGTCAAATCGCTTTGATTCTGAGATTCCTCGATAATTTGGTTCTTATCGACGTCATGAGCGGTTTATGCGTGAACTGGTTGCGGGGCCTGAGGATACGGAGACTTGCAAAATCGGCCGCTTACCCGATGAGAACTGAACGCTCTTGCCGCACCTTTATACCTTAAAATCAACTTGTTACGATGAATTGACGGAACCGGTACGCTTCAAGGCCGCAAACGGGCCTGAGTATATTCCGAGCCTCCCGGCCGTCCACCGTGGAATGCTAGAACCGTAGCGGGCGCACATCCTTCGCCGGCAAAATTCGTGGCCGAACCCATCGGCCCACTCTCTTTCAACGTCTGGAACCATTGATGATCGCAGCTCTCAAGCGGCCGTGGGCAATTGCGGCTGCGGTGTGCATATTGGCCGGCATAGCCGTTTATGCCTGGTACAAGCTCAAGCCGAGCGATCTTCCGGAGACCGTTGCCAGCGGCAATGGGCGGATCGAGGCTGTCGAGATCGACGTATCTGCCCGAAGCGCCGGTCGCATCAAGGATATCGTCGTTGCAGAGGGCGACTTTGTCACGGCGGGCCAGGTCGTCGCCAACATGGACACATTGCAGATCAGAGCCGAGCGCCGCGAAGCCGAAGCGCAATCGCGACGGGCGGTCATCGGCGTCGACACGGCCCGCAGTCAGGTCACGCAGCGGGAAGCAGAAAAGCAAGCGGCCATCGCCGTCGTCGCTCAACGGGATGCCGAACTCGATGCCGCAAACCGGCGTCTCGTCCGCTCGACGCAGCTTTCCAGCAACGGCACCGTCTCGGCGCAAGTGCTGGACGACGATCGCGCCGCCATGCACGCTGCAACGGCGACCGTCGCTGCGGCGAAAGCCCAGCTTGCGGCCACACAGGCGGCCATCAGTGCGGCAGACTCGCAGGTCATCGATGCGCAGGCAGCGGTTGACGCGGCCTCCGCGACGATCGAGCGTATCGATGCCGACATCGACGACAGCGCCTTGAAATCGCCCCGCAACGGCCGTGTGCAATTTCGCGTTGCCCAGCCGGGCGAGGTCGTGGCCGCAGGTGGCCGCGTTCTCAACCTCGTCGATCTCGGCGATGTCTACATGACGTTTTTTCTTCCTACCGACCAGGCAGGCCGCGTCGCACTCGGCTCGGATGTCCGGCTGGTCCTGGATGCCGCAGCCAAGACCGTCATTCCGGCAAAGGTGTCCTTCGTTGCCGATGTCGCCCAGTTCACCCCGAAGACCGTCGAAACAGCGGAAGAACGCCAGAAGCTGATGTTTCGGATCAGGGCCCGCATCGATCCCGAACTCCTCAAAAAATACATCACCCAGGTCAAGACAGGATTGCCGGGAATGGCCTATGTCCGCCTCGATCCGCACGTGCCGTGGCCCGCAGCCCTTGACGAGAACCTCGCGAAGTGACCGGCGGGGACGCCACCCGCGAAAAGCCTGCACCGCTTGTCGTCCATCTCGACGATGTCGGCCTTTCCTACGGCAAGACCCAGGCAATCGAACATATCAGCCTCGATATCCGTATGGGATCGATGGTCGGGTTGATCGGGCCAGATGGTGTCGGAAAATCCACCCTGCTCTCGCTGATCTCAGGCGCACGGGCGTTACAGACCGGAACCGTCGATGTTTTCGACGGCGCCATGTCCGATGCGGAGCATCGCCGCAAGGCCGGACCGCGCATCGCCTATATGCCGCAGGGTCTCGGCAAAAATCTCTATCCGACGCTTTCCGTCTTCGAAAACATCGATTTCTTCGCGCGCCTGTTTGGCCAGGGTGCCAAGGAGCGCAATCGGCGGATTGATGCACTGCTCAAAGCCACCGGCATGGCCTCTTTCCGGGACCGCCCGGCCGGGGATCTTTCGGGAGGCATGAAACAGAAGCTCGGTCTTTGCTGCGCCCTCGTGCACGATCCGGATCTCCTGATCCTCGACGAACCGACAACCGGTGTGGATCCACTCTCGCGCCGCCAGTTCTGGGCGCTGATCGAGACGATCCGCGTCGGGCGAGCCGGCATGAGCGTGCTGGTGGCGACTGCCTATATGGAAGAAGCGGCCAGCTTCGACTGGCTGATCGCCATGGACGCAGGCAAGGTTCTTGCGACCGGAACGCCAGCCGAATTGCTGGCGAAAACGGCCACCACCACACTTGACGCGGCATTCATCGCGCTGCTTCCGCAGGAGCGGCGCCAGAACTACAAGCCTCTCGATATCCCGCCCTTGCCCGTTGGCGATCAGCTGGAGATCGCGATCGAAGCCGAAGGCCTGACAAAGCGCTTTGGAGACTTCGTTGCCGTCGACCATGTCAGTCTTCGCATCGCCCGCGGCGAGATTTTTGGTTTTCTCGGCTCCAACGGCTCTGGCAAGACGACGACGATGAAGATGCTGACCGGCCTTCTGCCTGCCAGCGAAGGCAGCGCAAAACTGTTTGGTCAGGCCGTCAATGCCAGCGATATGGAGATGCGCTATCGCGTCGGCTACATGTCGCAGGGCTTTTCGCTCTATTCCGAACTGACGGTCAGGCAAAATCTCGAACTGCACGCCCGGCTCTTCCAGATCAAGCCCGCCGATATGCAAGCGCGCATCGCCGAGATGGCGCGCAAATGCGACATCGCCGATGTGCTGGAGGTGATGCCCGACCAGCTGCCGCTTGGCGTGCGCCAGCGCCTGTCGCTGGCGGTGGCGCTGATCCATGCTCCCGAGATCCTGATCCTCGACGAACCCACCTCGGGTGTCGACCCGATCGCACGCGAGGCGCTGTGGCGGATCCTGGTCGACCTGTCGCGTCAGGATCACGTGACGATTTTCATCTCCACGCATTTCATGAACGAGGCGGAACGCTGCGACCGCATTTCGATGATGCATGCCGGAAAGGTTCTGGTGACCGACACGCCGGCGGCGATCGTGGCACAGCGTGGCAGCGCCACGCTCGAGGACGCCTTCATCGGCTATCTGGAGGAGGC
>JAIXTO010000194.1 GCA_027483885.1 Rhizobiaceae bacterium
GAAGACAAGATGACGGCCTTCGTCTTCAAGATCCAGGCTAACATGGACCCCAACCACCGCGACCGCATCGCCTTTGCCCGAATCTGCTCGGGCAAGCTGGAGCGCGGCATGAAGGCAAAGCTTGCCCGCACGGGAAAACTGATGGGCCTGACAGCGCCGCAGTTCTTCTTTGCCTCGCAGCGCCAGCTGGCCGACACGGCCTATGCCGGCGACGTGGTGGGCATTCCAAACCACGGCACGCTGCGCATCGGCGATACGCTGACGGGAGGCGAATCGCTGGTGTTCCAGGGCGTGCCGAACTTTTCGCCGGAAATTCTGCGTCGCGTGCGGCTGGAAGATGCGATGAAGGCAAAGAAGCTGAAGGAAGCGCTGCAGCAGATGGCCGAAGAAGGCGTCGTGCAGCTGTTTTCACCGGAAGACGGCTCGCCCGCCATCGTCGGTGTCGTCGGCGCGCTGCAGCTCGACGTGCTGAAGGAGCGGCTCCAAGGCGAATACACGCTGCCGGTGTCGTTTGAAATGTCGCGCTTTTCCGTCTGCCGCTGGATTTCGTCCGATCAGCCGGCGGAAATGGAAAAGTTCCTCACCGTCAAGCGCGGCGATATCGCCCGCGACCTCGATGGTGATCCGGTGTTTCTGGCGCAGGACCAGTTTTCCCTGCGCTACGAATCCGAACGTTATCCGGCAATCAAGATGGTTGCCATCAAGGAATATCACGTCGCCAAGGCGGCGTGAGGGGCTTGCGCTCCCAAACCTCCCCACAAGGGGGAGGGCTTTAACCCAGCCGACGCGCCGAAGCCGATGGAAGCCTGGGCGGGTGCCGCAAAGTGTCTCCCCCCTTGTGGTGGGATGAGGAGCAGTTCGCGTAGCGCAGCAATCGATCCAGTGAATCGATTGCTGCGATGAACGCGGCAGCCAGAGGGGGAAGCCGCATTACTCCCCGCGCGGAAAACGCTTGTTCTCTTCCAGCACGTTCAGATCCATGTGGTTGCGCATGTAGCGCTCGGATGCCTTTTGCAGCGGCTGGTAATCCCAGGGAAAATAGGCGCCGTTGCGCAGCGCCGGATAAACCACCCAGCGCCGCGCCTGGCTTTCGCGCACGGCCTCGTCAAACCGGGAAAGATCCCAGCGGGCAAGCATGGCGCCGGTCATGCGGATCATCGTTGCGGCATGGTCCTGATTGCCGGCAAGGTTTTCGCGCTCGTGCGGATCGGCTTCCAGATCAAACAGCAGCGGCGGATCGGCCTCGCAAAGCGTCAGCTTGAATCGGCCGTCGCGTAGCGCCACCAGCGGCGCAATCGAGCCTTCAGCGGCATATTCCATTGGCACGGGATTGCGTGAACCGCGACCGCTGGCAAGCCCTGACAGATCCTCGCCATCGGTCCAGCGGGCAAGCGAGGCCATGTCGATGGCGGCAAGGCTTGCGAGCGTCGGCGTCACGTCAAGTGTCGACACCGGTTGTTTAACCAGTGCCGGTTGCCAGCCGGGTGCTGCGATCATCAGGGGCACGCGGGCGGAGCCTTCAAAGAAACACATCTTGAACCAGAGGCCCTTTTCGCCCAGCATGTCGCCATGGTCGGAGACGAAAAGGACTATCGTATCCTCTGCCATCCGTGTGCGCTCCAGCACGTCCAGAAGCTCGCCGATCTTGTCATCGACATAGGAAATATTGGCGAAATAACCCTGGCGGGCGCGGCGTACCTGATCTTTCGTGATGTCGAAGGCGCGGAAATCACAGGCTTCCAGCAGGCGTCTGGAGTGCGGATCGAGGTGCTCGAAGGCGGGGATATCGCCCGGCGGATCAAGCTCTTCGCAGTTTTCGTAGAGATCCCAGTATTTTTTCCGCGCCACGTAAGGGTCGTGCGGATGGGTGAAGCTGACGGTGAGGCACCAGGGGCGCTCGTCGGCGCGGCGGGACAGATCGTAAAGCTTGGCGGTGGCGTTAAACGCCACCTCGTCATCGTATTCCATCTGGTTGGTGATTTCGGCAACGCCCGCGCCGGTGACGGAGCCGAGGTTGTGATACCACCAGTCGATGCGTTCGCCGGGCTTGGTATAGTCGGGCGTCCAGCCGAAATCGGCGGGGTAGATGTCGGTCGTCAGGCGTTCCTCGAAACCGTGCAGCTGGTCCGGGCCGACGAAATGCATTTTTCCAGAGAGCGCCGTGTGATAGCCGGCAGCCCGCAGGTGGTGGGCATAGGTCGGGATGTCGGAGGCAAATTCGGCGGCATTGTCATAAACGCGCGTGCGGCTGGGCAACTGGCCGGACATGAAGGAGGCGCGCGCCGGCGCACAAAGCGGGCTTGCCGTATAGGTGTTGGCGAAGCGGACGGACCGCTTCGCCAGGTTTTTCAAGTGCGGCGCATGGAGGAAATCCGCCGGCTCGTCCGGAAACAGCGTGCCATTCAACTGGTCCACCATCAAAATGAGAATGTTCGGCCGGGTCATGCGGATATCCTGCTGCTTGGGTTTTGGGGATCAGAGGCCGAGGCTTTTGTTGACGGCTGCAAGGCCGGGCTTGCCATCCAGCGTCGAAACGCCGGCAAGCCAGGGTTCGATGGTCTTCGGGTTGGCCTTCAGCCAGGTTTTTGCTGCAGCCTTCGGCTCCTCGCCACCGAGGATCGCGCCCATCAGCTCGTTTTCCATGCCGATCTCGAAGCGCATGTTTTTAAACAGCATTGCGGCATTTGGGCATTTGGCCGGCCAGCCGGTGCGTGCCAGCGTATGGACTTCGGCGCCGCCGTAGTTTGCGCCGAAATAAGTGTCGCCGCCGGAGAGATAGGTCAGCTTGAACTTGGTGTTCATCGGGTGCGGGGCCCAGGCGAGGAAGACGATATTGCCCTTGTCGCGGCCGGCGCGTTCCACCTGCGCCAGCATGGCCTGCTCGCCGGATTCCACCAGTTCCCAGCCTTTCAGGCCAAAATCATTGGCGTCGATCATCTTCTGGATATTGGCGTTGGCGGGTGCGCCGGGCTCGATGCCATAAATCTTCTTGCCAAAGCCGTCGGCCTGTTTCTGCAGGTCGGCGAAATCCTTGACGCCTTTTTCCGCGACATAACTTGGTACGGCGAGCGTGAATTTCGCGCCCTCAAGATTGGTGCCCATCTGCTCGATGGCTTTTGCTTTCGTCAGGTCTTCGATGAAGGCTTTTTGAGCCGGCATCCAGTTGCCGAGGAAGACGTCGATTTCGCCGTTCTTCATCGACTGGTAGCCGATCGGCACCGAGAGCGTCTTCACGTCGGGTGTGTAGCCGAGGCCATCGAGCACGACGGAGGCGACGGCATTGGTGGCTGTGATGTCCGTCCAGCCGGGATCGGACAGGCGGATGGTCTTGCAGGCGGCATCGTCGGCGGCGATGGCACTGCCGGCTGCACAGGCGGAAATCGTCAGGCCGGCGATCAGCCGGCGGATGCGCGAAATGGTTTTCATTGCGGTTCCCCTTCTATTCGAGCAGTTTATTGATCACGAAGCCCCGTTCGCTTGTGAAGAGGGCGTTTTTCGATGGTTGCCAAAAGGATTGTTTATGCCAGTGCGCCCGCTCGACCTTGGCTGGATGCGGATTTTCTTCGAGGTGGGCCGCGCCGGTAATTTCACGGCGGCCGCCGCACGGCTGGGGCTTAGTCAGCCGGCGGTGAGTTACCAGATCCGCCGCATTGAGGAGCAGTTACAGGTCGCTCTCCTGGAGCGGCGCCATCGCGGCGTGGGGCTGACGCCGGAGGGGCGGCGGCTGTTCGAGGTGGTGCGTCGCGCTGTGGAGGATGTAGATGGCGTGGTGCAGGGGTTCCGGCGCCGGCCGCTGCGGCCAGCGCTGAGGCTTTCCACCGATTATGCCTTTTCCGCGCTCTGGCTGATGCCGCGCATGCATGCCTACCGCGCGCTTTATCCCGACGTCGATATTCAGCTTGTTGCAACGCACCGGGAGGAGCGGGCACGGCCGGCCGAAAGCGAGGTGGCGGTGGTGTTCGGCACGCGCGAGGAACTGGGGCGCACGGGCACGTTGCTGTTGCCGGAGCGCGTGGTGCCTGTCTGCGCGCCGGGCTTCCTGAAAGAGAACGGGCCGCTTCGGAGCCCGGATGAGATCGGGCGCGCCACGCTCCTGCATCTCGATACGCAGGGGCCTTCCCCCTGGTATGACTGGCCGGCCTATTTGCACGATCTCGGCACCAGCCACGCCCTTGCTCCCGGTCGGGGAGAACTGTGCTTCAACACCTATGCGCTCGTGGTGCAGGCGGCCCTTGCGGGGGAAGGGCTGGCGCTCGGCTGGCTTGGTCTCGTCGATGGCTTGCTGGAGGCGGGCCACCTCATTCAGACGGGGCCGGTGCTTAAGGTGCCGGAACGGGGATACTGGATCCTGCCGCCGGAGGAGGCGACACCGGAAACCGATCAACTCTGCGCCTGGCTCGTTTCTGGATTTTCCGCCGCTTCCGTCGGATGATCGCTGACGAGGTCCTCGAGAAACGTGTCGCACCAGTGTTTCACGTCGTTTTCCAGCAGATGATCCATCATGCCGCGCCAGCGCTGCTGGCGCTCCTCCAGCCCCATGTTGAGGGCACGCGCGATGGCATTGCCGGTGCCTTCGATGTCGTAAGGGTTGACCAGAAGGCCGCCCTTCAGCTCGCGGGCGGCGCCGGCAAAGCGCGAGAGAACCAGAACGCCCGGATCTTCGGGGGCCTGCGCCGCGACAAATTCCTTGGCGACGAGGTTCATGCCGTCACGCAGGGGCGTGACGAGGCCAACTTTCGCCAGCCGGTAGAGGCCGGCGAGAACCGGGCGGCCGATCGAGCGGTTGATATAGCGGATCGGCACCCAGTCGACGGCACCGAGCGCACCGTTCACCCGGCCGGCCTGCTCGGCCACCGTGCGCTGCATCTGCTCGTATTCCGGCACTTCCGAGCGGGATTTCGGCGTGATCTGCAAATAGGTGACCTTGCCCTGATGGGCGGGGTTGCGCAGCACGAAGGATTCAAACGCATCGATGCGCTGGGTGATGCCCTTCGAATAATCCAGCCGGTCCACACCGATGATCAGGTCGCGGTTTTCCATGCTCTGGCGGGCCTTGCGCACCATCACGCTGTTGGCGGCCTTGCGGGCATATTCGGCAAAGGCTGCCGTTTCGATGCCGATCGAATAAAAATCGCCCTTGAACGTGCGCCCGTTTGAGGTGAACAGGCCATCGCCGATGGCATTGCCGAAGCCTTCGCGCACAAGACATCCGCGAAAGTTTTCCAGATCGTGATCGGTCTGGAAGCCGACGAGATCGTAATGGGAGAGGCCGCGCATGATTTCCTCATGCACCGGCATGGCAAACAGCACATCGGCCGGCGGCCAGGGGATGTGCAGGAAAAAGCCGATCTTGTTTTTAAAGCCCATCTGGCGCAGTTCGGCAGCGAGCGGGATCAGGTGATAATCATGCACCCACAGCACGTCGTCGGGCTGGATCAGCGGGGCAACCCGATGGGCAAAGAAGCGGTTGACGCGGAAATAACCGGCCATTTCCTTGCGGGCATATTCGGCGAGATCCAGCCGGTAATGGCAGATGGGCCACAGAACGCGGTTGGCAAAGCCGTGGTAATATTCGTCCACATCGGTCTGGGTGAGGTCGGTCAGAGCGTAGGTGATGTTGCCGCGCTCAGTCAGCTTCAGCGGCGCCGGTTCGCGCCCGCCGCTGGATTTGCCGGACCAGCCCATCCATACGCCGCCCCGCTCTTCCAGTGCGGCCTGCAGCGCCACGGCAAGGCCTCCGGCGGGCGCATTGCCGTTCTTTTCCGGCATCGGAACGCGGTTGGAAATGACGACGAGACGGCTCAAGGTGAATACTCCTGTTCAGGCTTTGGACGGTGGTTTTGTCAGGCGGATGCCAGTTGCTTCAGGATCTGTCGCAAGGCTTCGGCTGAGGGAAGGCTGTGAAGGGCTGCGGTTTCACCGGCCTCACCGATGCGGATGGAAAGGCCACCCAGTTCGTTTGCCACTTTGAACATGGCTTCGTCGGTCAGGTCGTCCCCGATGGTGATGGGCTTTCGTCCGGCAAAGGCGGGTTCGGAAAGGAAGGCGCGCACGGCCGCCCCCTTGCTGGCGCGGGCGGGCCGGATCTCGATCACCATCTTGCCGCGCTGCAGGGCATAGTCCGGCCCGGCTTCTTCCAGCGCCGATGTCATGACGGAGAGGAGGGCCTCCTGCCTGTCCGGCGCCTGCCGGTAATGGCCGGCAACCGCTGCCCCCTTGTCCTCGATGATGACGCCCGGCCAATCGGCGGTGACGCGTTCCAGCGAGCGTTTGAGGGTGTTGAAGGCGGGATTGTCCTCGACAGCGTCAACGGTGCCATCGACGCGGCGCCGTTCGGCGCCGTGCAGGCCGGCAATCGGCAGTGTCAGGGGGGTGAAAAGACGGTCGGCATAGGTGAGCGCGCGGCCGGTGACCAGCGCCAGCGCGCCGTCCAGCCGTTTCGACAGAGCCTCAAGATGGGCGCCAAGATCCGGCGGCACGACGATCCCCTCCGGCGTATCCGCCAGATCGATCAGCGTGCCGTCGATATCGAGGAAAACCGCCCAGGCATGAGGCTCGGTTCGAAGCACGCCGAGTGCCTGTCCATCCGGTTGCGAAGCGGCAGCCTCGTCTTCACGTGATGTTTCGGTCGGTAACATGGGGACGTAACTAGGCGACGCGTTCCGAAAGGCAAGGGTCGTAGCACCGCCTCTGGCGCCCGCCCTTTGCAGGGGGCTGTCATGAATTCGACATCATGCTGGCTGAACGCCCTTGAAAGAGGGCGTATCCATGGTAACCCTCGCTTAAGTTTTTAGGTCGATCTTTTTAACAGTGAGAGCCGCCGCTCCGGTGGCACATTTGGCAACAGGACGAGATCATGTGCCGTTGGGCTGCCTATCGCGGCAATCCCTTATATCTGGAGGAGCTTGTCTCCTCGCCCGCCCACTCGCTCATCGAGCAGAGCCATTGCGCCAGCCGCGCCAAGACCGCGACGAATGGCGATGGGTTCGGCATTGCCTGGTATGGCGATCACCCGGAACCTGGCCGTTACCGCGATATCCTTCCGGCCTGGTCGGACTGCAATCTGCGCAGCCTGTCGCGGCAGATCCGCTCGCCGCTGTTTCTGGCGCATGTGCGCGCAGCAACCCATGGCGGAACGCGGCGCGACAATTGCCACCCCTTCGTTCACCGCAACTGGTCGTTCATGCACAACGGCCAGATCGCCGGGTTCGACCGCATCCGCCGGCGCATGGAAGCGCTTCTGTCGGACGAACTGTTCGAGGCGCGCAGCGGCACGACGGATTCCGAACTTCTGTTCCTGCTGGCGCTCGAAATGGGCATGGCAGAGGACCCGCTCGGCGCCATGGCGCGCGCCATTGCGACGGTTGAAGATCTGTCGCGCGCCCATGAGGTCAGTCCGCTGGTGCGCTTCACGGCGGCCTTCTCCGATGGCGCAAGCCTTTATGCGGTGCGTTATGCCACCGATCACCGTCCGCCGACGCTCTACGCAGCACCGATGGGCGGCACTGCCGGCCACTGTCTTGTCTCCGAACCGCTGAACGACGATGTGGACGCCTGGGAGGAAATTCTCGACGGCAGCGCGGTCATCGTGTCGCAGACGGGTTTTTCGCGCGTTGCCTTTGAGCCGCACACCGTGCTGGAAGCGGCCTGACGGCCTATCCTGATGCGGGACCCTGGCGGGCGCTGCCGGGGTTTTTGACGTTCCGGCTGACTTCCTCGACAAAACGGGCAAGGGCGCCCGCCTGTCCATCCCGCCGCAAGGCGAGATACAGCGGCGCGACTAGGCCCGAGCTTTGCGTGAACCGCCGATAGACAACGCCTGATGTTTCCAGCCGCGCCATGGATTCCGGAATGATCGAGGCGCCAAGGCCGGCGGCCACAAGGCTTAAGGTGGACACCATTTTCGGCGCTTCCTGGGCAACGCGCGGGCTGAACCCTGCCCTCTGGCAGGCCGCGATGATGCGGTCGTAGAGCCCCTGGCCGCTTGGGCGCCGGTAGAGGATGAACACGTCTTCGCAGAGATCGGCAAGCTCGATCCGGCGCTTCTTCTGCGATGGATGCGCCAGCGGATGGACGTCGGGAATGGCGAGCAGCATTTCCTCCGTGTCGACATGGTTTATCACCAGCGATGACTGGGTGTCGCTGGCCGAACGGATGAAGGCCGCATCCAGCCGGCCGGCCAGAAGGTCGCCGGTCAGTTCATCTGTTGCGCCTTCCTCCAGCCGCAGCGCAAGGTCCGGCAGGGCCTGCCGCAGCCCGCGAAAGACGGAGGAGACGAGCGGATGGAAGGCTGCCGAACTGGTAAAGCCAACCGCGAGCGCTCCGGTTTCGCCGCGTGCGGCGCGCCGGGCCGCATCGACGGTGGCATCGAGATCGGCCAGCACCTGGCGGGCCCGGTCCACGAAAGCGCGGCCGGCATCGGTCATCTCCATGCCGCGTGGCAGGCGGCGAAAAAGGGGAGACCCGACCAGAGCCTCCAGCGCCTTGATCTGCTGGCTGAGTGGCGGCTGCTGGAGCCCAAGCCGTTCGGCCGCCCGCGTCATATGGCCTTCCTCGGCCACCGCAATGGCATAACGCAGATGGCGGATCTCCAGCATCGTCATATCTCCAGAATATGGCAAACATCATATCCATATATTGGACATCGTGCCAGACGCGCGATACCTCTTGGGCTCTCATCAGGCAGAGGCATGCGCATGACGATGATCGACACAGACGAAGACAGGACGCAGAGGCCGGGCATCGGCGCGCTGTTCACAGGGTTTCTGGGGCTCGGACTGATGGGGTTTGGCGGGGTGCTGCCGATGGCGCGGCGGATGATGGTGGATGACCGGCGCTGGCTGACGGCTGCGGAATTTACCGATCTGCTCGGCCTTTGCCAGTTCCTGCCGGGGGGCAATATCATCAACATGTCGGTGGCGGTGGGCATGAAATTTCAGGGCTGGCGCGGTGCGCTTGCCTCCATCTTCGGCATCATTGCGGCACCCACGGCCATCGTCATCTGTCTTGGCGCGATCTACGACCGCTATCGGCAGGATCCGCATGTGGAACATCTGTTTGCCGGGCTTGCGGCGGCCGCTGCCGGCCTGCTGGTGGCACTTGCCTGGAAGGTGATGAAGCCGCTTCTGAAGAAGCCGGCGGCCCTTGTCATCGTGGCGGCGCTCTTTCTTGCCATCGCCGTGCTGCGCCTGCCGCTGCTTGCCACCATGCTGGTGATGGCGCCCATTTCCATCCTGCTGTCGTGGAGGCTTTCGCGATGAGTGCGACCCTGATTGCGCTTGCCGTCATCTTTACCGAACTGTCGCTGATTGCCTTTGGCGGCGGCAATTCCGTGCTGCCGGAAATGCAAAGGCGTGTGGTGGAGGTGCAGCATTGGGTCACGGCCGACGAATTCAGCGCGCTCTTTGCGCTGGCGCAGGCGGCGCCCGGCCCGAACATGATGATCGTGCCGCTGATCGGCTGGCATGTGGCGGGTTTTTCCGGCCTGCTCGTCAGTTCGGTGGCAAAATTCCTGCCGTCCTCGCTGATTGCCTGCTTTGCCGTGACGCTGTGGGACCGGTTTCGCGACCGGCCGTGGCGGGCCGTGGTGCAGGCGGGGCTGGTGCCGGTCACGGCAGGGCTGGTGGCGGCCAGTGCGGCCGTCATTACCGTGGCCTCGGTGCATTCGTGGCTGCTTGCCGCCATTACCGGCGTCACCGCCGGCCTTTCGGCCTTAACCCGCGCGCACCCGCTGGCGGTGCTGGGGCTTGGCGCGCTGGCGGGGCTTCTATTCGGCGGGTTCTGATGAGGCTCAGAGAGCGTTCAGCCGCTCCGCAATCGTTGCCGCCAGCCTTTGCGCCACGTCGGTCTTGTCGAGGTCCGGCCAGGTCTCGACGCGGCCTTGCGCAATCAGCATGACGCGGTTGCGCTCGCCACCCATGACCCCGGTCTGCGGCGAGACATCATTGGCAACGATGAGGTCGGCGCCCTTGGCGGCAAGCTTGCGGCGGCCGTTTTCCTCGACATTCTGCGTTTCAGCGGCAAAACCAACAACGAAGCGCGGGCGGTTTTCATGGTGGCCGACGGTTTTGAGGATGTCCGGGTTTTCCGCAAGCTGCAGCGGCGGCGGCGCTTCGCCTGGCTGTTTCTTGATCTTCTGGCCGGAGGAAGAGGCCACACGCCAATCGGCAACGGCTGCCACCATCACGGCAATGTCGGCGGGGAGGTGAGAGGTGACGGCCAGGAGCATGTCCTTCGCCGTTTCCACATGCACGGTCCTGACGCCTGCCGGATCGGGGATCGTTACCGGGCCGGAGACGAGCGTGACCTCGGCGCCAAGTTTTGCAAGGGCAGCGGCAATCGCGTGGCCCTGCTTGCCGGAGGAGCGGTTGGCGATGTAACGTACGGGGTCAATGGGTTCATGCGTCGGCCCGGAAGTGACGATGGCCGTCTTGCCGGCGAGCGGCTTTTCGCCGGGCGTCAGAAGTGCCACGACAGCGGCGACAATCTCCAGCGGTTCGGCCATGCGCCCGGTGCCGGCCTCGCCGCGTTCGGCCATTTCGCCGCTCTTTGGGCCAACGAGGTGGATGCCGTCGCTCTGCAGGGTTTGAAGGTTGCGGCGCGTGGCAGGCGCATCCCACATTTTCGGGTTCATGGCGGGCGCCATCAACACCGGACGGTCTGTGGCGAGAAGCACAGCGCCGGCCAGATCATCGGCAAGGCCGTGCGCCATCTTCGCCATGCGGCTGGCGGTTGCCGGCGCGACGAGAACGAGGTCACATTCGCGCGCCAGCCGGATATGGCCGACATCCTGCTCATCCTCGCGGGAAAAAAGATCGGTATAGACATGGGAGGCAGAGAGCGCGCCAACGGCAAGCGGCGTGATGAATTCCTGCGCCGCACGCGTCATGACAGGGCGCACAGCCGCCCCGCGTTCGCGCAGCCGGCGGATCAGGTCGAGGCTCTTATAGGCGGCAATCCCGCCGGAAATGATCAGCAGGATGCGTTTGTCTTGAAGCTCCATGGGCCTCTCCCGGGTGTGTGAGGGTGTCGGCCACGGCGTTCCCGTTGGCCCCCTCATCCGCCTGCCGGCACCTTCTCCCCGAGGGGAGAAGGGATGCTGCCGCAAGGGCTGCGGTTCGCCTCTCCGCTCGGGGAGAGGTCCGCCGAGCAAAGCGGAGGCGGGGTGAGGGGGCGGCCGGTTCTGACGCCAGAGGTGGCACCCATCTCTTTGCCCCGGACCCTAAGCGGTTGACGGCAAACATGCAATCGCGTCCGCCGCGTTCACATCTGCGACGGGATGAAGAGGGCCATGGCGGGGATGAAGATCAGGAGCAGGATGCGCACGAAATCCATGGCGACGAAGGGCACGAGGCCGCGGAAGATCGTCGAGAGCTGAACATCCTTCACCACCGAGCGCAGCACGAAGGCATTCATGCCGACCGGCGGCGTGATGTAGCTGATTTCCGTCACCACTACCACAAAGACGCCGAACCAGATGAGATCGAAACCGGCAGCCGCCACCACCGGATAGAAGATCGGTACGGTCAGCGTGATCATCGACAGGCTTTCCAGGAGGCAGCCGAGCACGAGATAGATGGCAAGGATGATGAAGATGATCGCCCAGGGGTTCTGAAAGCCGGAAAGGGCTGCCTGCAGGTCTCCCGTCATGCCCGACAGGTTGACGTAATTGGTGAAGGTCAGCGCACCGAACAGGATGAAGAACATCATCGCGGTGTTCTTGGCCGTGTCATAAAGCGTGCGAAAGGTTTCCTTGAGGCGGAAGCGGCCCTTGAGCACGGTGAGCGCCATGGCGCCGGCCGCGCCCATGCCGGCGGATTCGGTTGCGGTAAAGACGCCGAGATAGATGCCGCCCATGACGAAGGCAAAGAGCAGGAGGGCGCCGGAGACGCCGCGCGTGGCAAGAAGACGGTCGCGCAGCGGCAGTTTTTCCTCGGTCGGCAGGTCAAGGCCACGGGCGCGGACCGAAATCATCACGGCTATCGTATAACCGACCATGCCGATGATGCCGGGAATGATGCCGGCGAGAAACAGCTTGCCGATATCCTGCTGGGCAATGATGCCGTAGAAAACGAAGATCACCGAGGGTGGGATGAGAATGCCGAGCGTGCCGCCCGCCGCAATCGAGGCGGTAGACAGGGCGTCGGGGTAATTGTAGCGGCGCATGGAGGGCAGCGCGATCTTGGCCATGGTGGCGGCCGTGGCAAGCGAGGAGCCGCAGACCGAGGAAAAGCCGCCGCAGGCCAGAATGGTGGCGATGGCAAGGCCGCCCTTGCGGTGCCGCAGCCAGGCATGGGCTGCCTTGTAGAGATCATCCGCCACGCCCGACTGCACGACGAAATTGCCCATCATCAGGAAGAGCGGCAGGACCGAAAGCGAATATTCGCGGCCATTGTCGAAAAAGGTCTGGCCGAGCAGGGACAGTGCCGGTTGCAAACCTATGATCGACAGGGTTCCGACAAAGCCGACGAGCGCCATGGCAAAGGCAATGGGCACGCCGGCAAACATCAGCACCAGGAAGAGAAGGCATCCGATCGGCCAGCTCATGGCGGTTCTTTCAGGTCAGGAACGGGAAACGGCGTGCCGCAGCGTGATGAGCGCCGCAACAGCTGTCGCGGCCGCACAGAGATAGGCAAAGGGCGCCACCGGCAGATGCAGGCTGACGGTGGTTTCGCCATAGGAGGAGAGCGCCTGCCCGTAGGCAAGGATGCGCCAGGCGGCCAGCATCAGCACCACGGCCGACAGCAGCCGCACGACGAACCGGCGCGCCGGGTGGATGAAGGCGGGCAGGTGGTCGGTGAGGAGGTCGACGGTGACGTTTTCCTCATCCAGGCAGACGGCCGGCAGGCCGATGAAGATGGTCGAGACCAGCAGCAGCGCCGTCAGTTCGGTCGCGCCCTGCAGCGGGTTGTTGAACAGGTAACGCCCGACGACATCGATCAGCGTCACGAACATCATGGCGAGAAGCATCAGCCCGCAGATCACCGAAAGCGCCAGATGCGTTCGCGTCAGCCCCTTGCCGGCTATGACCGCAGGCTGTGCCTTGTCGCTCATTGGCCCTTGGCCGCCTTGGCGATCTCTTCCCTCATGGCGGAGACGGCGGCTGCCGCATCGATGCCGGTGGAGGCGGTTTCTGCAAGCTTGGCATCAACGATGGGCTTCAGGCTCGTCTCGATCGCCTTCACCTGCTCGGGCGTTGCGGGAACGAACTTGATCTTGCCGTCCATGGCCGCCTTGCCGGCGGTATCGGCAGCATCCCAGGCCTTGCCGGCCAGACGCGCCAGCGCTTCACCCGACACGCTGTCGATCGCCTTCTTGTCGGCATCCGAGAGCGCGTCCCACTTGGCCTTGTTCATCGCCACGTAGAAGGAGGTGTTGTAAAGGCCGCCGGGCACGACAAGGGCGGTATCCAGCATCGGGATCAGCTTGAAGAAGGCAACCGATTCAAACGGAAAGGTAATGCCATCGGCCACGCCGCTCGACATGATCTCATAGGTCTTGGAGGAGGGGCCCTCGACCGGCACGCCGCCGAGCGCCTTAACGAGATCGGCCACGATGCCGCCGCCGACGCGCATCTTGGCGCCCTTCAGCGGCTCAGGCCCGGAGACGTCGCGGCCCTTCAGAAAAATCTGGCCGGGGCCGTGGGTGAAGACGCCGAGCACATGGACCTTGTCATATTCGCCGGCCTCGCGCAGCGTCTTGTCGAAGACGCGCCAGTAGCCAACGGAAATGGACTCGGCGGTATCGCCGAGGAAGGGGATTTCGGCGATGTTCGTGGTCTTGAAGCGGCCGGGATTATAACCCTGAACGCCGTAGGTGATATCGGCGACGCCATTGACGGCGAAATCGAAATGGGCGGCCGGCGGCCCGAGCGGCGCCTGCATGATGTTGACCGTCACGCGGCCTTCGGTCGCCTTCTTCACGGCGTCCGCATAGGGCTTCATGACATCGGTTACGAGCGGATGTGTGGGCGGCAGCCAGTTGGCCATGTTGAGCGTCTCTGCCATGGATGCAGTGGCAGACAGGAGGGCGGCAGAGGCGGCAAGGGCCAAGGGC
>JAIXTO010000073.1 GCA_027483885.1 Rhizobiaceae bacterium
ACGCAGTTTGCCGATGGCGGCGAGTTCGGAATGGGCGGTGAAATCGGCATTTCCACGGGAAAAATGCATGCGCGCGGCCCCGTCGGCGTCGAGCAGCTGACCTCGTTCAAATACCGCGTGCATGGCACCGGCCAGACGCGGCCCTGACAGCGTGACGGCAGGGCGGGCTCACGATCGTTATCTCGTCCTGCCGCGCGCCGAAGCCGGCATGACCGTTGGTCTGTTCGGCGGCTCGTTTAATCCGCCACATCCGGGCCATCTGCTGGTGGCGGAAATTGCGCTGAAACGGTTAGGCCTCGATCAGGTCTGGTGGATGGTGACACCCGGCAACCCGCTGAAAAGCCGGGCGGAACTTCTGCCGCTTGCCGAGCGTATTGCGCTCAGCGAAGAGCTGGCGCGTGATCCGCGCATCAAGGTCACGGCCTTCGAGGAACGGCTGAACACCAGTTATACGGCCCGCACGCTGGCGCATGTGGTTCAGAAAAACAGCAAGGTCCGCTTCGTCTGGATCATGGGTGCCGACAGCCTGAAAACCTTTCACCGCTGGCAGAAATGGCGCGACATTGCCGCAACCGTTCCGATCGCCGTGATCGATCGGCCGGGTGCGACCTTATCCTTCCTGTCGTCACCGGCAGCGCGTGCTCTGTCCTTTGCGCGCATCGATGAAAATGCCGCACGCTCCCTGCCCTATCGAATGGCGCCGGCCTGGACCTTCATCCACGGTCCGCGTTCCTCGTTGAGTTCCACTGTGCTGCGCAACAGAGGCAAGACGGCGAAAGAGGTCGGCAATCCCTTAACTGTTGCCCCACCACGTCTCTTGAAAGATTAACCATTCAATGCCACCTTCATTTGACCGGTTCCTTCACAAGGGATTCGGGGCAAGTGCCTGTTCTGTTCTTGGAAGAAAGGAACAACCCTGACAACAGTACACGCCAAGGGGAAGGCGCATAGCGTCCTCCCGAAGAGACTGGAACGTGGCGTCGATGCCGCTGCCCGTGCTCTTGAACTGGTCCTCGCAAGCCTCGAGGACTCCAAAGCGGAAGACATTGTCACCATCAACATTGCGGGAAAGTCCGCGCTGGGCGACTACATGGTTGTAGTTTCCGGGCGATCGACCCGGCATGTGTCGGCAATCTCCGAGCATCTTTTATCCGACCTGAAGGACGAGGGCTTTGGTGGCGCTCGTGTCGAAGGGCTGGAGACCGGAGACTGGGTGCTGATCGATACCGGTGACATCATCATCCACGTGTTCCGTCCGGAAATCCGGGAATTCTATAACCTGGAACGGATGTGGGCAGCGCCCGATGAGGACGAAACACTGCATTGAGGCGTCCGCACGCCCTTTGCGCGTGCATGGTACTCCTTGATCGGATACAGGCGTCATGCGCCATCGGGCCGGCTTCGGCGTCCTGATTGCGTGAGGCTGGCGATGTTATAAAGCCCCAAGCGGGGGCCTTGTCATGGTGCGGCTGGTCGGCCAGGTTCGTTTGGCCGGATGTTTGTTCCTGCGGTTTTTGGAATTCAGGCGGTGATCGAATGCGCATAGGTCTTTTTGCGGTGGGGCGGTTGAAAACCGGCCCGGAGAAAGAATTGGCCTCACGTTATCTCGATCGGTTTGCCAAGGCAGGACCGGCGGTCAGCCTGGAGCTTTCCCGTGTGGTCGAGGTCAATGAAAGTCGGGCTTCCTCTGCTGAGACCCGCAAGCGCGAAGAGGCGCAGCTTCTCGAAAAAAGCCTTGCGGACGGCGCCATCCTGATCCTGCTCGACGAACGCGGCAAGGCGCTCGACAGCCCGGCCTTTGCCGATCTGCTCGGCCGTTACCGCGACCAGGGCAAGCGTGAGCTGATGTTGGCCATCGGCGGTGCCGACGGTCTTGATCCGGCGCTTTACGAGCGCGCCGATGCCATCGTCAACCTCGGATCCATGACATGGCCGCATCAGCTGGTGCGCATCCTGATTGCCGAACAGCTTTACCGCTCTGTCACCATCCTGTCCGGTCATCCCTATCACCGGGTTTGAGGGGGCTGCGATACACGATGTTGTTTCTGGTGCTTGCCGGCAAATCAGCTTAATCTTTGAGGATTGAGGTGGTGTGTTCCGGTGGTTTGCGGGTGTCTGGCCTTTGTTCGGGTAACCGATCCGACGGCTGGTTTGACGGGTAAGAATGCAAAAGCGCGATGACAGCATGCGGGTTGCAAGGTCTCTGGCGGCAATCCTGCTGCTGGCAGGCGTCCCGGTGCCCATGGCGCATGGGCAGACCGCGCCACAGACAAGCGATACCGCAGCACCGGCAGAGGCCTCTCCCCAAGGCGAGAGCAAGAATGCTGTCGATCTTTTGGAGACCAAGCGCGATGAAACGCGCGCCGAGTTCGACGCGCTGTCGAAGACGCTCAGCCTCTCCACCGACAAGACGAAGGAAATTTCCGCAGCCATTGCAGCGCTCGACAAGAGCAGCGCCAATATCCGCCAGGCGCTGATCGAATCGGCGGCACGGCGCAAACGCTTCGAGGCAGACCTGAAGGCAAGCGAAAACAAACTCGCGGGGTTGAAGGTCAGACAAGACGGCATCCGCGCTTCCCTGCATGAGCGGCGCGGTGTGCTGGCCGAAGTTCTGGCCGCCCTTCAGCGCATGGGGCGCAATCCGCCACCGGCGCTTCTTGTGACCCCTGAAGATGCGCTGGGCTCGGTGCGCAGTGCCATCCTGCTGGGCGCTGTCGTTCCGGGCATGCGCGCCGAGGCCGACCGCCTGATGGGTGACCTGAAGGCGCTGTCCGATCTGCAGAGCGAGACGCTGGCCGAACGGGCCAAGGCGTCGGAGGCGATGACGGCAAGCCTTGAGGAAGATCGGCGGATGTCGCTGCTTCTGGCGGAAAACGACAAGCAGAGCCGGCAGAGCGCCGCCGAACTTTCCGCAGAGCGCCAGCGTTCCGAACAGCTTGCCAGCCGCGCCACCAGCCTTGAAGGCTTGATCGGCTCGCTGGAAAGCGAAATTTCCTCCGTGCGCGAGGCCATGCAGCGGGCCCGCGAGGAAGAGGAGCGGCGCAACCAGTTGACCGCTGCCGAGCGCCAGAAGGCCCAGGAACTGGCCGAAAGCGGTGTGCCCGACAAAAACCGTATTGCGCCCGCATATGCATTTTCAAGCCTCAAGCAAAAACTGGCGCTGCCTGTCGAGGGAGACCTGCTGCGCAGCTACGGCGACCCTGATGGCACAGGCCACCCGGCCAAGGGCATCACGCTGGCGGCAAGCGCGGGTGCCGTGGTGACGGCGCCGGCCGATGGGCTGGTGGTGTTTGCCGGTGCGTTTCGAAGCTATGGGCAGATGATCATTCTCAACGTGGGCGATGGCTACCACCTCGTCATGACGGGGATGGACCGGGTGAATGTGCGCCAGGGGAAATTCGTCTTTGCCGGCGAACCCTTGGCCGCCATGGGTGAGAAAAGAGTGGCGAGCGCAACGGCGTTGGCGCTGGAAACAGATCGCCCGACGCTTTACATTGAATTTCGAAAGGACGGCACTCCGGTCGATTCGAAGCCGTGGTGGTCCGCAAAGGAAACTGGAAGGGCACGCAATGATTCGTAGGGCTTCTCTTGTCATCGTGGGGGCGCTGCTCGGCGCCACAGCCATGAGTGTCGTCTATTCCGCCGGTGTGCCTGCCCAGGCTGCGGGCTCGTCGACCTATCGTGAGCTGTCCATCTTCGGTGACGTGTTCGAGCGCGTGCGCGCGCAATATGTGACGCCGCCCGACGATGAAAAGCTCGTGGAAAATGCCATCAACGGCATGCTCTCCTCGCTCGACCCGCATTCCAGCTACATGAACTCCAAGGATGCGGCCGACATGCGCACCCAGACCAAGGGTGAGTTCGGCGGTCTTGGCATCGAGGTGACGATGGAAGATGAACTGGTCAAGGTCATCACGCCGATCGATGACACACCTGCTGCCCGTGCCGGCGTTCTCGCCGGCGACTTCATCTCCGAAATCGACGGCACGCCGGTGCGTGGCCTGAAGCTGGAAGACGCGGTTGAAAAGATGCGCGGTGCCGTGAAGACACCGATCAAGCTGACGATCCTGCGCAAGGGTGCCGATAAGCCGATCGAACTGACGGTCATGCGCGACATCATCGCCGTTCGCGCCGTCAAGTCGCGCGTCGAGGGCGATGTCGGTTATCTGCGCGTGATTTCGTTCACCGAAAAGACCTATGACGACCTCGAAAAGGCGATCAAGAAGATCAAGGCGGATGTGCCCGCCGACAAGCTGAAAGGTTATGTGCTCGACCTGCGCCTCAATCCAGGCGGTCTCCTCGACCAGGCGATCAATGTGTCGGATGCCTTCCTGGAGCGCGGCGAGGTGGTCTCCACCCGCGGCCGCAACCCGGAAGAAACCCGCCGCTTCAATGCCGGCCCCGGCGATCTGACGGACGGCAAGCCGGTCATCGTTCTCGTCAACGGCGGTTCGGCCTCGGCTTCGGAAATCGTTGCCGGTGCTCTGCAGGATCTGAAGCGCGCCACGGTTGTCGGCACGCGTTCGTTCGGCAAGGGCTCGGTCCAGACGATCATCCCGATGGGCGACGCCGGCGCGCTTCGCCTGACAACGGCGCTCTATTACACGCCGTCGGGCAAGTCGATCCAGGGCACGGGCATTCAGCCGGATATCAAGGTTGAGCAGCCGCTGCCGCCGGAATTGCAGGGCAAGGTCCGTGCTGAGGGCGAATCAAGCCTGAAGGGCCATATCCAGGGCCAGAGCGAGACGGAAGAAGGCTCCGGCTCCACGGCCTATGTGCCGCCGGAAGCCAAGGACGATATCCAGCTCAACTACGCGCTTGACCTTCTGCGTGGCGTGAAGACCGACCCGTCCTTCCCGCCGCAGCCTGATAAGGCCGCAGCCGCCGTAAAGCCCTGATACGTATTTGAAAGCCCGCTCCGCTGACAGCGGAGCGGGCTTTTTCTCGCCTGACCTCCAGCACAGCGGACGGACGCATTGGGGACAGATCTTCGCGCTCCGCTTGGACAAGACAGACAGAAAAAGGCCCGGCCGCGGCGGGGCCTTTCGCTTGAGCGGCTTCTGGCCGCCATAGCCGTGGCTGGGCTGCTTGGCGTTTCCTTTTATCTCATGCGCGCCTCCGGCCTTCCCGATGGAGCGCCTTCCACGGTCACCCTTGCCGTGCCGCCTGCTGCCTCCGTGCCGGTGACGGGACCATCGCCAGTGCCGGATACCGTAACCGCGCCGCCGCTCTCTTCGCTGTTGCGCAGCGGTGGGCAGGCCGGTGCCGATATCAAGCGCTCGCAACTGGATGACGGTTCTGTCGTCACCACATTCTCACCCCGCCCGCGCGATGGATCAGGGCCGCTCCTCATTGATGCGCGTCAGGTCGGCCAGGATCCACGCCTTGCCGCCATGCCCAATGAAGATCTGCTGGAGGAGACGGCGCTTGGCCGGCTGCCGGTCAAGGGGCCAGACGGTCTTCGGCCGATGGATCACTATGCAAGACCCTGGTCCGGCGCGCGCGGCACACGGATCGCCATCGTGATTGCGGGCCTTGGGCTGAGCCAGACCGGCACGCAGCAGGCGATCCGCCAGCTTCCGGGCACCATCACCTTCGCCTTTGCCGCCAGCGGCAACAGCCTGCAACGCTGGATGCAGGAGGCCCGCCGCAATGGCCACGAAATTCTGCTGCAGATACCGATGGAACCGTTTGATTACCCGGCGAATGATCCGGGACCTCTGACGCTTGCAACCGATGTTTCGCAAACGCAGAACCTGAAGCGGCTGCACGAGGCCATGGGCCGCATGACCAATTATACCGGCGTCGTGAACTTTCTTGGTGGTCGTTTTCTGGCGGACCGTGAGGCGCTCCAGCCGATCATGGCGGATCTTTCCGCCCGTGGCCTGCTGTTTCTCGACGACGGCACGTCGGCCCAGTCGAAAAGCGGCGATCTCGCCAAAACCCTCTCCCAGCCGCAGGGTTTTGCCGATCTGACGCTGGACGCAACCCTTTCCCGGCAGGCAATTCTTGAAAAGTTGGATACACTCGAGCGGATCGCGCAGCGGCGGGGATCGGCCATCGGCATTGGCTCGGCGTTTGACGAGACGGTGGGGGCGGTTGGCGAATGGGTGAAGCAGGCTGAAAGCCGAGGCATTGAAATTATTGGGGTCTCGGCACTTTTGTCCGAACCCGCAAACCAGTGAGGCAAGGATGAGCAAGAACACGAAACCCGCAGGCGACCTACCGTACCGGCCTTGTGTCGGCGTCATGGTGCTG
>JAIXTO010000082.1 GCA_027483885.1 Rhizobiaceae bacterium
CGGGAGAGAGCGACGACCAAGTCGTTGGAGCGTGAGGCGTCCAGAATACGAGTGCAGGAGCTCAAGCAGAACAAGGCGCGCGAGAGCAAGCACTTCGTCAATTGCCCCCTTGATTACGACACCAAGAAACGCTTGGAGCGCGCAGCCTCTGAAAACGACTTAAAAATGACGGTGATCGTCAAGGCCGCAATCGACCAGTTCCTGAAGGATAATGGTTATTGATCCTCGACCTTCGATTCCTGGCCGGGGTGGCCGTGGGCAGCGTCCTCGGACTGATGATCGCCCCCGACGGGTTAGAATCGGCAGGGTTCTACCTTCCGACGATCACGGGAAATATCCTCGGAATTAGCTCATCTGCACCAGAGCCGATTAAACAGGCTGATTGGCCAACCAACGAACACGCAAAACGGGAGCTGTTCCGGTTCGCGATGTGGGACTTTGAGACATTTGGGCCGAAGTCTGAGATTTTGATCACTAGATGCATCAGCATCGACCAGCTTTCCTTGGCTTGTGAAATGCGCGTGCAGCTGAGCCGGATCTCCGAAGAAAGAACCGTCGAAGGCGTTTTTCTATCCAGCGCCCACAGCTGGAGCCTGATCGCTGCGAAAGCCGTAAACAGGAATGCTCCTACTGGATCTTGAGGTGATGGACAACGCGCCCTGAGTTGCGGCTTTACATCGAGGAGATCAGGATCCTGGAGTTCATTTCCCCCATTTTTGTTAGGGTTTTGTAACTGGCGCGCAGGATGACAGTGCCTTAATGGCACGTTATGGTGCGTGATATCTGCCACAGGCGGATTTGGGGACTGAGGGAATGCCGACGGTGCGGAATCTATCCGACTATATCAATTCGAGGGAACTGGTTGAGACTACAGATCCAGATTTCCAGAGACCCTTGTACCGCAAGGAGGGATTCGACGGCATAGTCAGCTTCGGCGAGATCGACGCAAAACTTTCCGCATTCCTACTCGACGAACGCGCGAAAACTGGTCTGACCCAGAGTGATTTCGCGAATTTGGCTGGTCTCGCTCGAGTGGTCTATAGCCGCTACGAACTGAACATTTCGCGACTGACCGTCTCTCGAATGATTCACCTTTCCGAGCTCCTTGGTTTCCTGCCGATGCAGATGATTCATGCAGCAGCGCCTCATCTCTACGGTAAAAATCCTGAAGAGGCCGATGATCGGGTTGAACTCTTCAGACTCATTCATGACCTGCCGCACGAGACCATACGCAGTTTGATCGGCATAGTGGGCCAACTGACGCCCAAGGATGTTCTTGAAGCTCGGCAAAAAGCGGAAGCGGAGGCCGACGCACAAGCTGAGGCCGAACGCCAACGACTGGCGAGAAAAGCCGCGAGAGTCAGCAGGAAAGGCCGTCCTCCTGGCCGGCCACCCGGTCGTAAATCATCCAAGGTCGAAACCCCGACAGACGATTGAAAAACGGAAAACGGCCGTTAAGTGATCGCCATTTAGGAACGCGTCGTCCCTCGCCCCTGTGTTCTATTCGATCGAGTCCACGACCAGAGCGTCGGCGCTACCCCTCACCCCGTTTTCCGATCGCTGTTCGCACTTGCACGGCGTTGGTGCGGGAATCAAATTTCAACGTTTTGCGACTATTTGGCTGCGATCAAAAATAGCACGATTGATCCAGCATGCCGCACAAACATAACGCCGCCCGCCGCCATCACATCGGCAAGATGAAGTTCAAAGTGACGAACTGGCAGGAGTATGAGGCGGGCCTTCGCCGCCGTGGCAGTTTAACTATTTGGATAACTCCGGAGGCGCTGGCAGGCTGGGCCGCTCCGCGGCGCAAGACGCGTGGTGGCCAGCCTCTCTATTCGGATCTGGTGATCGAAACCACACTGATGCTGGGCATGGTATTCGGATTGCGGCTGCGCCAGAGCGAGGGTTTCTTGAACTCTGTTTTGGAGTTTATGGCATTGGCTTTGCCTGTGCCCGATCACACCACGCTGAGCCGACGGGCCAGCACCTGGAAGCCATCTGCCAGAAGCAACGACCCGCAGCATGTGGCGGATGGCCCCATTCACGTTCTGGTCGACAGCACTGGGCTCAAGGTCTATGGCGCAGGCCAATGGCTGGAAGAAAAACATGGCGTAAAGTCCCGGCGTGGCTGGCGCAAGCTGCACCTGGCTGTTGATGCCGACAGTGGCGAGATCATTGCCCATAGCCTGACAGATCAGGAGGCCGGCGATGCCTCACAGCTGGATCCGCTGCTTGATCAGATCGATGATGAGATCAGCCAGTTCACCGCCGATGGAGCTTATGATGGCACTCCAACCTACGACGCGGTGCTACGTCACAGCGCAGGCGCAGGGGTCGTCATTCCACCGCGCTCGAACGCGGTTGAACAGCCCAACGCCCAAGCATGCTGCCAGAGAGACGATCACATAGCATCCATCCAGATCGATGGTCGGCTGAAATGGCAGGCATCCACCGGCTATGGCAAACGAGCTTTGGTTGAAACCGCGATGGGTCGATACAAGGGCGTCATTGGACAGCGTTTGCGTGCTTGGTCATTCCTTGCGCAGCAGACAGAAGCTGCGATGGGCGTCGCCATCCTTAACCGAATGCTCGCCTGCGGACGCCCGAAGTCCGTTCGTTGCCAAACCTCGACGGGAGCAACCAAATAAGCGGGCCATCAAAGACCGACTTCCGCACGTTTGCTGATCTGCGCACCAACGCCCTCATACGGCGCGGCAAAGCGGGAAGTTATGCCTATCCGGCTTCTCTTACACTCCGCACGAGAAAGTATGCAATTCAGAAAAACTACGTAGTTTCATAGGGTTGTAGCAGTTGGCATCTGCCAACTGCTATCCTACCTTTAAGCCCGTCTGGCCGTTTGCCTTGAGAGCCGCCATTATCATTGGTCCGAGTGAAAATTCGCCAAGCGATGTCCGCCGGCTCAGATCCCGGAGATAGCCTCCTGGCGAGTTGATAAACGCGGACCTTTCAAGAATACAGGCGACAGCGACCGCAGCATTCTCCGGCCCCATGGCTTCGCAGGCTTCTTGATAGGCTGACGGGCTAACGCCCAACATGGATCGAACCACCACCGCAGCTGACATGAGGTCACGCCAGCTGCTAATCTCACCGCCAGGCGCAAAATCGACAATCGTGGGGCAAGCCTTCACCACTACACCCAACGGGAACGCCTTCAACGGCTCTGCTGTGTGTTCCTTTTTCTTGCTCGGCTTCGCCCCCTGCTCTCTTTCGGAGCTTGGTTCAAGTTCATATAAGGATTCTGGATTTGAATTCTGTATGTGCTGCTCGATAAGATCAGCATTGGCGCTCATATTTTCAGATTTATCCTGGACATTCAATCGATTAATGATCTCGTCGTGCAGCATCTGCATTTCATCGAGGATCGGGGCGATGGTCGATAGTGTCGGGACCCGAGGTATCCTACCTACGATGCCCACGTAGTTGCCCTCGATCGAGAGCCAATCGCCTTCAGCGCCTTCTTCAATGGCTGCCGTGATCAACTTCCGCACGTCGCGTCTGCAAATGGTCAGGGTCTCTCTAGTCCGACGGAAAATAGCTCTCTCAGTGGCGACCTGTTGTGCCATCGCCGCGAGCTCTTCGGATCGCGCCAACAACGGTGAAAGATCGAAACCGAACGCGGTCTCGATTTCACCGGCGTGATCCTTCCGAGCATAACGTTTGCCATTTGGACTGTCCTTGCGGAGGATGAGGCCTGCCTCTACAAGGATTGCAATATGGCGCCGCAATGCGGCGCCGGACATGCCGTGCGCCCGCAGTGCGAGCTGCGTATTCGACGGGAAGACCACCAGATTGTCGTCCTGACACAGTTCGTTTTTCGGATGAAACGTCAGCAGCGCGTCGAGAACGGCAACACTATTTGAATGGACGCCGAGCGTATCCATAGCCGCGGCCACGTCTCGGAAGACCCTCCATTTGTCAGCAGTCTTGCCTTGCTTGATCTCGGCCATCGCCGTCTGGCGTCGCACGAGGGCAAGCGTTACCGGTCGCCGCCCAAAGGGCGTCGTTACACTTCCAGTCTGCATCGTCTCTTACCTTTCAGAAGGCAAAAGAAATCAGCTCACCAAAGTGGTGCCAAGACTCTTGACGAGGATTCGTGGAAGTGCGATTCTATGTTTCTCACGACGATAGAATTGGGTTCCGCGGTGGCAACGCTGTTGGAGCCTTTTTCTTTTCCCGGCTTACTCTCCGTTTTTCAGTTGGTCTTCGGCCAGATGCTCCTCGTAGAGCGTCGGCAATTTCTCAAGAATGAAAGCTGCGAATGCCGGCGACAACTTCTTGTCGACGGTGATCTCGAGCTTTGCCTTGCTGTTCTTCACTTCAGCCAATCGAACGCCAGAGGGCGAAGCGAGTATGCTAGGAGCGCCCTTTGCCACTCGCCGCGGCTTGAGATGCGAAATAACAGCTTTGAAGCGATCCTCCGAACCGAGAACCTTCACCTCGTCAGACACTGCGTATTCGACGGTTGCCTGTGGGGTAGGGGACTTTTCGACCAAGTCGGAAAGCTCCAGCCAGCGCGGCCGACCGACGCCAGGAGCTGATCCAATCGCGTCAATCAAAGCGGCTGGCAGGGCATCAACAACAGCCAGCATCTTTGACAGGTCGCCTTTGTCCACCGATAGCGACGCGATGATTACGTCGCGGGCAAACTTCTCTCTGAGGCGGGCCGCGAACCGCGCCTTCTCGATGAATGTCAGATCCTGACGCTCATTATTTTCCTGACCCTGAGCGATCACCAATTGTTCGTCGGTCAGCTCGCGGACGACAGCCTTCGCCTTCAGGCCAAGCTGCTTCAGGGCCCGCAAACGCCGATGACCGAACGCGATCTGATAGCGGCCAGTTTGCTCCGGGTGAGGGCGAACCAAAATCGGAACCTGCTGTCCCTGTTCCCGCATAGAGGAGAGTAACCCCTCGATGTCGCCGTCCATCCTGTCCTGCACAAATGAAGGATCTATCTCGTCTGTATCCAGCTCAACGACGGCCTGACCTTCAGCCAGCCGACGCTCAATCTCTTCGGCCTTCTCGAAACGTGCCTTCCCCTCGGCCAACGCCGTGCCAACCTGATGGGTCAGTCGCGATGCTGCCGGCGGCACCTCTGCGTTCAGCATTGGAAGAACTTTCGCCCTCGGAGGTCTCGAAGGCGTCAGCTCGGAAGAAGCTTTTGGCTGCGGGACGCGGAGGATGTCTTTGCGGCTCATGCGGTTCTACCCCATGCTTTCTTGATCAGGGACTCGATTTCGTCGTTCACACTGTTCATCGACTCGAGCGCGCGGTCGTAAGTACCGCGCGTAAACTGTGCTCGTTCCACCTCGTAAAGCGTCTGATTGGTCAATCCCGCATCCGAAACAGCGGTCGTCTTCAGCATCGGAAAGTTCAGGACATTCTCACCGAAGATTGCCCGCAGGTATCCGACCATTTGGTTTTGGGGGCTGTCACTGGGTTCAAAACGGGTCACCAGGTAGCGCATCCAATTGTAGGTGAAGTCTGCGCCGGCAGCTTTGATCTCTCGCAGGAGCTCCGACATCATTCCTAGAAACTGGTTCATCGACATCACATCCAGCATTTGCGGGTGGACGGTGATGAGGACGGATGTAGCGGCGGTAAGCGCAGACAGCGTCAGGTAGCCTAGCTGTGGAGGGCAGTCGATCACGACAACGTCGTAGGCGTGAGCGACTTGGCCCAGAACCTCTCCAATCCTGCTGAAAAACATGGTGTCACCGGCCTTGCGCTTCATCAACGCGGCAGGCGTTTCATGTTCAAACTCCATCAGCTCGAGATTGCCCGGAATGAGATGCAGATCCGGGATATAGGTTGCCGAGATAATCTCACCCATTGGCCGCGGATCCGTGTATCGGATGGCACCATAAAGGCTTTCGCCGGGTTCAAGTGTTTCTGGCTGTACCCCAAAGAGGGTAGAGAGGCTGGCCTGCGGGTCGAGGTCGATGGCCAGAACACGGTATCCGCGAAGCGCGAGATATTGCGCGAGATGCGCAGCCGTCGTCGTCTTGCCCGAGCCGCCCTTGAAATTCATCACCGAAAGCACTTGAAGCTTTTCGTCATCTCGCCGATGCGGCAAGTACCGCCGTGACCCGCGCCCGACTTCGTCGAGATGCTTGCGGATATGGGCGATGTCCTCGACGCTGTAGGTCCGTCGGCCGCCCGATCCGGTGGTTACCTGTAGACCCTGCACCTCGTTCGAAAGGCGTCGAAGGTACACCTCTTTGACACCGAGAAGCTTCGCAGCCTCCGCTGGCTGAAAATTCCGGATGGTTTTCGTGGCGTCGGGCGGGAAAGTCGCAAGGTGGTGGTCTTGAAGCTGCTCCGAGAGCGCAAGCGAATGCCGCGTGATGATGCCCATCAGGTCTTCATCGACAGGAGCGATTTTGGTCGCGATTTTCGCCATGTTGAACCGTCAATCTCGAATTAGCGCTTAACTGCGAAAAGTCTGGTATTTTCCGCTACTGATAATAAGCATCGATTTTGATGTGACGGCAAGCTATTTAAGGTTAACGAAGTCTTAACAAACGCTTGGTTCTGCTGTTCTTTCCGGCCGCCTGCTTGCGTAAAAACCAAGCATACCAAGCGATTGCGGGGATTCGCACTGGCCAACAACATACTACGAAAAAAGAGTCGAGAACATCTGAGGTCGGTGGTTTCACTTATCCCACCGCGCCATAGGGGCTGGATTCACACGACTCACCCATACGTGAGTCGTACATGGGTTAGCCTTACGCGTAGTCCGCTGGCCAGGGGCGTGCATCTTGAAGTGAGAGGCCGCTAAGCGGCCTCCACCCGATCCCTGTCGACGAGGCTGTGGAGGTAATCCGCCACGGCTTGAGCCTTGGCTGCGGCCGTGACGATCGCACGCTTGTCCGCTTTGAGAATCGATAGCCAGTTTTTAACGTAAGCCGCGGTGTTGTCTCGCGGATCATGCTCAACTTCGAGGTCGGCGCAGATGAACGCGGCGGAGATCTCGGCAACAAGCTCTTCCATGGCGTAGGCCTCACTGCCGAACCGTCCACTCAGGTCACGGCCCAAACGTGCCTTTGCACCACTCCAATGAGAAATTTCATGAAGAACCGTGCTGTAAAGGTGAACCTCGCTGAGGAACCGGCTTCGATCCGGCATCAGAATGTCATCGGGGCCAGGGCGATAGCAAGCCTGCTTGCCGCCGTAAGTGATCTTCGCGCCAGTGCGTTTTATGAAGGATTCGACGTGTTCGAGAACCGGAACCGGATCCTTTGGCACATCCTCGACCGGGCTCTTGAAGCGGTCAGATAGGTTGTCGATCTGCTCGACGTTGAAGACGGTGTAGCCCTTGAGATAGGGGATTGCACGATCGTCAGCCTCCTGCTCCTTCGGCGTGAAGGTGCCA
>JAIXTO010000164.1 GCA_027483885.1 Rhizobiaceae bacterium
CTCTCGAAATTCTGCACTTCGCGGCTCTTTTCGGTGACGTCGCGCACGTAGCGGAATTCGGACGAGTCGCCATTGTCGACGATCAGCGAACCGACGGGGTCCGCGCCATAGACGGGAGCCGACCAGTCCTGGTGGCTTGATCCGGCGCGCTCCCAGTCTCCGCCCGACAGCTTGTCGACGATCCAGGAATAGCTCACTTCTGTCCAGGGGCGCCCGTTGCGATAATCAGAGAGGTCGTTGATGTCGTCTTCGCCGTCACTTTTGTCCTCGTGGTACGAGTGGAATTCGCGCGTCTCATAGTAATCGGCCGTCACCGTCCAGGTGTAACGCTGGTTGGCAAGCGGATCATAGGTCGCCGCCGCAGCACCCGTCGCAACCTGCGTCATGGCAATGCCGTTGGTCAGCTCGCTGGAGGTATTTTCATACTTCACGATCTCGCTGCCCAGGCGTGCCCAGCGTGTCTGGAGGTAGCTGCTGTCTGCTGTCTGGTAATTGTGGTCGTTGAAGACGATCGTGCCTTCGACGCCATCACCGGTATCGATGTCGCGCAGTTCGATCGCGCTTGTCGACTGGTTGGTGATGTCGAAGCGGGCAAATCCGTCGAGCGCTTCCACCTGGCCGCGGCCGGTGCTGGCGATGCGGCCTTCGATGATCACGGTGCCGCCTTCGGCCTGCAGGTTCTTGGCAACGATCCGGCCGGTTGCATAGTCGTAATAGAGCGGGATTTCCGCGAGATCGTCGATGGAAATGCTTTCCAGCTGCTCGCGGGTTGCCGTCAGCGGATCGAAGCCGAGGGTGTCGTTGAGCTGGAAATACCTGTCGTCTTCGCTATGGGTCGCCTCGTAGCGCGTCTTCTGGCTGTTCGACAAGGCGGTGTCCACCATGGTCTGCGTCACCGTGGTGTCACGGCCGCTGACGCCGGAGCGGATCAGGCCGTTGATGTTGATGCCATCGGCCTTGATGTAGATATTGCCGAGCGCCTCGATGGAGCCGGCCGCACCCTGCGCTGAGGCAGATGAGGTCGTCTGGTTGTCATCGCTCGTCGTCTGGGTGTTGTTATAGCTATCGGCGAGATAGTCGAGTTCGCTGATCGGATCATTGCCGAGGTTCACGTCATCATCGCTGTCGAGGCGGAAATCGCGCCCGGCAAGGATGGTGAGGTCGGCGGCCTGAACGCGGGCGCGCACGGCAACTGAGCCATAGATATTGGCGAGCGTCACCGATCCTCCCAGGTTCGTGATCGCACCATTGACGGTGAGATCCGGACCGGCGGCATTGGTGTTGAGCACGGCAACCGTCGCATCCGTGGTCGGCAGGCTGTAGGCAACGGAGCCGACCAGCGACGATCCGTTCTGCTTCACCTGCGTGCCGTTCACATACAGCTTGCCGCCGACGAGGTAAGGCACCGACAGGCCCTCAATCGATAGAGCGTTCGAGGATGTGTTGATCACGCGCAGGTCCGCGTCGCGCGGGGTGGTGATCGAGCCGGTGCCGGTCAGGCCACCGTGGTCGACACCCGTGCGCAGGATGACGTCGCCGAGCGGCGCTTCGTAATCCACGCTCCAGGTGTTGCCATTCTTGCTGACTGCCTTGCGCCAGTTATAGCCCTGGCCGGTGACGGAGGACATGTCGGAGCCATCGATGCTGATGTAACGCACCCGGTCGACACCGGTTTCCAGCGCCCCGTTGAGGTTCACGACACCCGATTTCGTCGTTTTGCCGACGCCCTTGATGTCCATGAAGGCGGTGAGGAAACTGGTGGCAGAATAGTTGCGCACGTCGATATAGGCAATCGCACCGCCGCGCTTGTTGTCGGAGGCCGCCGCGTGGATGTTTTCACCCGACTGCACCTTGGCGCCGGAGGCGATGTTGAGCGTATTGGCCTGGTCGCTGGTGGCGCGCGAGATGTTGTCCTGCGGAATGCCGACAGCGGCCCCGATGATGGAGATCACCTGCGAGGACACATCATTGCTGTTGATGCGGTAGCCCACCAGCCGGTCACCGGCCAGCGCATTCACGTCATCGGCCGCCACATAGTCTTCGCCGGCACCGAGGAAGACGTCGCCATAACTCTTGATCGTGGCGTTCTGGCCGATGTTGATCGTGTTGTCCGAAAGCGACGAGGTGATGGAATCCACCCGAAGCGTGGCGGCGGCGCCATAGGCGGAACCGTCGCCGGACGTCGCCATCCTGGTATCGGTAACGGCCGAGATCTCCAGCAGTTCGCCGGCCACCAGCGAGGCGCCCGTGCCGACCGACACAGCGGATTTCGCCCGGGCGCTCGAGATGCCGGTATGGCTGAACGTGGAGCTGCCGCTTGCCGCAGCACCGGCACCCGCCGCATCAATCGTGATGACGTCGTCGCCGCTGACATTGGCCATCGACTTCACTGAAAGATCCTGCGCCGAATAAAGATCGGTATTGGAGCCGATCGATACGCCCGTATCCGTCTTGACCGAAACGTCGGAGTTGACGTCGGCCACGGCAATGGCGCCGTAAGCCTTCAGGTTGATGTTGTTGGAGCCGAAGAGGTCCTTTGCCAGGGTGTTCAGCGCCAGGATCTGGACATTTTCACCATTGCTCTGATCGTCATAGGTCTTGGAGACGATGCTGCGATTGTTGCCGATGGTGACGGTCGAGGTGCCTTCGATATCATAATAGGTGCGGCCCGATCCGCCGCCATAAAGGCCGACACCGAAGGAATCGAGCTTGGCATCGAAATGGTGGTTGTGGTCGCTCTTGATCAGGATGTCGCCGGTTGCCTTGAGGTCATTGCCGGCAGACTTTGCCGAAAGACTGGACACTTCCACGGTGGTCGCGCCCTTGTCGGTGATGTTGGCCAGCGAAATGCCGGCCGTCACGGCGCCACCGGAAATCGAGAAGCTCTGCGCCGTCGCCTGCGTGTCGGAATTGGCCTCGATGCGGATGTCGTCAGCGGCCGTGATCGCTGAGCCGACGATAATCCGGCTGTTGTTGTAGTTATTCGACCGGGCCACGTGCGCGCCGAGCGAGATTGCCCCGACCGTAATGCCGATGACCTGGGATTTCAGCGTGGCCTGGTTCTGCGTGCTGATATCCACGTCACCGGTGCGTGCGGTGATCTGGCCGGTGCCGAGTGAGACGATGGCATCATTGCCGGTCTCTGACTTCAGGTTGCTGCCCTGCGCGGCACCTAAGCCACCGGCGGCGGCGAGCGCAAAAGTCTCAGCGCGGTGGAAGTTGCCACGGCCGAGACCGATGGCACTGCCCGCCGTTTTGACCGCATCGCGATCGCCGGCAATGGTGGACAGGGTTGCCGCGCCCGAGAGCCGTCCGACATCCTGCAATTCGCCGATCAAGGCGGAGATTTCCACCGCCGTGCCCGACAGCGCATGGTTGTTGCCAACCGTCACCGTCGCATCGCCGTGACTGTCGGCATAGGACTGCACATAACCGGCCGCAACCGCGCCAAAGGCAATGCCGATGACGTTGGACACGGTCCAGGCATTGTTTTGCGACAGGATGTCGAGAACGCCGGCTGCATCGAGCGTGACATTGTTGCCGATCACTACAGCGGCATCGCTGTCTTCCTCGATTTCGGAGACGGCCGCCTGTCCGGCAAACGCGCCACCTGCACCGGCAAGTCCGTCAACGGACATGCGGGCCCGTTGCTCGGCATTGACATCGAGACGGCCGGCCGTGGTCTTCACCGTTGCGCCCGAGCCGATGGTCGTCGTTGCGCCTCCGGCCAGGTCGGCATGCGTATAGGAGACGCCGATACCGACGAAACCGCCAGCCAGGCCGATTGTGGTGGCGGCCAGGTTCTGCTCGTTGACCGAGGACACCAGCGCCTGGGATGCCGTGACCAGGGCATTGGAGCCGATCAGGGACTGTGCCGTGTTGGTCAGGCGGTTGTAGTTGATCGAGCCGGCCACGGCGACAGAACCAGCCGCACCGGCAAAATTCACCGCTTCCAGCACAGACGCGTTCTGGGCCGCCATGCTGAGCGCCGCACCTGACGTGACGCGTGCATTGGCACCAATGCCGGTGATGGCAGACGACGAGAAGTCGTTGACACCAACCGTCAGGCCGATCCCCACCGTGCCACCGACACCGACCGTGCCGGCCAGCTGGTAGACGCGGCTGAAATCATTGGCGACGAGGCTGGTGGCCGCGCCGGATTGAACCACGGCATTGTCGCCGATCGTGGCGGACGTGCGATCGTAACCGGCCGTCGTCAGAAGGCTCGATACGCTGGTGCTATTGCCCGAAAGGCTGCTGGCCGTCGCCGAATTGGCTTTGGCAACCGTTTTATCGAGGGTCGCATTGCCGCTGTTTGCGATGCTGCTGCTGGCCTTGACCTTGGACACAATGCTGTCGACGTCGGCCATCGCGCCGGCGCCGTTGACGGACGAACTTCCGTCCGATCCCTGGTAGTCGTTGAGATTGCCGTAACCGGTCCGGTTGATGACGACGGCACCGCCGACGCCAACCACGCCGCCGGCACCGCCGGCAAGCGTGTTGGACGCATAGTTCTTGGCGGACGCCGCATCCACCGTCACGTCGCCGCCGGCAAACACCCGCGCATTGGCGCCGATCGCTGCATCCGTCTGGTTGAGAATGGTTGCCATGTCGAAGCTGACGCCGGCGCCGACCGTGCCGCCGCCGCCAAGCGCGCCGACCAGGCGGAACATATCGATCGAGCTGTCGGCCTCCACCGTCACGTCCTGGCTGCTGCCGGCGGACTGGAAGGCGGTATCCTGGTTGATCCGGCCATTGGCATAGGCCTTCACGCCACGGCGCGAATCCACCACGTTGATCGAGGCGCCGATGCCTGCCACGCCGCCGACGCCGCCGGCCACGATGATGTTGCCGATATTTTCACGCGCTCGGGCGGTAATATTCGTCGCATTCATCGCGTTGATCGCGCCGCTTGCACCCAGTTCGGCCGCCGTCGTGCTGCTGGCGACGATAACGTTGATCGCACCGCCGACGCCGGCCGTGCTGGCCACGCCGATCGCGCCGACCACCTCGAGATTGCGGGAATCTTCGGACGCGGCAAGCGAGACGTTGCGATAGGCATTCGCCGTGCCATCGATGCGCGCCTGCGTCGTGCCGTTGATGACGGTCACATTGACGGCGGCGCCGACGCCGGCAGCGCCTGCCGAGGCGCCCATGGCGAAGTTGGCGATGCCGATATCCTGGGCGCGGCGGGCCGCAACGCTCACGTCACGCCGGGCCTTGACCACGGCGCCGGCATCGATGGAGGCTTCTGTCGTGCCGGAGAATACGTTGACGGTCGCGCCGCCACCGACGCCAACCGTGGCGCCCGCGCCGACCATGCCGGCAAAGCCCACCATGCGGCTTGTCGACTGCGCGCTGATCACCACGTCCTGGTTTGCGCCGTAATCGGCAAGATTGGCGGCCGAAAGCGCCGCATTGATGCTGGCGCCCGCGTTGACATGCGCGCCGACGGTGTTGCTGAACACGCCGACATCGACCACGCCACCGACACCGACTGCACCGGTGGAGGCGCCCACGGCCAGCGAAATCGCCACCGCGCGGTGGTCGCCGTTTGCCGTCATCACAAAGCCCTTGGCGGTCTTCGTCGTGCTGTCGATTGCAAGCAGGCTGTCACGCGCCGCCTTGGACTTGCCGATATCGCCCAGCGTATTGAAGGCTGCTTCGACATCATCGGCAAAGGCAAGGCCGGTGTCTTCGAGCGCCTCGAAGCTTCCCACGATGCCGGTGCGCTGTGATTCGACAGCATTGCCAGCATCGGCAAGCTCCTGATAGCTCACCACGTCGCCTTCAAGCCCGCGCGCCGTCACCGTGGCGTTCTTGCCAACCTCTGCCAGCGTTTCTCCAAGAACAACGATCGTGCCGACGCTTGCGCCGACCCCGACACTCGATCCGGCGCCGATGCCGCCGCCGAACTGCAACAGGCTGCTGTCATCGGCCGCATCCACCCAGATATTGCCATTGGCCGTCACGGTCGCGTTTTGAGCGATGCGCGCGGTGACATTGTTGTCGAGGACGAGCACGGACACCGTGCCGGCAGCGCCGGCGCTTGCGGTGCTGGCGGCCCCTGCGCCTGCCAGCTGGCGAATATCGTTTTCGGCACGTGCGGCCACTTCGATGTTGCGCGCCACGGCATTGCCGATCTGCGCTTCCACCGTCTTGTTGACGCCGGTGCCGGGCATGGTGAGGCCAAAGGCCGCGCCGCTCATCGAAAACGCGATCGTGCCGGCAATTTCCAGCACGTCGGACTGGTTTTCGGCCTTGACAGAGACATTGCCATTTTCCGCCGAAAGGGTCGATGTCGCGTCTGCCACAGCGCGCGTGGTGCTGTCGACAACGGTGACGCTGAGGACGCCGGCAAGACCGCCGCCGGCAACCGGGATCGACAGCAGCCGCTCATCCGTTTCCGCGCCAAGGTTGACCGAACCCTCGTTCGAGATGATGGAGGAACCCGCGCCGAGCAGCGCCTGCGCAGCCGACATCTGTACGTTGCTTACGAGGGTTGCGGCCACCGGGTTGCTGGTGCCGAAGCTGACGCCCAGCGCGCCGGCAAAGGCAAACGCATCGATCTGGTTGCGCGCCGTGACATTGACGTCACCTTCGGCGGTGATCGCCACATTGTCCTTGATGTCGGTCTTGGCCGAGCTTTCGAACGTATTGGACGAGATATTGGCGGCAACCGTCGTGGACGTGGAGCCGGAAAGCGAGGCGACCGCGGTGATCGTCATGGCCTGCGTTTCGGCCTCGGCGCTCACATTGACACCGTCGCCCGTGGCCACGAAGGTGCCACCCTTGCCGATCGAGGTCAGCACCTCGTCCATGACGACATTGACGGCAGCCTGTGCGCCAAACGTGCCGCCGGAACCGGACAGGCTGACCGTCAGCGAACCGCCAATGCCCAGGATTTCCTGGTTCATGCGGCTTTCGATATTGATCGTGTCGGCCGAAACATTCGCCCGTTCGCCGATTGAAACCTTGGTGTTCCCGTTGGCAACGGTGATGCCCAGCGCGCCGCTGTACGATGCACTCGTGCTCTGGCCGGCTGCAGCGGCGGCAATGACCTGGTTGTGCAGCGACTGGGTAACATCCGCATCGCCGTTGCGCAGAGGCGCTGCGATATCGCCGCCCAGCACCGGATCGACGTAATCGAGCCAGGTGGTGGACGATGTGATCGATCCCTGTTCCGGCCCGACCCAGGCCTCGGATGGCATCAGCACCTTGGCGACGATATCAGCTGCACCATCGGCGGCGAGGCGGAAATCGGATCCGATCGTCGTTTCCACGTCGCGGCCCCGATAGATCACCGAGCCAACGGCGCCGCGCGCCGACTTGGTGACGCTGGTGCCTGTTCCAAGGGCGACAGACACACCCCAGGCCTTGTTGGCAAGCTGCGACTGGTCGTAGGACCCAATGGTGGCATCGCCAGACGTTGCGACCGAGACATTATTGCCAAGCGTGGTTGAGGTATCGCCGAGATAGACGGTTGCGGCAAAGGCGCCCGTCAGCGACGAGCCCTTGCCGCCGGCACCGGCAATGGCTTCTGCGGCATAGTTGAAGTCCGGGAAGGTCTCGTCGAGAACCTTCTCGCCGTTCTCGAGGACATAATTGCCGTCGTCGTCGGTCTTGTATTGCAGGAGATCGGCAACATTGACACCGGTGTTGAAGCGGCTCATCGCCTGAACGGAGACGTCGCTGGCCTTTGCATCGGCAGAGCCCAGGACGACATTGTTGCCAACGATCGCCTGCACCGTGTTGTTGATGACGTTGATGCTCATCGCCGCACCGGTGGCATCGTCGCTGAGGACGGCAGCGCCGGAGACCTGCGCCATCGACATGGCGTCGTGATCGGCCAGAATATCGATCGCACCTTCCGTCTCGATCCGGACATTGTCGGCGACGACGGCCTTGGTGTCGTGGTCGGCATAGTTGAAGCCTACGGCGGCGGCAAAAGCCTGCGTCGGCTTCGAATCCTTCATCTTGTCCGTTTCGGCGCTGATCTCGTTGTAGGTCGTGGCGAAACGGTCGGCCGCGCGGCCGAAGATACCGGTGTTGGAATTGCCGCCGCCCGATCCGCCCAGCATGGAATTGGTGGATACTTTCAGCTTGGACGCATAGGCCTCGACCGGCGTGCCGCGCGCAGACGCCTCGGCGTTGACGACCTCGACGGTATCGGAGGTTGCCGTCACGGCCACATCGCCGGTGGCGCGCACGGACGAAGCCAGCGTCGCGGTCGTATCGAAATCATGCAGGTTGAGGGCGCCGGACGCGCCATCGGCGGCGCTCGCACCGGCCGCCTTGCCGTCCGAGGTTGCTTCAGCCATGGCCTGCGTCTTGGCGCTGACGGTGAGCGACCCGGCGGAAATCACACCATCGCTGGTCAGCGCACCGAGATTTTCCTCCAGGTCTGCCGCACGAAGCGTCACGGCGCGTCCGGTGCCGATGCTGGCGCTCACATCGCCATAAACGACGTTGATGGCGGCTGCGGCATCGAAAGCCGTCGTTGCGGTTTCGGAGGCTTCCGGCGACAGGCTGAGGATTTCTCCGGATGGGCCGGTGCCGGCCACGCCTTGCGCGCTGGAGCGCACCTGTGCGTCGGCAGACACCACCACATCGGCGGCGTCGACAATGGCATTGCCGTTGCCGATCGAGGAATGCACATCGATCGAACCCACATTGATGGCAACGCCAAATCCCTTGGCATCGCCGTCACCGCCGGCACCCGGCGCTTCGGTCAGTTCGGACTGGCGCTGTTTGACGCGTGAATCGAGATAGCCGGTGATCAGCGGCGATGCCATCTTGGCAATCGAGAGCCCAAGCGCGCCGCCGCGCATGTCTTTGGTATCTTCGTAATAGCTGAGAAGGCCATCCTCGCCGGCAAAGAACATGCCGTTGGTGCCATTGGCCGCATTGCCTTCCGCCTTCAGCGTGGTGATGCCGAGCGAACTGACCGTCACATTCGGCTTGTCGCCATCAGAGGCAATCACGCCTGAAAGCGCCGACTGGTCTGCCGCGGCATAGGCTGCCTGCGACAGGATCGTGACATTGTTGTCGATCTTCGCCTCGTTTTCGAAATCGACGATGTTGAGGCCGAGCGCCAGGATCAGTTGCTTGCCCTTGAGGCCAGACTTGCCGATGCTGCGGGCAAAGAAGTCGCTGGAGTCTTCTTCCAGGCTCTCCTCGCCGTTTTCATCTTCCGTCCAGGCCTTGGTCGCGGCCTCGACGGTCAAGCCGTTGGCGCCGACGATGATGGTGCTGTTGGCGCCGACGAGCGCGCGGTTGTCCTGGTTGGCCAGATTGGCTGCTAGAGCCATAACCGTTGCGCCGGCCCCTTCGTCGAATTCGGAATTGGATGTCACGGACACATCGGCATCCGTCACGTTATAGGCGCCGACGGACACGCCCTCGGCGGAAAGCGTCAGGCCGGCGGCCGTTTCGGCCACGCTGTCAAAGGAGTTGAAGGAGAAGCCGGCGCTGAGCACGAAATCCTTCTTGCCCTGCTCCTTCATCACATTTTGCGCATCCTGTTCGGCGGTCATCGCCTTCTGCGCGGATTCGGCCATGGCGGCGCTGTTGGACAGTGCTCCAGCCACCAGGCCGAGGTTCAGGATGGCGCCGATGCCGAGCGAGGCGGTTTTCGTCGCGTCGTCCTCGTCCTCCTCGTCTGCCGGCGGCTCGCCGTCTTCCGGCTCCTCTTCGCCAAGATCGTAGCCGGCAATCTGGGCAATGAGGTCCAGGCCGTTGGTCACGGCATTGCTGACGGGCGCAACCGCGCCTCCGGCCGTGGTGCCGATGAGATAGGTGGCAATCGCATTGGCGCTCGCGGCACCGACGGTGAGGTCACCATCGGCAAAAATGCTGCGTTCGAGCTTTGCGGTGGTGTCCAGCATCTGGATGCCGCCGGAGAGCGTGATGAGGTTGGCAGCCGTCGCGTCACCGGACATCTTTTCCGGGGTAGCGCTCTTGTTGACGATCTTGAACGTCGTTTCATTGCGCGCCGTCACGGAGACGTCACCGCTGGATTGCAGGGTATTCAACGCATCGCTGCCGCCGGTCGAGGTGGACCGCTGGGCAATTTTTGCCACGGTTTCACCGAGAAGCACGTTGACGCCGATGTTGAGCGCGGTGCCGCTCGAGCCTTTCTGGGCATTGCCGCCGTTCAGCGTGGCATAGGTGCTGAGCCCGCCTTCAAGGCCGGAATGCGCCGAAACATCGATCGATCCGACCTGCCCGGACAGTGTGCCACCACCAGAAACCAGGGAGCCGAGCGAGGCGCCGCCGCGCAGTTCCGCCTTGGTGTTCTGCGTGCTGAGGTTGAAGCCGACCGTGTAGGTAGAGCCGAGCGTGGCGACCGGGTTTGCGGCGGCGGTCTCGGCCTGTGTCTTCGTCGTATCCACCTGTTCCTGCTGCGCCTCGACCTTATTCAGGTCCGCATCGGCCGCAGCGACCTGCTGCTCCGCTTGCGCCTTTTCAGCGGGCGTGCCGGCAGTCCGGGCGTCTTCCTCGGCCTGCGCCTTCGCGGCGGCCTTGGCATCGCGGATCTCGGACAGCTGGTCGGAAAGACGGCCCGTTGCCGCCTCCGCCGCCAGAACCGCCATGTCCTCGGCATCACCGGCTTCCATGTAAAGCACGGAGAGCACGTTTTCCGCCCCGATCGCCAGGGCGCCGTCGGCGGCAAGCTTCAGCGATGCATTGTCGACGTAGGCTGCGACATCGCGGGTCGAGACGCCAATTCCGATCGCATAGGTGTTGGCAGTGGCATCGGGCGCTGCCGAGCGCGCATTGGCAATGATGCTGCGCCCATTCGCATAGCGGTCGGCGCTCATCTCGTCATCGCGGAAGGTCAGCGTCTGCTCGTCTTCGGAAACATCCACCGTCTCAAACTGCGTGGCCTTCACACTGGCCGATTCGGCATTCACGGTGATCGCGCCGGTTGCCGTATCGCCGGCAATGAAGGCGGTGTTGGACATGTTTTCATAGGACAGGTTGAGCGACAGCGCCGTGGCCGTACCGCTTTCGCCGTCATAGGCAACTTCCGTTGCAACCGAATTCATGGTCAGCGCATTCGAGCGGCTTTCGACGGAAAGCGCGCCGGCCGCATCGATGGTCACGGACTTGCCGGGATCGGCGGAGATTTCCGCTGAACTGTCGTCGAGCGCGATCAGCACGCCAGCCGAAGCCCCCCAGACGGAATCCTTGCCCGCTTCGCGCTTGCCCTGAATCCCCGATTTGTCCTTCCAGGCAGCACTGTAGACCGAGGCGAGCGCATCAATCCCGGTCGCGGCATCCTTGGTGATGCCCCAATAGGTGGTGATCTTTTCGCCCGTATCGGTTTCCTTGCCATCTTCGGTGAAGAATTCATCCACCACGGCCGTCACGACGCTGTCGATCAGATCGAGAACATTGTCGGTGGCGCTATCCTTGACGGAGAGCGTACCGGCCTGTTCGGCGCGCAGGATGCTGTCGGTCAAAACATTGATGTCGCCGGTTTCGGCCGTCACATTGGAATTTCTGACCCGCGTCTGGGCGGCATGATCGGTGAAGTTGAAGCCGATGCCGAGCGCCCCGCTCGTCGAACCGCCGCCGAGAACGTCAAACGTATTGTTGTTTTCGCTGAGTGCATAGGCGTGGACGTCGACGTCGTTCTTCGCCTTCAGTGTCGAATTGTCGACCGCCACCCGCGCCGTATTGGTGATGACGCCGACGGAAATGGCCGCCGCATAAGGCAACGAGGCCTGGCCGAAGGTGATGTTGCGCGCCGTTGCAATGGCTTCCACTTCCGCGCGGCTGTCGGCGACAAGGCTGATGCTGCCATCGGTGCTTTCGATGTTCGACCCGCCTGTTACATCGACGGTGGCGCTGGAGAGAGCGACGCCGACGGCCGCATCGAAGGGGATCGGCAGCGGCAGGATGCTGTCGGTCAGAAGGTCGCTGGCGAGCGACACGGTCTTGGCATTGGCCTCGACGGTGACATCGCCGCCCGCCGTCAGGCTGGCATTGTCGATCGTGATCGAGGCTGACGCGGTGTTGGCCGACGACAGGAGATACGGTCGGTTGACGTTGGTGGCGAGATCGGCAACCACCGAGGAGGCGATCGCCTTCACCGTCAGCGCACCGTCGGCTGAAATCCGGCTGCCATTGCGGATGGTGACGTCGCTTTCGGCGGTGCCGACCTGCAGCACAAAGGCCACGGTATCCACCTGCTCGTCACGCGCGTCGAGCGTGATGTTACGGCCGGTGACCGTGGCTTTGTCGAGAAGGATGGAGCTTCCCGCCAGCTTCACGTCGGCGGAGGCATAAGACCCGGTGGCATGGGCGTAGATCGCAGAGCCGCTTTTCAGCTCGATATCCGGCGCCGTCAGCGTTACATTGCCGGAATTGCCGGTGGAGGCAGCCGTCGCATGGCTGGTGCGATCGGTGGCGCCGCCCACCTGGCGGGTCGACAGGAAGACGTTTTCGGCAAGCGTGATACTCTGGCTCGCCTGCAGCGAGAAGGCAGTGCCGGCAGACAGCGCAGCGGAATAGGCACTGCTGCAGCCAAGGCAGGTATTGGCGGAAATGACGATCTGTTCGGGATCGATCAGAACCTCGCCGCCCTTGCCGAAGAAGGCGGCAGCATCCAGCGTTCCGCCGGCAAGGTTTACAACCTTCCGTCCGCTGAACTCGATGAAGCCGCCATTGCCGGAGACGTCGCCGCCGAGCGCCAGCACGGAAGCGCCTGGCCCCAGCGTCGCTTCGTTATCGGCAAAAATCACCACGGAGCCGGCATCGGAGCCAGCGCCGCG
Source organism: Rhizobiaceae bacterium (assembly GCA_027483885.1). GTDB lineage: Bacteria > Pseudomonadota > Alphaproteobacteria > Rhizobiales > Rhizobiaceae > Neorhizobium. The sequence goes on from JAIXTO010000164.1 coordinate 12,783, forward strand.
GCCGCTGACCGAAATCAGGCTACCGGCATTGACGGTGACATCATTGCCGGCGGTTACCTTGATCGTGCCGCCGTTGTGCCCGTTGCCACCTTCGGCCACGATCTGCCCGCCATTGATGACGGTGTCGTTGACCGACTGAACGACGATCTGCGGCGCGATGCCGGCAGCGCCTGTGCCTTCCACCGTCAGGCGGCCGGAAATGCCGACATTCTGGCCGGCGACCGTGATGCCGGATTTCGCCTCGATGACGCCGTTGACGTTGACGATGCCCTTGGTGTTCTTCTGCAGCGCGCCAAGCGACAGAAGCGCCAGCGCATCGTTCTGGTCGGGGGCTGTCTTGGTCTTCACCAGCCGGTCGATATCCTCGAGCGAAGGGGCGGCCAGCGTCACGCTGTCAGCGCGGATGATACCGCTAGCACCGACCACAACGCCATAGGGATTGAGGAAGAAGACGTTGCCGCCGATCTGGCCATCCTTCAGCGCGTTCAGCTGTCCGTTGATATCGGACTGCTTGTCGCGCACGATGTTGATCAGGTTGGAAACGGAAGAGGGAACGATCAGATTGACCGTCTGCCCTTCATACACGTCGAAAATGCTGAACGAGTTATAGGCGTTGTTGCCATTGATCGAGGTTGTCGAGATATCGACGAGACCTTCGCGGATGGTGAGCGAGGTTTCCGTGCGGGTCTCGGCGCTGCGATCGACCACCACCATCTGGCGCTTTTGCGCCGGTGCGGCCTGGCCGGCGCCCAGCAGCGAGATCGTGCCATCGGCCGCCACGGCAACCGAGGCGGCCCCCTTCTGCAGACCATCGGTATTGACGAGATTGTCGAAGATGGCGCGCGAGGCTTCGGCGCCTTCGCGCACCGTGCCCGATATCTGCTGGCTTGCGGAACGGATGATCAACTGATCGCGGGCATTGACCGCGCCCAATATCCGCACCGAGCCGTTCTGCGACAGGGGAACCTCGCCACGCACCATCTGGTCGACGCGGGCATGGCTGATGGCGCCCTGGCTGTTGACGAGATCGTCGGCAAATTCGGCAGTCGGCGTCGACAGCGTCAGCCGGCCGGTGTTGACGACACCCTTCTCTCCGACAACGATGCCGTTCGGATTGAGGAAATAGACGTCGCCGCCGATCTCGCCGCTTTTATAACTGTTGAGGATGCCGTCGATCGACGTCTGCCGGTCGCGCACCACGTTGACCAGCCTGTCGGCTCCATCAGGCACGTAGAGATTGACGGTATTGCCGGTGTTGACGTCGAACTTGGAAAACGAGTTGAACGCATTGCCATTGGCAATCGTCGCGGTCGTCACATTGGTCACCGCGCCGTTGACCGAAAGCGTCGTCTGGGTGCGACCGTCCGTTACGATCTGCTGCGCATGCAGCATGAAGGGCTGAAAGACGAGGCAGGTGGATACGGTATAGGCAAGAGCGGTTCGCGATGCCGCGACAAAGCGCCGCTGAAAATGCTGAATCCGCATGTCAGTGTTCCCCAAACTCATTCTTGCCTACCTGCATGTCCCACGCGCCCCACGAGTATCTTCATCACATTACTTTAGAATTGTAATATATAAAGAATTGAGTCGCCGGATCCGATCCTTAGATTAGGAGAATTCTGGAATCAATAGATTTATACTTATATTTTTGAGTAAATCGCACGGTCAGCTGATTTCTGCGCGCTTGCCAGCCTCCGTATCCTGCATTTTCCGCCCAAAAAGACGGAAAATTAGCTGGTATTTTTTTAGTTCGTTCGCCTTTTCAAATACAAAATCACTCCCGAAGACGACAGAAAGGCGGCGCCTCTGCTGCTGCACCGTCCCATAAGAGGCCATAAAATCATTGATTTAATTCGGGAATTCGTAGGAATACGTTCAACTGTCAGAAAATGGTGCCGTCAAGACATCGACAGGCTCAGTTGGGATACGCACAATTATAGCAACGCTACGAAAATTACTTTATAATTTTCTTTATATAGTGTTTCATTTTGGATCATTGCGAAAAACGCCCCGGCCAGCACGACCCGTCCTTCAGGCGCTTGCACGAAAGCCACACCGATCGCGGTGTTCGCGATCGTTGGCTCTGCCGGGCCGCAAGATGGTGTGGTGCAGCCGCTCAGGCTTCCTGGGACAGTCGGGAGGCCGAGGCCAGCATCTCCCGCAGCCACTTGTGCGCCGGGGAATATTCGCAGCGGCCATCCCACAACTGGTAGAAGTGCGCCCGTGGGTAGGGCACGGGACAGGGGAGCATGGCAAGCGGCAGTGTGCGGACAAAGTGCCTTGCAAAATCGCGCGCTACGGTTGCCACAAGATCGGTGCCGATCAGCAGATGTGGCACAACCAGGTGGTCGGATGCCACCACCTTGCGTTCCCGCGCGATCTGCAGCGATGCACCGCGCACCTCAAGCGCCTCTGCGCCATCCTCGGCGCATTCATGCACCACCACATGGCGGGCATCGGCATAGTCGGCAAAGGTCGGTGCCGTGCGTGTAAAGGCATGGCCACGATCAACAAGGCAGACGAACTCCTCTTCGAACAGCATGGACCGGTGCAGATAGGCCGGTGGATCGCTCCAGCGACCGATCGCTACATCGGCCACGCCGGAGGCAAGGAGGCCGGCGGCATCATTGCCGCTGCGAGCCGGGCGCATGACCAGCCGCACCGCCGGCGCAAGCCTTGTCACCTCACCGACAAAAGCCGTCAGCAGGGCCGGCGACAAAGTCGCACAGAGCGCCAGCGTGAAGGTCTGGCGCAGGCTTTCAAGGTCCACGGCGCCGGGATGGGCGATCAGCGCATTCAGGTCGGCCAGCGCCCGTGCGGCGCCATGCTGCAGCATCAGCGCCCGCTCCGTGGGCACCATTCGTCCATCACTACGGATCAGCAGCGGATCACCGAAAATCTCTCGCAACTGCTTCAAGACGAGGCTTGTCGCCGGCTGTGACAGCTGCAGCTTGGCCGCAGCATTCGTCACATTCATCTCTTCCATCAAAGTACAGAAGACCCGCAAATTGAATGCAGTCAGCGGATTATCCAATACGCGCAACCCAGCCCCTCCAGTTTCGGCACCCGATCAACCTCCGCTGGATGACCGATAACAGCCATTGCGCTCCCCCAAGCATCGCCGGCAACCACCAAGCTCTTGAATATCAAGGCACAAATTAATTTTCACCACACCGCCCCTCAGTAATACGTCAACAGTGCAAATAAAGTCGAGTTGTATTTTGCAAAAAACAGCGATTTAAAATGCAGTACTTCTGTTTTTTATGATATAATTGGCAACAAATATGGGAAAAATCATACTATAAAATTATTATTCACCGTATTTTTTGTCGATATCCCCGCCGAAACGAAAAAAGCCGGCATGACTGCCGGCCCTGGTATTTCAAATATAGAATTTTATGCCTGGCGAATATTCAGAGCGGCTCGTAGGCAAACATCGCAAAATCGGCCGGCGTGGCACGCCCGGTAATGTCGAAGGCAAACATGCCGGTGAAGGCACCGGTGAAAGAGCCATGCTCCCCGCGTCCGCCCTCGTCGGAAATCACGCCGGCATCGAGCACCGGACCGAAGGGCTGCCAATTACCGCCGGGGGACGAGCGCTGGAAGAACTGCAGGTCGTTATCCTTCACCTCCAAAGCGAGATGAACCGGCCCCTCCGCCACCGCCTCGCCGCTGCCGACGGGAAAGATCATCCGTGAATGCGGGTAATCGCCGGGGCAGGAGAACAGCGTGATCACCCGGCCGAGTTGCTCATGCAGGGTAACGGCAACCGCATGGAACTTGTGCCGGTTGTAATAATGCGTCAGTCCCGCGGCCTGCTGGTAGGTTTCGGGTGAAAACTCCACCACCGCCTCGGCGCGAAAGGCATGGTGTTCCTGCCGGCGCGCAACAAGCGCCTGCTCGAACCACGAACCGATGCTTTCGCGGCCCAAAAGCCGCAGGAAACCGGGGCGCTCGGCAAGGCTGAAGATCCGCTCCGGCTCAGGCGTGCGCAACCACTGGAAATCAGCGGGCAGTTGCGGCCCGTCGAATGCGGTCTCGATCCGGGCGGTTTTTGCAACGGTATCGGCGCCGGCGGGTGCCTCCACCTCGACAGCCGGCACCACGCCGCCATGGGCGAGATAAAGCCAGTCGTCGCGCCACACGCATTTCTGCAGCGCCGTCTCGCGCCCCAGCGTGCAGCGGCGTTTTGGCGCGAGCGGGCGACCGCAGAGATGCGTGTGATAGGCCTCGCCCTCGGGCGTTTCCACATATTGCCCGTGGCCGGCCCGCTGAAGCGCCGCCTCCGGATGATCCTTGGAGGTGATCAGATGCGTGTCGGGATGCATCTCATACGGACCGTCGATGGTTCTTGAACGCGCCATGGTGACGGCATGATCGTAACCGGTGCCACCTTCGGCTGTCGTCAGGTAATACCAGCCGTTGCGCTTGAAGAGATGCGGACCTTCCACCAGCCCCAGCGCACTGCCGGCAAAGATGTTTTTGACCGGCCCGATGAGCTTGCCCGTCGCCGTATCCCATTCCTGCAACAGAATTCCGTCGAAGGCCGGCGTTTTCGGCGCGCCGCCATAACTTTCGGTCCGGTGGTTCCACTGCATGTTGAGGAACCACTTTTTGCCGTCCTCGTCATGAAACAGCGACGGATCGAAGCCGGAGGAATTCACATAAACCGGATCGGACCATTCGCCCTCGATGTTTTCGGCCGTCACGATGTAATTGTGCGCATCCTTGAAATTACCGTCCAGCCGTTTCACGTCCGTATAAACGAGATAAAACAGGCCATCCGCATAAGACAGGCACGGCGCCCAGATGCCGCAGCTGTCGGGGTTGCCGCGCATGTCGAGCTGGCTCTTGCGCTCCAGCGGCCGGCGCACCAGCGTCCAGTTGGCGAGATCGCGCGAGTGGTGGATCTGCACGCCCGGAAACCATTCGAAGGTGGAGGTGGCGATATAATAATCCTCGCCCACCCGGCAGATCGAGGGGTCGGGGTTAAAGCCCGGCAGAATGGGATTGCGGATCATGGTCGCTTTGTCTCCTGCACATCATCACTCGTGTTACGGCCGGCCGCGCCCCGTCCCGAAGGCGCGGCCGGCGTCCGCTGTCAGCGCAGCAGTGCCAGGGCTTCATCGATGCCCAGTGCTGCCGGCTGCGTGCAGGTCGTGGTCATGTCGATGAAACGCCCTTCCTCACCGGATTTCAAAATGCCCGTCATCACGTCGATGCCGTGCAGCGTGCGCTCCAGCGAGCAACGCGGATCGCGCCCGTCAATCAGCGCCATCGCCATGTCGGCAAGGCCGGCGGTGCGATAATTGGCGCGCGGGCCGTTCGGGCTTTCCTGGTTTACCTTGCCGAACGGATGATCCCAGGCCTCCAGCGGCTGGATATCCTTGTTGCGGCCAGAGGCTTCCACCGTGCCGCCGAAGAAATTCGGGTCAGGCACGTAAAGCGAGCCTTCAGTGCCATAAAGCTCCATATTGGCATGGCGATGCGACCACACGTCCCAGCTTGCCGAGAGCGTGATCGTTGCGCCGCTGACGAACTCCAGGAGCGCATGGATATTGGTCGGCGTCTCCACCGGGATCTGCTGACCGGCAAGCGGCTGGCTGGAAATCGTGCGCGTCGGGTTTGCCATGGAGGTAAGCGCCCCCACCCGCTTCACCGGCCCGATGAGGTTGATGAGGTTGGCGATATAATACGGCCCGAGATCGAGGATCGGCCCGCCGCCGGCCAGAAAAAAGAAGCCGGGGTTCGGATGCCACATTTCCATGCCGGGGCTCATCACATGGCAGGTGCCCGACGTGATGCGACCAATGCCGCCCGCATCGATATATTGACGCGCCTGCTGGTGCGAACCGCCGAGAAACGTATCCGGCGCGCAGCCGATGGAGAGGTTTTTCGCCTTTGCCAGCGCCCGCAACTCCTCGCCCTCTTCCAAAGACAGCACCAGCGGCTTTTCCGAATAGACGTGCTTGCCCGCCTGAAGGATAGACTTCGACACGGCAAAATGCGTGGAAGGAATGGTGAGATTGACGATCACATCCAGCTCATCGTTTGCCAGAAGTTCTTCGATCGACTGCGCCACGACGCCGTATTCCTCGGCGCGCAGTTCGGCGGCGCTGCGGTTGATGTCGGCGCAGGCGAGGATTTTCAGGCCCTTGAACAGCGGGGCAAGCGAAAAATAGGTGGTGGAGATATTGCCGCATCCAATGATGCCGACACCGAGTTCCTTGGCCATGGGGGCGCTCCGGATGAAGGATGTGTTTGGGAAACGTCTGCGGACGGGATCTTAAAAATGCCCTGCCGGCAGATTTCGACGGGATGGGTTCGGACCTGAAGGCCCGAACCTTTGAAAAAATCGTCAGTAGCTGTCGAAGGCGGCAATCGAGCGCGTGATCAGCCGGTCGAGATCGTTCGGGTTGTCGTGCTCGACGACATAATACTCGACGGGTGTCGATTTCAGCGCCACCATCAGGTCCTTCCAGGCCACCGTGCCGTGGCCGACATCGGCCCAGCCGTCCTCATCGGTGTTTTCACCGGCGGGTGCGATGTCCTTCACATGGACGGCGCTGATGCGCTTGCCGTAACTTTCGATCCAGGCGAAGGGATCGGCACCACCGCGCACCACCCAGGCAATATCAGCCTCCCAGGACAGTTCAGGCCCGCCGGCAAAGATCTGCTCCTGCGGCGTCGAGCCATCAGACAGCGCCTTGAATTCGAAATCATGGTTGTGCCAGCCGAACACGTAACCCGCATCACGGAACCGTTTGCCCGCCTCCTGCAGGCGCTGGCCGAAGGCAAACCAGCCGCTCGCATCAGTAGGGCGCAGGTCCGGCAGCAGATAGGGGCAATAGATCGCCTTGATGCCGAGTGTATCGGCCACTTTCAACGCCCGCTGCGGTTCTTTTTCCAGCATGTCGAGGCCGAAATGGCCGGTGGGCATGGTGAGACCCGCCGTATCGAGATCGGCGCGCAGCGCCTTCAGCGCCGCATCGTCCATCGTGGCATAGATGCCGCCATAACCTTCCACATGCGCGTAACCGGCCGCGGAAAGCTTGGACAGCGTTTCCACGAGCGGGGGAAAGTTGCGGGCGCTGTAAAGTTGGAAACCGAGCTTGGTCATGTCATCCTCCCGGGCCGACCGGCCCTTTTCTTGACGTGTGGTTCAGCCTGCAATCGAAGACGAGTGCAGGTCATAGATGCGAAAGTGTGGAGCGTCCGAAAGCGGTTCGGAAGCGGTGGGCAGAAAAGTGATCCGCCGGCTTTCGCCCGCCGCCAGATCAAAGGCATTGTCGGAGAAACGGCCGGGCGTTTCCGTTTCGATCATCACGAAGAGCGCCAGGCCATCCGATTGCACCAGAAGATCGAAACCGCCCTCCGGCGCCGGCGAAACGCTCATCGTCAGCTGTGCCGGCTGGAGATCGAGCCCCTTGTAGGTGCCGGGCACGAAATGCCCCTCGCCGCCCATGCCGTTGCCGGCCGAAAAGTGCCAGGCAAGCAGGCAATCGGCGGGAACATCTTGGGCGGGCACCGGGATGGCCGTCACCGCGGCATCCGGACCGACCACCGCATCCACCGACAGGAGGTCGCGCCGCTCGCCAGACAGCGTCAGCAGCGACAGGGCAAGGCTCACCGTCACGTCGGCCAGCGTATCATTGACCAGAGACATCCGGATCTCGGACCCATCCTCGGACGGGATCGCCGCCACCGCCACCGGCTGGAAAAACCGCCGTGCGAGATAATGCAGCACCTTCCAGCTGCCGCCGTAATCGAGGCTTGCCCAGGAGGCGACGGGCCAGGTGTCGTTCAGCTGCCAGTAGAGCGTGCCCATGCAATGGGGTTTGAGCGAGCGCCAGTAATCGACCGCCGTCTGGATCGCGAGTGCCTGCTGCACCTGGGAGACATAGACGAAATTGGCAAAACCTTCCGGAAAGCGAAAATACCGGAACATGGTCGCCGCAATCCGCTCATTGCCGCCGACATTTTTCTGGTGCCACTCCATCACGGGCGAGGCGATGTTCATGTCGGTGTCGGCAGCATAGGTCTTGATGACAGGCAGCGACGTATAAGACTGGAAACCGAATTCCGAGCAGAAGCGCGGGCGAACCTTTCGGTAATCCGCAAACGGCTTGTTTTCGTGCCAGACCGACCAGTAATGCATGTCGCCGGAACCATCCGCATGCCAGGCGTCGCCATAATCGAGATAGCCGGAAGCGGGGCTCGACGGCCACCAGATTGCATCGGGTGCGGCCTTTTCCAGCCCCTGCTCGATCACCCGGTTCAGCCGGTCGTAGGACACGAGATAACGGTCGCGGTTCTCGATGGACTGTTTGAACCAGGTCAGCGCGCCGACCAGTTCATTATCGCCGCACCAGAGCACGATGGAGGGATGCGAGGAGAGACGGCGCACCTGGTAGTCCACTTCGGCGGAAACATTGTCGAGAAAATCCGGCGTCGAGGGATAGAGATTGCAGGAGAACTGAAAGTCCTGCCAGACCATCAGCCCGAGCGTGTCGCAGAGATCATAAAACCAGTCGGCCTCATAAAACCCGCCGCCCCAGACACGGATCATGTTCATGTTGGCATCGACGGCCGATTGCAGGAGATCGCGCGTCTTCTGCTTAGATGTCAGCGAAAACAGCGCATCGGCGGGGATCCAGTTGGCGCCGCGGCAAAAAATCTCGTGGCCGTTGATGGCAAAGGCAAACCGGCTGCCCGCCTCGTCCTTGTCGGTCAGAAGTTCCACCGTGCGAAGGCCGATCTGGCGGGTGATGGTTTCGTCTGGCAGATCGACCGTCAGCGTATAAAGCGCCTGTTCGCCGCTGCCGGAGGGCCACCACAGCCGGGGTTCGTCGATATGAAAGACGTAAGCGACACTCGTCTCGCCGGGTTTCACCCCGCAATCGAGCTTCACCCGCTCCCCGCCCAGTTCCAACACCAGAGCGACATATCCTTGAGCTTGCGCAAAAAGCGTCACCGTCACCGTCACGTCGACGCCGGTTTCGCCATGCACCTGATGGGTCACCACATGCTCGATGCGCGCCGTTTCCAGCTTTTTCAGCGCAATCGCGCCATAGAGCCCGAGGGGCGCCAGTGCGATATTCCAGTCCCAGCCGAAATGGCATTGCGGCTTGCGCAGCATGTTGCCGTTGGGGATCGGTGAATTGGCGGTGGAATAGGGGATGTAAAAGGGCTGGCGCGCCTGTCGCTCGGCCCCTTCACGAATGCTGGACGAAAAGACGATGCGGATGCGGTTGTCGCCGGCCTTCAGGGCCCGCGTCACATCCGGGCGGTAACGGCGAAAGGCGTTATCGGCCTGAAGCACCACCTGCCCGTTGATCTCGATGGTCGCCACCGTATCGAGATCGGTCACGTCGAGATACCAGTCGCCGCTTGTATCCGTAAGCTGGAAATCCTGCTCGATCTGCCAGTCTGTTTCCGCCACCCAGCCAAGATCCAGCTCATTGCGCCCGACATAGGGCTCGGCAATCAGCCCGGCGTTCTTCAGCGCCGTATGCACGTCGCCGGGAACCGGCATCAGGGCCGTGGTTTCCGCGCCCAGCGAGGAGAGGCGCCAGGTGCCTGAGAGATCGATCATGGTCATGGCGATTTTCCTTCTGCTGCGCTTTCCGGAGGGAAATACCCCCTCTGGCTACCGCCATCTCCCCCAC
>JAIXTO010000075.1 GCA_027483885.1 Rhizobiaceae bacterium
GCTCAGTGTGTGGCGTGTTCCACGCCGTTCATGAGCCCCCTCTGTCCTTCGCGCCTGAGATTGTTATCCCTTCGGCGAGCCTTTTCGCGTCTAAAAGGCTTCTCTCCAGAGTCCTGTCCCGTCCCGCTGGTCCTTTTGCCTGAGAGTTTCCGGGGCGGTTGCTCCTTCGGCGCCGCATCAAAGCGGTTTCTCCCAGCGGGATGCGCTCATTATGAGGCAGCCCCCCCTCTTGGCAAGAGGCAAATGTCGTTGCAGGCATGAAATCTGTCGCGCTGCGAAAAGAACAATGTCATGGAATTGAAATCCACAGATCGGCTGGCCAGCGTGAAAGCGGCAAGCCCCCGGCGCGCGACACCCTCCGCCTTAAGGAAAAGTCAGATTTCCTCGTATGCGTCGCGGGCCTGCTTCAGGCTTGTGTGCTGCCTCTGCTGCTGGCTGGTGGTGACATCGAAGGCCAGAGGGACGGCGGGAATGATGCCTGAGATATCGGCGGGATCGGTGCCATCCACCCGGCGTTGTTCCTTTTCGGTCACGACGCGCTGGTCTTTCACCTGATCGGTGGTTGCCACGCGCCGCGCAGGCCGTGCCGCATCCATTGCGTAGGATGCCGTAATCGCCGATACTGATACCACCTGAGTCATTTCACCCATGATCTCCTTGAACGGGAAACGATAGGGAGATTGCTTTTGTTCCGCTTTAACCAATCCCTTCAAGTTTTAACGATCATTGTCTTTTCCAGGAACTGACGCTTTGCTGATGCAGATTTTGATTGTCGCAGTCGGTGGAGCGATAGGCTCCGTCTGCCGCTTTCTGACCGGTGTTGCCGTGACCCGCCTGGCCGGGCCGGCCTTTCCGTGGGGCACGCTCACCGTCAATGTCGTGGGGTCCTTCGCCATCGGGTTCCTGACCGAACTTGTGGCACGCAAGCTGAATGCCTCGATGGAAATACGCCTGCTGATCGTTGTCGGTTTCCTCGGCGGCTTCACCACCTTTTCCTCCTTCTCGCTCGATACGATGGCCCTCATCGAGCGGGGCGCGACGGCTGCCGCTCTTTCCTATGTGCTGGCAAGCGTCGTCATCTCCTTGCTGGCAACCTTTGGCGGGCTTGCATTTGGCCGGGCCGTCCTCTGATCCGCACCTTGGCGGGCTTCGCCGGCCTTTCCTGCCATTTCTCTTTCCCTTCCGGGCTGAAATCATCTAAAGGCTCAGATCAAAGGGCCATGAGCCCATTCCAGAATGAAAGATTTGAGATGGCAGGCATCGAGCATATCAGCGTCGAAGCGGATGAAGCTGGCATGCGCCTCGACCGTTGGTTCAAGGTGCATTACCCCGGGCTGGGCTTTGGCCCGCTCCAGAAACTGTTGCGGTCGGGACAGGTGCGCGTCGATGGCGGCCGGGTGAAATCGGACGCCCGCGTGCAGCCGGGCCAGATCGTGCGCGTGCCGCCGATGGATGTGGACGCCAAGAAAACCGGCCCTATTGCCGGCAAGGACCTGAAACATTCCAGCGATTTCGAACTGTTGTCGCGCATGATCATTCATGAGGATGACAAGGTCATTGTGTTGAACAAGCCAGCCGGCCTTGCCGTGCAGGGCGGCTCCGGCGTTGCGCGCCATATCGACCAGATGCTGGAAGCCTTCACCAGCCCCAAGGGCGAAAAGCCGCGCCTCGTCCACCGGCTGGACCGCGACACGTCAGGCGTGCTCGTCATCGCCCGCACGCGTGGCGCTGCCCAGAAGCTGACGGCAGCATTTCGCGAGCGTGACACCAAGAAGACCTATTGGGCGTTGGTCAAGGGCGTGCCGCGCAAGCACGAGGACAAGATCTCCACCTGGCTCGTCAAGGAACAGACGCCGGATGGTGACCGAATGCGCATTGCACGCCATGGCGAAGACGGCGCCGATCACGCGGTGTCTTATTACCGCGTCGTGGATACGGCAGCCCAGAACCTCGCCTGGCTGGAAATGGAGCCCTATACGGGCCGCACACACCAGTTGCGCGTCCATGCGCTGCATATCGGCCATCCGATCATCGGCGATCCGAAATATTTCGACGACGATCATAACTGGGACTTTCCAGGCGGCGTGCAGAAGCGCCTGCACCTGCATGCCCGCCATATCGACATTCCCCACCCGACGGGCGGACGTCTGCGCGTCACCGCGCCTTTGTCTGCGCATATGGTGCAGACTTGGAACCTGCTGGGGCTCAACCAGTCCGATGGCATCGGGAATGAGGACTGAACATGAAACTTGTTCTTTTTGATTGCGACGGCACGCTGGTCGATAGCGCCCGCCTCATTCACGAAGTGATGTGCCGGACCTTTGTCCATTTCGGTTATGCACAGCCGCAGCTTGCCGAGACCAAGGCCATCATCGGCCTCACCCTCGACATTGCCATTGCCCGCATTCAGGGCAAGCCGCATGCGGACGACGAAGCCGTCAAGATGATGACCTATTACAAATCGATCTTTCAGCAAACGCGGGCCGAGGCGGGTTTCGAAGAGCCGCTGTTTCCCGGCATCCGCGCGTTGATGGACGAGATCGGCCCGCGCGAGGACCTGCTGATCGGGGCCGTCACAGGCAAGTCGCGCCGGGGGCTCGATCTCATCCTCGACACCCATGATTTTAGACAGTGGTTCCGCATCGGCCGCACCGCCGATGATTGCCCGTCCAAGCCGCATCCGGCGATGGTCACCGAGTGCTGCGACACACTCGGCGTTGCGCCGGCCGATACCCTTGTCATCGGCGATGCCATTTACGATATGCAGATGGCAAAGGCTGCCGGCGCAAAGGCGGTTGGCGTGTCCTGGGGTTATGCCTCCGTCGACCTTTTGAATGCGGCCGGCGCCGATGCCATCGTCCACCATCCAAGCGAGCTTTTGAGCCATATCGGCTGAGGAATGTTTTAAACGACCATGCGCGACCTGTTCGATTTATCCGAGGGCCACGAGGGCCTCAGCCACCCCGATCCGACGCGCCGCGCGCAGATCCAGATGCATCGCCCGCTGCCGAAGCGCTTTTATGAAAAGGCGACGGTCGGCGAGAGCGAGGGGGGCCATTCGATCCTGCTCGACGGGCGCCCGGTAAAGACACCGGCCAAGAACATGCTGGCCCTGCCGACAAGAGCGCTTGCAGACATCATCTGCGCCGAATGGTCGGTGCAGGTCGAGGTGATCGACCCCGTGAGCATGCCGGTGACACGGCTTGCCAACACCGCCATCGATGGTATCGCACCGGATCGCCAGCCGGTTTTCGACGACATCCTGAAGTTCTCGACCAGCGACATGTTGTGCTACCGCGCCGAAACACCCACCGAACTGGTGGAGCGGCAGGCGAGGGACTGGGACCCGGTGCTGGAATGGGCAGCCCAGACCCTTGGCGCCCGTTTCATTCTCATCGAAGGCGTGATGCCGGCAGAACAGCCGGCGGAAGCGGTGGCGGCACTGGCCGCAGCGCTTGGCCGCCACGATACGGCGCTGGAACTGGCAGCACTGCACACGATCACCACGCTCACTGGGTCAGCGCTGCTTGCCCTTGCGTTCGCGCATGGCGTTGTCACCGTGGAAGACGCCTGGCGGCTTGCGCATCTGGAAGAAGACTGGACGAACGAGCACTGGGGAGCGGATGCGGATGCAGAACTGCGCCGCGCCAAGCGCTACCGCGAAATGCAGGCGGCTGCGTCCACATTCGAAGCACTGCAGCCGGCGGTTTAACCGCTTGCTAACCCTGTTGATCGATGATCGGGAAAAGCTTCTCCCGGTGATCCATGCGCGCGATTTTATTCCGTCTGACTGTCTTGGGCTTAGCCTGGCTGATGCTCGGCGGCTTTCGCATGGCGGCCGTGGAAGAGCAGGGGCAACAGAATCTGCTCTATGACGTACGGGGCGCCTTCGTCAGTGCCCGTGCCGATATTTCGCGCCGTCTGGTTGCCGATATCGACCGTCTCGTGGACGATTCGATCCGTGCCACTTTCCGCCAGACGTCCATGCCGCGCGCCGTGTTGACCATCCGCATCATCGATGCCGGGCGTTTGCCGCTGTTTATCGGCGCGCGCTACCGGGCAAAGGTGATGGTGGAGGCAACCGCAGTCGGCAATGGTGAAAGAATAGCGACCGGCACATTTGCCGTGTCCGTTTTTGCCTTTGACGAGAATGCAGGCGACGCACTTCTGGCGGCGCGCATCGCAACCCGGATTGCTCGCGAATTCAGCCTTGAGGACAACGCACCCTCCACGCTTGCCACAGCGCTTTTCCCCTGAAGGCCAGGAATGAACCCGCACCTCCCTTGCGACTTTCTGAATTTCAATGCCGGATCAATAGGATGTGATGAAACGGGAACTCAGTTGATTTCGAATTGCTGCAGTGCAGCGGTAAGGCTGCGCTGTTCTTAATTCTTATTGGAGTGGGGTTTTCCATGTCTGACCGTCTTAACACCTACCAGCCGCAGGCGCTTGCCGTACTGCGCATCATGACCGGCCTGCTTTACATGGCGCATGGCACAATGAAGCTTTTCGCCTTTCCCGCTGCCCAGATGGAAGGGCCGTTGCCGCCGCTGATGCTGGTGGCCGGCATTCTGGAACTGGTGGGCGGCGCCCTGTTTGCCATCGGCTTCCTGACGCGCCCGGTTGCCTTCCTGCTGTCGGGCATGATGGCGGTTGCCTATTTCATGGCACATTTCCCGAAGAGCTTCTTCCCGAGCCTGAACGGTGGCGACGCTGCCGTGCTCTTCTGCTTCGTTTTCCTGTATTTCGTCTTTTCAGGCGCCGGCGCCTGGTCGGTGGACAATCGCCAGAAGGCCTGATCAGCTTACGCGTACCACACACAAGAGCCCCCTGAAGCCTCGAGCCGCAGGGGGCTTTTTCGTTTCAGCTGGTGAGTTTCAACCCGACGATACCGGCGATGATCAAGCCGATACAGGAGAGCCGCGCCACGTTTGCGGGATCACCGAAGATGACGATGCCAAGCGCAACCGCACCCACCGTGCCGATCCCCGTCCAGATCGCATAGGCCGTGCCGACAGGCAGGTCGCGGATGGCAAGGCCGAGAAGCCCGATGCTCACAGCCATACAGGTGATGGTGAGGAGAGAGGGAACGAGCCGGCTGAAACCTTCGGTATATTTGAGCCCGATGGCCCAGCCACATTCCAGAAGACCAGCCAGCAGAAGATATATCCAGGGCATGATGACGCTCCTTTTGTCAAAAGAGCGAGGTCGTCCCCGCAAGATCAGATGGAGCCGCTTTCGGCCCGGGCGGTCGTCCGCCCCAGCCTTAATCTGGGGCATCCGCCCGCCGGTTCAAGGCATCGATGTTGTACACGGCTTACGAAAGCCGCTCGGCGTGCCAGCGCAGGTGATCATCCATGAAGGTGGAAATGAAATAATAGGAATGGTCGTAACGCTCGTGCAGGCGCAGCGTCAGGCCGATATCGGTGTCCTTCACCGCCTCTTCAAACAGCCAGGGTCGCAGGCCGTTGTCGAGAAAGCTGTCGGCTTTGCCCTGGTCGATGAGGAATTCTGGAAAGCGTGCGCCGTCTTCCACCAGCGCGCAGGCATCATAGGCCCGCCACAAAGCACGATCGCTGCCGAGATATTTTTCAAACGCCGGTGCCGACCAGTCCGCTGTCGAAGGCGCGACGATCGGCGCAAAGGCCGAGCAGCTCTTGAAGCGCTCAGGGGTCTTCAAGGCAATCGTCATGGCGCCATGGCCGCCCATGGAATGGCCGAAAATGCCCTGCCGGTCCATGTCGACGCGAAAGTTTTCAGCAATCAGCGCCGGCAGTTCTTCCGTCACATAGGAATACATGCGGTAGTGATCGCTCCAAGGCTTTTGGGTCGCATCCAGATAAAAGCCGGCACCCTTGCCCATCTGCCAGTTGGTCATCTCATCGGCCACGTCATCGCCGCGCGGGCTCGTATCCGGGCAGACGATAATCAGGCCCAGTTCGGCGGCCATGCGGCGATATTCGCCCTTGTCCATGACATTCTGGTGGGTGCAGGTGAGGCCGGAGAGATACCACAGCACAGGGCGTTTTTCAGCGATGGCCTGTGGCGGCACGAAGACGGCAAACGTCATCTCGCTGTTGCAGGCTTCCGACTGGTGCTGGAACACACCCTGCATGCCGCCAAACGCGGTGTTCTGGGACAGGACCTTCATGAACAAAAATCTCCGTTGCTAGACTAACCGGCGAGCGACACGACCGCGTTGACGGCGGCGGCAACAAGCACGGTGTTGAAAAAGAACGACAGGACGGCATGGCCGAGATTGATACGTCGCATCGCCGTTGTGGTGATGACGACGTCCGATGTCTGCGCCGTCATGCCGATCACCAGCGAAAAATAGAGGAAATCATGGCCGCAGGGTTCCGGTGTCTGCGGGAATTCCAACCCGCATTGGGTGCCGAGCGTGCCATCCTCCTTCGAAACGCGCCGCCAGTAGTGATGGGCGTAATGCATGGCAAACATGGTGTGGATGGTCAGCCAGCCGGCAATCACCGAGAGGAAGGCGATGGCAACCTCGAAAACGCTCGGATTGGCGCTGCGGTTCAGCGCATTGAACAGGGTGGCAATCACAGTGATGACGGCCAGAAGCGTCACAATCAAGATGACATAGGCCGGTGCATTGTCGCGTTCGGCGCTGGTCTTCAGGCGGCCGACCGTCAGGCGCGGAATGCGCCGCGCCATCATGCCGAGATAGACGAGAAAAAAGACAATCGCCGAAATTTCGACGGCAAGATGCCGAGCAAGGATCCAGAAAACCGGCAGGGTCAGGACGCCAGCAATGCTTGCCGCATAAAACGGGCTGTGCCTGCGGTGCCGCCAGTGAGGCAAACCATCTGTCATGCCGGATCATCCGTCGCTTGTGCCGTTATCGCCTTGGCGCGCCGGCAGAGACGGTCGAGCGTCGACAGGAAGGCCGAGCGGTCTCGGGGGGAGAAGGCAGCGTTATAGCCCTTGCTCTCGCCGGTCTCGCGCAAATGCGCGCCGAGATCGCGCATGGCGCTTGCCATGCCGATATTGCGCTCGTCAAATTCGCGCCCCGTCGGGCCGGTCACCTGGGCGCCGGCAGCCACGCAGCGCACGGCAAGCGGCACGTCTGCCGTCACCACGATATCGCCGCGTCCCGCCCGTTCGGCAATCCAGTCATCGGCGGCATCAAAGGCGCCGGAGACGATGATGTTCTTCACCATCGGATCGCGCGAGGGGCGAAGGCCGGAATTGGCAACCAGCGTGACTTCCAGCCCATGACGCTCTGCGACTTTCAGGATTTCGGGCTTTACCGGGCAGGCATCGGCATCCACATAGATCAATTGGCGGCGCTCCGTGTCAGCATTGGGGCAGGTGGCTTGCTGGCATTTACCAGTTGAGGTTCCGGATGTCGCCGTTGAAACAGCAGCCCTCGGGCTCGGAAATGAAATCGAGCCGGGCTGGAAGATGGTCTCGAAGGATCTCCAGCGGCGGCAGATCCCCATTCTCGGCAATGGCGGGAATGGAGGACTTGCGCAGCACGAGACAGATTTCGTCGCCCTCCATCAGGATCGCCACCTCACGGCAATCGAAGCCGGCGAGCACAAGGTGCTGCAAAAGCAGGCCGGCGCTCCAGATGCTGAGATCACCGTTCACCATCGGATAACGCAGAGCCGGCACAGCAAGCGCCAGCACGCCCCCTTCCGGCAGCAAGGCGTGGAGACGGCGCAGAAAACGCTGCGGATCGCGCGCGCGCTGCAGCACATGGCTTGCCAGAATGCAGTCGAAGGGACCGGCAAGGCTTTCGTCATCGATACGCTCGTGACGGATCTCGATACCGGGGCCATGTTCTCCGGGTTCTGCAGCCGAGACCAGGGCGGTCACGGCCTTGCCGGCCTCGGCCAGAAGACTTGTCCGTTTCTGCCAGCCGGGGCCAACATCGAGCACGGTGTCAAAGGTTTCCGAGACCAGCAGGCGCGCCAGCGCCGGCCCGCCGGGAATGGCGGTAAAATGCGGGGTGACGCCGATCGGCGGCACGGTGGGCTCCGGCGCGTGGTCGCGCAGGTGGAGCTTTGCCTTCAGCATCCGATTTTCCACCTGCAACCGCTGCAGAACCTGCTGCGTCATCTGCTTCAGCCGGTCGATCTGAGACTGCTGGGCGCTGACCAGCGGATCGACCGGACGCGGTTCCGGGGCGGGGCGGGGTTCCGGCGGCTTTGGCATCATCGCCTGGCGCACGCGGTCGCTCAAGGGAAAGGACACGACGGGCGGCGTGGACGAGGGGCTGCCGATGGCGGGATCCGGCAACACGTTACCGCCCGTTGTCGATCCGTAATCGGGGCCGGCCACCGGGCGCGGCGGAGCGCTGGCATGCATTTTCCCGGAAAACATGAAGGAGAAATCACAATCGCTGTCGGTGCCCCCGGCGTCCCGGATGGCGATTGCCGCATGCAGGCCATCGACGGACACCACGGCGGCGCGCCAGCCTTTTGCGCTTTCACCGCCAGACAGCTGCGTCATGCCGCCTTCGACGTCGTTGAGCGGCGGCTGGAAGACAAGCAGATAACGTCCGGCCCCCTTGCGGGCAACCTGGAAGCCCTGGCCGGCGAGCACGCTGCCATCCGCCTTGACCGAGCCTGAAACGATACGATCTGCCATTCTGTCTCCCGTTGTGCCGCGCTTGTCGTCCGGCAAAGGTCTATTTCGTGTGATCCTTGCCCGAACCCTAAGCAAAAGGACGCCCGAGGGCGTCCTTCGCGATAACGAGCCGTGGCGCGATCTGGTTTCAGTATAACACGACAGAACGGATGCTTTCACCCGAATGCATCAGCTCAAAGCCTTTGTTGATGTCTTCGAGCGGCATGGTGTGGGTGATCATCGGATCGATGATGATCTTGCCGTCCATGTACCAGTCGACAATCTTCGGCACATCCGTGCGGCCGCGGGCGCCACCGAAGGCGGTGCCCATCCAGCTGCGGCCGGTGACCAGCTGGAAGGGGCGAGTGGAAATTTCCTGGCCGGCACCGGCAACGCCGATGACCACAGACTTGCCCCAGCCGCGATGCGAGGCTTCCAGCGCCTGGCGCATGACCTTGGTATTGCCGGTGCAATCGAACGTGTAATCGGCGCCACCGATATGGTCGCCAGCGCGCTTCGTCAGGTTGACGAGGTAAGGCACGATATCGCCCTCGACTTCCTTCGGATTGACGAAATGCGTCATGCCGAAGCGTTCGCCCCATGCCTTCTTGTCGTTGTTTAAATCCACGCCGATGATCATGTCCGCGCCGGCAAGCCGCAGGCCCTGGATGACGTTGAGGCCGATGCCGCCGAGACCGAAGACGATGGCGGTGGCGCCGATTTCAACTTTCGCCGTGTTGATGACTGCGCCGATGCCGGTCGTTACGCCGCAGCCGATGTAGCAGATCTTGTCGAAGGGCGCGTCCGGATTGACCTTGGCCAGCGCAATTTCCGGCAGCACCGTGTAATTGGCGAAGGTCGAACAGCCCATGTAGTGGTGGATCTTGTCCTTGCCGATGGAAAAGCGCGAGGTGCCGTCCGGCATCAGGCCCTGGCCTTGCGTCGAGCGGATGGCGGTGCAGAGGTTGGTCTTGCGGCTGAGGCAGGAATAACATTCGCGGCATTCCGGCGTGTAGAGCGGAATGACATGGTCGCCCTTCTTCACCGAGGTGACGCCCGGCCCGACATCAACGACGATGCCGGCGCCCTCATGGCCGAGAATAGCGGGAAACAGGCCTTCCGGATCAGCACCGGACAGGGTGAAATCATCGGTATGGCAAATGCCTGTGGCCTTCACCTCGATCAGAACTTCACCGGCTCTGGGGCCTTCCAGCTGAACCGTCATGACTTCGAGCGGCTTTCCCGCCTGTACGGCAACGGCTGCGCGGACATCCATGATCTTGTCTCCCTGACTTTACGTGATTCTTGAAAACTTTGTGGCATGCGGGGGCAGGCGGCTCAAGCGCAAAGCGGCCAAAGTGCTGTCACGCCGACGTCACCATCCGTCGGCTCTGCACGCGCTCGCGCCAGATGATGAACAGACCGGACGCCACGATGACGCCGATCCCCAGCCACTTCGACGGTGTCGGGAAATCGGCAAACAGCAGGTAGCCGAGCACCGTTGCCGAGATGATCTCGAAATACTGGAACGGGGCGAGAAGCGACACGGACGCCATGCGGAAGGCGCGCACGACGAGCAGATGCACATAACCGGAGAGCGAACCGAGGATGATGAGAAGAACGAGGCCGAGCCCGGAGGCCGGCAGTGACATCTCGAAATCCGCAATGCCGGCGGCGTTGCCGGCAACAAGCACGACACCCATGAACAGCGTTCCGCCAACGCCCGACATCATCTGCATGGTGAGCGGCGAATCGCCTTCGCCGAGCGCACGGTTGAGGAACAGGTAGAGCGTGAACAGAAAGGCGCAGGCAACCGGCAGAAGCGAGGTCCAGCCAAAAATCTCGAAGCTCGGCTGTATCACGATCATGGCGCCGCCGAAGCCGACCAGAATGGCAAGCCAGCGCCGCCAGCCGACCTTTTCGCCCAGGAACAGCGCCGACATCATCGTCAGCATGAAGGGTTCGACAAAATAGATGGCAAACACATCCGCCAGCGGCATGTATTTGACCGCGGTGAAGAACATCAGGCTGGCCGCCGCATGCAGCGCCCCGCGCAGCATGTTCATCCAAGGCCGCCGCACGTTTGAAAAACTGCCCACCGTCCAGAAAAACAGCGGCGCCAGCACGACCAGTTGCACGAAGAATCGGTAGAAGGTGACCTGGCCCGGCGACATGGTTTCAAACGTTGCCATGTATTTGGCAATCGCATCCATCATCGGCAGGATGATCATGCAGCAAGCCATCAGCGCCATGCCCTTTACGGACCTGTCGGAAGAGGCGGGCGTGGTCGAGATGGCGGCGGTCATGGTGGTTTTCCTGTGGCTGTCCGTTCAACCACGGGTGAGGGTGGCAAGGCAAGGTGCCGCCGCGCCACCCGGCGCGATCAAACCGTCAGATCCCCAGGGATGAAGCGGCTTCATTGGCGGTTTGCCCGAACACGTCCTCGAACGCCTGGCGAAGCCTGACATCGACATCCGTCATCATGACCGGCAGGCCGAGATCCATAAGGCTCGTCACGCCATAGGCGGAGATACCGCAGGGCACGATGCCGGAAAAATGGGAAAGATCCGGATCGACGTTCAGCGACAGTCCGTGAAAGCTCACCCAGCGGCGCAGGCGAATGCCAAGCGCTGCAATCTTGTCTTCGGCTACACTACCATCTGGCAGAAGCGGCTTTTCCGGCCGGCGCACCCAGACCCCGACGCGATCCTCGCGCCGCTCGCCGCGCACATTCATCAAGGACAGCGTGCGGATGATCACCTCTTCCAGCGCGGCCACATAGGCACGCACATCCTGGCGACGGCGTTTGAGGTCGAGCATCACATAGGCAACCCGCTGGCCGGGGCCGTGATAGGTATATTCCCCACCCCGCCCTGTGGAAAACACCGGGAACCGGTCGGGCTCGATCAGGTCACCCGCATCCGCACTGGTGCCGGCCGTATAGAGCGGCGGATGTTCCAGAAGCCAGACCAGTTCATCGGCGCGGCCATCGGCAATGGCGCCCACTTCCGCTTCCATGACGGCAAGCGCCTCCTCATAGGGCACGAGGGAATCGGAAATTCGCCAGCGAACGGCCGGACAGCCATCCTTTGGCAGCATGGACAGATTGAGATCGGTACGGGTCAGCATGATCGTTACTCGCCAGTCAAAAAAATGCGCTGGCTATCCACAGGGTCAGAAGCCAGCAAATCAGGGCTTTCCCTATATAGGAATTCTTCCGCAAATTTTATCTTTCAAAAAACTGTCACGGCACACTTGCGTCGGCCAAATCCCTTTGCTAGATGCTCCCTCGCCGGCAACAAACCGGCCCTACCACGATGCGGTCGTGGCGGAATTGGTAGACGCGCAGCGTTGAGGTCGCTGTGGGGCAACCCGTGGAAGTTCGAGTCTTCTCGACCGCACCAAAA
>JAIXTO010000078.1 GCA_027483885.1 Rhizobiaceae bacterium
ATGGTGTCGAGCAGGATCTTTTCCATGATCGACCGAAGGCCACGGGCGCCGGTCTTGCGGATGATGGCGCGCTTGGCGATTTCGCGCAGCGCGTCTTCGTGGAAGGTTAGTTCCACGTCTTCCATCTCGAACAGGCGCTGGTACTGCTTGACGAGCGCGTTCTTCGGCTCGGACAGGATCTGGATCAGCGCATCCTCATCGAGATCTTCGAGCGTTGCCAGAACCGGCAGACGACCGATGAACTCAGGGATGAGGCCGAACTTGACCAGATCTTCCGGCTCCAGTTCGCGCAGCACTTCGCCAACGCGGCGATCATCCTCGGCCTTCACCGTGGCGCCAAAACCGATCGAGGTCTTTTCGCCGCGTGCCGATATGATCTTGTCGAGGCCGGCAAAAGCGCCGCCGCAGATGAACAGGATGTTGGTCGTATCCACCTGCAGGAATTCCTGCTGCGGATGCTTGCGGCCACCCTGCGGAGGAACGGACGCAACCGTGCCTTCCATGATTTTCAGAAGCGCCTGCTGCACGCCCTCGCCCGACACGTCACGCGTGATGGACGGGTTGTCGGACTTGCGCGAGATCTTGTCGACTTCGTCGATATAGACGATGCCGCGCTGCGCCCGCTCGACATTGTAGTCGGCAGCCTGCAGGAGCTTCAGGATGATGTTTTCCACGTCCTCGCCGACATAACCGGCTTCCGTCAGCGTGGTGGCATCGGCCATGGTGAAGGGCACATCGATGATGCGGGCCAGCGTCTGGGCAAGATAGGTCTTGCCGCAGCCCGTGGGGCCCACGAGCAGGATGTTCGACTTCGCCAGTTCCACGTCGCCGTTCTTGGAGGCGTGTGCGAGGCGCTTGTAATGGTTGTGGACGGCAACCGACAGGATCTTCTTGGCCTGTCGCTGGCCGATCACATATTCATCGAGAACCTTGATGATATCCTGCGGCGTGGGAACGCCGTCACGGGACTTCACCATGGAGGTCTTGTTCTCTTCGCGAATGATGTCCATGCACAATTCGACGCATTCATCGCAGATGAACACCGTCGGTCCGGCAATCAGCTTGCGGACTTCGTGCTGGCTCTTACCGCAGAACGAACAATACAACGTATTCTTGGAGTCGCCGCCGTTGCTGCCGCTGACTTTGCTCATATCACTTCCCTTCCAGCACACCGCTCGCCCGTCATCGGGGCGCGGACACTTCTTTCGCCGGCTGGCAGGCTTCCGCCGGAAGACCTGCCTGCTTCGCTCTTGAGGGTACTCTGCCGGTTGGGAACCAGAATGTCCCCGGCCCGGCGGCAACGAACCCCTTCCAGACCGATGCTATGTCATAAGAGTTCAACACAGCATTAATATCAACTCTTAGCGCTTTCCTCGCGAGATAAAACCCCTGTTTTCGGTCACAACGGGGTGAAGCTTCGCGCGGCATGCCCGCCTCAGGCGGCGGGAGCGCCTTCCAGTTCAAGCCTGGAGGTCAGGATCTTGTCGACCACGCCCCAGTTCAGAGCTTCCTCACTGTCCATGAAGTGGTCACGATCGAGGGTCTTTTCAATCTCCTCGTACGTGCGGCCAGTATGCTTCACGTAAACGTCGTTCAGACGTTTTTTCATCTTCAATATGTCACGAGCGTGGCGTTCGATATCCGAGGCCTGGCCCTGGAAACCGCCCGACGGCTGGTGAACCATGATGCGCGAATTCGGCATGGCAAAGCGCATGCCCTTTTCGCCGGCTGCCAGAAGCAGCGAGCCCATGGACGCAGCCTGCCCGATGCACAGCGTCGAAACGGCCGGACGGATGAACTGCATCGTGTCGTAGATCGACATGCCGGCCGTCACAACGCCGCCCGGCGAATTGATGTAAAGCGCGATTTCCTTCTTCGGGTTTTCCGATTCGAGAAACAGAAGCTGCGCGCAGACCAGCGAAGCCATGTGATCTTCCACAGGGCCCGTCAGGAAAATGATCCGCTCCTTCAGGAGGCGCGAATAGATGTCATAGGAGCGCTCGCCGCGATTGGTCTGCTCCACGACCATCGGCACCAGAGCCATGGCGGTATCAACGGGATTTCTCATGTTGTTCCTTTGTTTCATCGGGCGCCCGACGGCGTTGCCGCGCCAGGAATCGTCTACACTTGCTCAACTCCCTACATAGAGTGTGGAAGGGCCGCACTTCAAGACGCGCAAGCGGATATCCTTAATCCCTCCCCGACGATGCTAACAATTCGAAAATGCCCTGCACCGACCTTTTTTTGGAACAAGGGCTTCTTAAATGATCGCCACTTATGTTACGCAAGTGAGGTTTTCGCAGGGGCTTTACTTGGACATCAAAACGGCAATGCTCCTCTGGGCAGTGGAATCCCTTACGCTTTCAGTATTACTGCTGGCGATGTGGTGGCATGACCGCGGGCTGAAAGTGGTTCTCGCCTGGGCTCTTGGCTTTGCAGCGCATGGTTTTGGCATCGCACTTGTCGGCGCACGTGGACTGGTGCCGGACATACTGTCGATCATCGTGGGAAACCAGTTGATTTTGCTCGGCATTATTAGCTGGTGCGCCGGCATGCGCTTTTATGATGGTAAAAAACTGCATGCCGTTTTTTTGGTCCCGCTGATCATCTGGGTCCTCGCCATGCAGTGGCATCTTTTCAACGCGCAATTCTGGACGCGCGTACTGGTTTTCCAGCTGTGCAGCGCCTTGTGTTATTTCATGCTCGGATACCTGATGGTCCGCGGAGCACCGCAACCGCGCGGCCCGCGCCGCATTTTTGCTGCCGTCTGCGGGCTCCAGGCGGCGGCAATGTTGGCGACCGCGCTTGCCAGCCCTATCGTGCGGCCGCAACGTTTTGCCGATCTGCCATACTTCACGCTCTATCTGATGATCGGAATATTCTGTCTTGTTTCGGGAATCATGCTTGGCGCGCGGCTCTTGATGGTGCGTGGCGAGGAGAGGTTGAGGCAACTCGTCATCTCCGATCCGCTGACCGGCGTCCTCAACCGGCGCGGCTTTCTGGAACGGTTTGAGACCATGCGCCGCCACCCTCCGGCCGGCAAGCTGATGCTGGCGCTTGCCGTGTTCGATCTCGACCATTTCAAGGACATCAACGACCGCTTCGGCCATACCTGCGGTGATACGGTGCTGGTGACCTTCTGCCGGGCAGCCCAGCAGTGCATCGGCACCCGCGGCACGTTCGGGCGTATCGGTGGAGAGGAATTTGCCGGCCTCCTGCACGTGGCAAGCGCCGAGGAGGCCGTGCAGATTACCGAGTCGGTTCGCCTTGCGCTCATGCGCCAGGCCATCGAGACGGGCGGCATCGAGCCGGTGGTAACGGCAACCGTCAGCGCCGGCATCATGCTTGCACCTGTCATGTCGGCCGGCATAGACCATATGCTGTCGGTGGCGGATCGGGCGCTTTACGCCGCAAAAAGTGCCGGTCGCAACGCCACGGTGCTGGATGACGGGATGACCATCACCGTGATCGGCACGAGGGAAACACGCCAGCAGCAGGCCACGGCCGTCGATGCCGGCCAGACCGTGACGCTCTTCCCGCCCCAGACGCTGTCAGCCTGAAGCGTAGGCGGCGATTTTTTCCGCAAGGCCCAATTCCGGTCGCCGGGATTTTGCAGTAGACCGCGTCGCATGACCGAGATTTCCCCTTCCCCCGCGCCTTTCGCCCCGGATGTCCTTAACCTTGATGCCGGCGCGCGCCGGATCCGCCTTGACGGGCGCAACCCCGCCTTCTTTTCGCAGCCGAACGCCGTTTATGCGGCGCTTCATGCAACCTGTCCGACCTTCTACTGGGAGGAGCAGCGGCAGTGGTTCTTTACCGGTTACGACCACGTGAACGCGCTTCTGCGCGATCGCCGTTTTGGTCGGCAGATCCTGCATATCGCCAGCCGCGAAGAGCTGGGCCTGCCGGAACCCTGCGCCCACACGCAAAATTTCGATCTGGCCGAGCGCCATTCGCTGCTGGAGATCGAACCGCCGGAACACACGCGGCTGCGCACGCTGGTCAACCGCGCCTTCGTGTCGCGCCATGTGGAGAAGATGACCAGCGAGATCGAGGATCTCGCCAACCGGCTGATCGACGGTTTTGTCGCGGAGGGCGAAACGGAACTTTTGTCGACCTTTGCCGACATCATTCCCGTCACGATGATTGCCCGTATGATCGGCATCCCCGAAGAGATGGGGCCGCAGCTTCTGAAATGGAGCCATGACTATGTCGGCATGTACATGTTCAAACGTTCGCGCGCCGACGAGGAGGCAGCCGACCGCTCGGCGAAGGAATTTGCCGATTATGTGAAGACGGTGATTGCCGAGCGGCGTCAAAACCCGCGCGACGACCTGTTGAGCCACATGATCCACACCGAGCACAAGGGCCAGTATTTAAGCGACGACGAGCTGGTGTCGACCACCATCGTTCTCTTGAACGCTGGCCATGAGGCGACCGTTCACCAGATCGGCAATTCGGTTCGGGTGATTCTCGAGAGCGGGCTTGATCCGGCCGTGATGTTTGCCGATGCCAAGGCGACCGAGCGCACCGTGGAGGAAACGCTGCGCATCTGCGCACCCGTCCATATTTTTCAGCGCTGGGCTCTGGAGGATGTCGAGGTGGATGGCGTCAGCCTGAAGCGCGGTGACAAGGTGAGCCTCATCCTTGCCGCTGCCAATCTCGACCCGAATAAATTTTCCGATCCGCTGACCTTCAAGCCGGACCGCAACGAAGGCGCCAACCTCTCCTTCGGCGCCGGCATCCATTTTTGCATCGGCGCGCCGCTCGCCCGGCTCGAACTAAACATCGTGCTGCCGCTGCTCTTCAGGCGGTTAGCTGGGCTTCGCATCCCGCGTCCGCCTGTCGTCAAGGACGTTTATCATTTCCACGGGCTGGAACGGCTGGATCTCGCCTGGGGCTAAAGCCGGATGACATAATCCTTGCGGGTCGTTTCGATGACGTCCCAGCTTCCCTTGAAGCCGGGCCGCAGGATCATGCGGTCGCCGGCCTTCAGGTGAACGGGCGCGCCGCCGTCCTCCGTGACAATCGAATAGCCGTCGAGAATGTGGAAATATTCCCACTCGTCATAGACGATGCGCCACTTGCCGGGCGTTGCCTCCCAGACGCCCGCATAGATCCCGCCATCCGCCTCCTCGATGTTCCAGGTGCGGAATTTCGGATTGCCTGAGATGAGCCGGTCGGGTGCCGGTGCGCCCTCTTCCGGCTCGATGGCGGAGAGGTCGAAGGAAAGGCTGGCGGACATTTTTGTGGCTCCTCGGCAGATGCTTGTTTCTTCAAACATCAAAGCCGCCGGTGACGGATCAGGCAAGGCCCGAACGGCACCGGCGGCTTCGATGATTAAAGTGGAAAGGTATCAGACCTTTGCCAGCGACTGTTCGAGATCGGCGATGATATCGGCGATGTCCTCGATGCCGACCGACAGGCGCACCACATCCGGCCCGGCACCGGCGGCCACCTGCTGTTCCGCCGTCAACTGACGGTGCGTGGTGGAGGCCGGGTGGATGACCAGCGAGCGTGTGTCGCCGATATTGGCGAGATGCGAGAACAGTTTCAGCCCCTCGACAAAATTCTTGCCCGCCTCATAACCGCCCTTCAGGCCGAAGGTGAACACGGCACCGGCGCCTTTTGGCGAATAGCGGGTCTGAAGCGCATGGTTCGGATCGTCGGCCAAACCGGCGTAATTGACCCAGGACACCTTGTCATGCCCCTTCAGCCATTCTGCAACGGCGGCCGCATTGTCGCAGTGGCGCTGCATGCGAAGCGGCAGCGTTTCGATGCCGGTCAAAATCATGAAGGCGTTGAACGGCGAGATCGCGGGCCCAAGATCGCGAAGACCGAGCACGCGGGCTGCAATTGCAAAGGCGAAATTGCCAAAGGTCTGGTGCAGCACGAGGCCGGCATATTCCGGCCGCGGTTCCGACAGCATGGGATAACGCCCCGACGCCGACCAGTCGAACGTGCCGCCGTCGACCAGAATGCCGCCCATGGAATTGCCGTGGCCGCCCAAAAACTTGGTCAGCGAATGGATGACGATATCGGCGCCGTGTTCGAGCGGGCGCAGCAGATAAGGGCTTGCCATCGTATTGTCGACGATGAGCGGCAGGCCATGGGCCTGCGCCACCTCGGCAATCGCTGCGATATCCACAAAGGTGCCGCCGGGATTGGCCAGGCTTTCAATGAAAAAGGCTTGCGTGTTTTCATCGATCTGAGCCGCAAAATCTGCGGGATCTGCCGGATCGGCCCAGCGCACCTCCCAGCCAAAATTCTTGAAGGCATGGCCGAACTGGTTGATCGAGCCGCCATAAAGCCGCCTTGCCGCCACGAAATTGGCGCCGGGCTTCATGATCGTGTGGAAGACCAGCATCTGCGCCGCGTGGCCGGAGGCGACTGCAAGGGCTGCCGTGCCCCCCTCGAGGGCTGCCACCTTCTCTTCCAGCACCGCCTGCGTCGGGTTCATGATGCGGGTGTAGATATTGCCGAATTCCTTCAGGCCAAACAGGGCGGCGGCATGATCGGCATCGTTGAAGACAAAGGACGACGTCTGGTAGATGGGCGTGGCGCGGGCACCGGTTGCCGGATCGGGCTTGGCGCCCGCATGGATGGCGAGTGTGGAAAAGCCCGGATGCTTCGTGGTCATGTCTGTCCTCCCGAAAATTCTTGATGCCTGCTCCATTGGTCAAAGGCCGGCAGGTCAGGCTGGACTATAACCTGCGCCCTGCGGTGGCAACAGCCTCCGGAACAGCCGAGTCGCGCCTTGGCTAAGAAGGATTTTGCGGCAAGCGGGCATCGATTGGAAAAACAGCTTTGACTTTCGCCGTTCCCGTCCCAAACGCTTGATCCGGATCAATGCAGCGATGCCAATCCGTTTTCATCCTGTTTTCCAGCTGAAGGGAGAACGGCCATGAAAGCCTTGATGACGGCCTCGACACAGACATCTGCGGGATTTGCCGCCCGCCTGGCACATCTTTACGGCAATATCCGCAACTGCTTTTACAGCGATGACGGATTTCAAAAGCTCGACCGCGATCTTCAGCGGCAAACGGCATTGGATCTTGGCATGGCGCCGGAGCGGCTGGCGGCTGTCAGCCGCAAGGGCGAACACGGCGCCGACGAGATGGACGCGCTGATGCATGCGCTGCACATCGACCCGGTGGAAGTGCGCCTGCTGCAACCGGCCGCCTATCGCGACATGCAGGCCAGTTGCGCGCTCTGCGCATCGAAAGAGACCTGCCGGCACGATCTTGCCGAGGGCACGGCCGCCACGCAGTTTGCCGGTTATTGCAACAATGCCGATCACATGAACGGCCTGCGCGCCGAACCTGACCTGCTGGAAGACTAAAAAACCTTCGGCTCTCAGAGATGGCTGCGCAGCCGCGGATATTCCATCGCCGGGCACCGGTTCATCACAACCCTGATGCCGGCCGCCTCCGCCTTTGCCGCGGCCGCATCGTCGCGCACGCCAAGCTGCATCCAGAGAACCTTCGGCAGTTTTTCCAGTGCCAGCACTTCGTCGACGAGAGCCCCGACATGAGCCGAGGCCCTGAAGACATCGACCATGTCGATCGGTTCGGCAATGTCGGCGAGGTGCCCAATCACTGTCTGGCCGAGGATGACCTTGCCCGCCTGCCCCGGATTGACGGGGATGACGTGATAGCCCTTCGCCAGCAGAAAGGCAGAGACACCGTGGCTGGGCCGCGAGGGATTGATGGACGCGCCGACCACGGCCACCGTCTTCACAGTCTTCAGGATGTCGGCCAGATAACCGTCGTCATACTGATCATGGTTCATCGTATTTCCTCCCGGCGCAACACTTGGCCGTCAACAGAGTGTGCGCTAGTTACGTTCCCGGAGCTTTAAAAGGGAACAGACAATGCGAAAGATTCTTGCCCCTGCGACCCTCGCTTTGCTGGGTGTCAGCCTCCTCACCGGGACACAGGCGCAGGCGATTTCGCGCTACAATTCCACGGGCATGTCCTGCGCGGCCGTGCAGGATGCGATTTCCCGCGAGGGGGCCGCCATCCTGCGCTATCCCGGCCGCACCGGCATTACCCTCTATGACCGCTACGTTGCCTCCGGCCGCCTTTGCGCATCCGGCGAATTTGCCAAGGCCTCGACGGTTCCGACGTCAGATCTCAACAATTGCCCGGTGCGCCACTGCGAGCGCCGCCCGGACCCGGACGATTGCCATAACTTCCTCGAGCCCGGCTGTTTCGGCCTCGATTGACGCGTTTTGGCACTAGAAAGGCGGGCCAGGGTGGCGATATTTTGTGGTATCATGTAACCACACCTTTAAGCCATTGAATTACATATAGAATATTTCAGACCCTGGCGGAAGCCCTTCTTGACGCTTGGCAGCACCATCCGTATAAGCCGCGCCAGGAAGCGGATCCGCACAGGATGCGCAGCCTTGGGCGTGAAAACGCCTTTTCAAAACAAGCAACAAGAAACGCCTGGGGCTGGGGCTTGCTCCGCCCGGGATTATCGAGAAGAGAGCAACATATGTCTACCTTCGTTCAGAAGCCCGCTGAGGTGGAGAAGAAGTGGGTGCTGATCGACGCCGAAGGTCTCGTCGTCGGACGCCTCGCTACCATCATTGCTACCCGCCTGCGCGGCAAGCACAAGGCTACCTACACCCCCCACGTTGACGACGGCGACAATGTCATCGTCATCAATGCCGACAAGGTGGTCTTCACCGGCAACAAGTACACCGACAAGAAGTACTACTGGCACACCGGTTACCCGGGCGGCATCAAGGAGCGCACCGCACGCGCCATCATCGAAGGCCGTTTCCCGGAACGCGTCCTCGAAAAGGCTGTCGAGCGCATGATCCCGCGCGGACCGCTTGGCCGTCGCCAGATGAAGAACCTGCGCGTTTACGCCGGCTCGAACCATCCCCATGAAGCACAGCAGCCGGTCTCGCTTGACGTGGCAACGCTGAACAGCAAGAACGTAAGGAGCGCCTGATCATGGCCGATCTCTCCTCCCTGAAGGATCTCGCTTCGGCGACCGAATCCCAGGCTCCGGTTCACGTCCGCAAGGTCGATGCACAGGGCCGCTCCTACGCAACCGGCAAGCGTAAGAACGCTGTTGCCCGCGTATGGGTCAAGCCGGGCTCCGGCAAGATCATCGTCAACGGCAAGGAATTTGCGGAATATTTCGCACGTCCGGTTCTGCAGATGATCCTGCAGCAGCCGCTCGTTGCCGCTGCCCGCACCGGCCAGTTCGACATCATCGCAACGGTTGCCGGTGGCGGTCTTTCCGGCCAGGCCGGTGCCGTTCGTCACGGTGTTTCCAAGGCCCTCACCTACTTCGAGCCGGGCCTGCGCGCCGTGCTGAAGAAGGGTGGCTTCCTGACCCGCGACAGCCGCGTTGTCGAACGTAAGAAGTACGGCAAGGCGAAAGCCCGTCGTTCGTTCCAGTTCTCCAAGCGTTAATCGCTCAGGTCTCTTGCAGACATGGAAAAGGCGGAGTTTCGGCTCCGCCTTTTTTGTTGCCTTAAATCTGCGTCCCCTTCAGCCCAGAAACTCGACGGTTCCGGTGTCGAGGTCGTAACGGCCGTAAACGACCTTCACCTTGCCCTCGTGCACGAACTCGGCAACGATCGGGCTTTCGGTCGCAATCTTCTGCGCGGTGCGGCGAGCACTTTCCTTGACGACATTATCGACAAAGTCACCCGGCTTGCCGAGAAGGTCGCGGGCCGCCGGCACCATGGCGTCCACCATCGGGCCGATGGAGCCCGGCAGTTTCGTGCCCTTTTCCGCCACTTCGCAGGCCGCCGAAATGGCGCCGCAGCGTTCATGGCCGAGCACCAGGATCAGCGGCGAGCCGAGATGTTCGACGCCGTATTCGATCGAGCCCATCACCGCCGTATCGGCGGTATTGCCGGCATTGCGGCAGACGAAAAGTTCACCCAGGTTGACGCCGCCGAACAGCAGTTCCGGCGACAACCGGCTGTCGGCGCAGGTCAGCACCGTTGCCCAGGGTTTTTGGCCCTTGGCCACTGTCGTGCGCGTGGCGCCGATATCTGCCGCGCACAGTTGCGGGGCGGAGACGAACTTGGCGTTGCCGGCCTTCAGCCGCGCCAATGCTTCATCCGGCGACAAGCCCTTTGCCGCCTCGGCCGCGGCAGCCGGACGGCCAAGACCACCGAACAGCGCAAGCCCCAGGCCCGCCGCCCCTGCAACCGTCATCATGCGACGACGGCTCATCGTTATACAATCAAGACACATGGATTTTCCCCCGGATCACATCAGCAGCCCCCAAAATCTTGCCGCCAACACATCGAGTTTATTCCGACTACAGCCGGTGTAAATCTGTTTTTTCTAATAGATAGTTTCCACTTTCTTTCTTACGAAGAGGCGCTTCAGCCGGGTATGTGAAAGTAGAGTAAATGTCATTTTCTTCATCAGACATCGTTTGTATCTTTACTCCAGCGCAGGCTTGTCAAAATGTGCGGAAAGCGCGGCGCCCTGGACAAGCATCAAGGTCGGATGCGGCCGCTCGAAAAGGCTGACAATTCCCGCCGGCCCTCTTTCGGGATGCGGATGGCGCGGCTAGAACCGGTCTGCCTGCGCAGGCACCTGCATTGCCGCAAGACATCGTGACGCGCCCTTGAAGGATACCGTTATGGCCAGCAAAACCATCGACCACGCCTTTTCCGCCACCGGCAACCGGGGGGCCGCAACCGACCCGACCTATGCCGGGGCCTTGTCCTTCATGCGCCGGCGCTTTTCCAAGGATTTGACCGATGTCGATGCGGTGGTGCTGGGCATTCCCTTCGATGCGGCCACCTCCAACCGGCCCGGCGCCCGCTTCGGGCCACAGGCGATCAGGCGCGCCTCCGCCATCTTCGACAACGACCCGC
The DNA here is from genome assembly GCA_027483885.1 of Rhizobiaceae bacterium. GTDB lineage: Bacteria > Pseudomonadota > Alphaproteobacteria > Rhizobiales > Rhizobiaceae > Neorhizobium. Next base: position 10,868 of record JAIXTO010000078.1, read on the forward strand.
AGTATCCGTTTGCGCGTGATCTGTTTCAGGACATGGCGGTGATCGATTATGGCGATGTTCTCCTCGACTACGGCAATCACCAGACGACGCCCGGCCGCATTCAGCAGGAGGCGGAGCACATCCTTGCCTCGGGTGCCTACCTGCTCGGGCTCGGTGGTGATCATTTTGTCACCTGGCCGCTCTTGAAGGCGCATGCGGCAAAACACGGGCCGCTGGCGCTTGTGCATTTCGACGCCCACCAGGACACCTGGGAGGATGACGGACAGCGCATCGACCACGGCTCGTTTGTGACACGCGCCGTGCGCGAAGGCGTGATCGATGCCAGCCGCTCGATCCAGATCGGCATCCGCACAGAAGCGCCGGAGGATTTTGGCATCCGCATTCTCAAGGGCGACGCGGTGGAGGACATGAACACGACCGAGATTGCAAAAACGATCCTCGACCATGTTGGCACTGCCGCCTGTTATCTCACCTTCGATATCGATTGCCTCGACCCCGCCTTTGCGCCCGGCACCGGCACGCCGGTTGCAGGCGGCCCGTCTTCGGCAAAGATCCTCTCGGTGCTGCGCAAGCTCGGACCCCTTGATATCAGGGGCTCCGACGTGGTGGAGGTGGCGCCGGCCTATGATCATGCCGATATCACCGCCATTGCCGGTGCGACGGTCGCCATGTATATGCTGGGGCTGAGAGCCGAACGATTGGCGGGCGGCTGTTAACAAACTGAATCAAGAGCCAGGTAAACTGAATCCGGTTCTTCTTCCAACGCACTGATTTCACGGGTAGATACAATGAGCGCGAAAATCTTCATCGATGGCGAACACGGCACCACGGGGCTGCAGATCCGCACCCGCATGGCCGACCGCCGCGATGTGACGCTGCTCTCGATCCCCGAGGCCGAGCGGCGCAATGCTGCCCTGCGCGAAGAGCTGCTGAACAGCGCCGACATCGCCATTCTGTGCCTGCCCGACGAGGCCTCGAAAGAGGCCGTGTCGATGCTCTCCGGCAACAACAATGTGCGCATCATCGACACCTCGACGGCCTATCGTGTTGCCGAGGACTGGGCCTATGGCTTTGCCGAAATGGATGCAGCGCAGGGCGACAAGATCCGCTCGGCACGCTCAGTTGCCAATCCCGGCTGCTATCCGACCGGCGCCATCGCCCTCATCCGGCCGCTCCGGGAAGCAGGCATCCTGCCGGATTTCTATCCGGTCTCGGTCAATGCGGTCTCCGGCTATACCGGCGGCGGCAAACAGTTGATCGCGCAGATGGAAGACAAGGCCCATCCCGAGCATCTGGCGGCGAACAATTTTCTCTACGGCCTGCCGCTGAAGCACAAGCACGTGCCTGAGATGACCGTGCATGGGAAGCTGGATCGCGCACCGCTGTTTGCCCCTTCCGTTGGCCGGTTTGCGCAAGGGATGATCGTGCAGGTGCCGCTGTTCCTCGACCATCTGGCCGAGGGTACGACGCTGGAGACCGTCCATGCCGCCCTCGTCTCGCATTACGCCGGGCAATCGGTGGTGAGCGTGGTGCCGCTTGAGGAAAGCGCCAAACTGCCGCGCGTCGATGCGGAAGAACTGGTGGGCAAGGACACGATGAAACTTTACGTGTTCGGCACGCCCGGTGGCGCGCATGTGAACCTCGTGGCCGTGCTCGACAATCTCGGCAAGGGCGCGTCGGGCGCTGCCGTGCAGAACATGGACCTGATGCTCTCGGCCTGAGCATTCACGCAAGGAGGAGGATGCCGCATGCTGGATCATATCGGTCTTTCGGTGGCAGACCTTGCCCGCTCCCGCGCCTTCTATGACGCCGTCATGCCGACGCTCGGTGCCGCCTGCCAGATGGCGGTGACGGCCAAGGAGACCGGCGGTTATGAAGGTTTTGGTTATGGCATGGCGGGTAAGCCGTCTCTCTGGATCGGCAATGGCGGCCGCACCAAGGGCAGCCTGCACATCGCCCTCGTCGCGCCGGACCGGGCGGCCGTCGACGCCTTTCATCAGGCGGCTCTTGCAGCTGGTGGAACCTGCAATGGTGCTCCGGGGCTGCGCCCGCACTACCATCCGAACTACTATGCCGCCTTCGTGCTTGATCCGGACGGCCACAATATCGAGGCCGTCTGCCACCGGCCGCCGGCGGCCATGTGAGCATGGACGACAGGCCCCAGTCAGATGATCCGCTGCTGCGACCTGACCTGCTGGCCGGCTGGAAGCTCGGTGCGCCGCGCCTTCTCGCCGATACGCATTCCAGCCGCCTCTATCGCGTGGCGCGCGCAGATGGCAGCGACGCCATCCTCAAGCTTCTGAAGCCGGAGGGCCTTCGCGAACGTGCCGGCTTTGCCTATCTCGCCTGGCGCGACGGCCGGGGTGCCGTGCGACTGCTGGAGCAGGCGGACGATGCCTGCCTTCTCGAAGATGCCGGCGCGATCAGTCTCGCCGACCTGCACAGGATGGAGGGCGATGCGGCAGCCACGCCGATCCTGTGCCAGTTGTTGCCGCTCCTGCACGCGCCGTCTGACCGGACACCGCCTCCGCACCTGATAACGCTGGAGCGGCACTTCCGCTGCCTGTTCGAACTGGCGGAACAAGACGGACCGCACCGGGAGATGGCCATCTGGGCGGCAGCCGAGGCGCGCGACCTGCTTGGCCGCCAGACGCGGCAGATCCCCCTGCACGGCGATCTGCACCACGACAATGTCATGAAGGACGCACACGGCACATGGCGCGTCATAGACCCACAGGGCCTGATCGGCGATCCCGCCTATGAGGTGGCCAATGTCTTCGGCAATCCCGGTGGTGCTCATCTGTTCGAACCGGCCCGCGTGGTGCGATTGGCAGAAGCCTTCGCCCCGGTTCTGGGCTGCAGCCCGCTCACGGTGCTGCGTTATGCCGGCGCACATGCCATGCTCTCGACCGCCTGGTCGTTGCGCCCGCCGGAAAGCGCGGATGCGGCCGAAAACATCCGCGAGCGCACGACCGTCGCCAGCTTCATTCGTTCACTGATTGCGCAACAATCTGTTTAATATTCGAAGGATAGTGTGAACAATCGACTGTTGTTATGATGGCTCAACAATCAGAGAGCACACTCATGCCGCAGACACGGTTTCCCGTCTATTTCATCCCCCATGGCGGCGGCCCCTGGCCCTTCATGGAGTTCCCAAGGGATAGCGAGGGCAAGGGCCCCTGGGACGAGCTTGGCGCTTTCCTGCGCGGGCTCGATGCCGAGATCGGCCGGCGTCCGAAGGCGGTTCTCGTCATCTCCGGCCATTGGGAAAAGGAACCGGTGCCGACGCTCAGCACCGCGCCGAAGCCGCCGATGCTGTTCGACTATTACAATTTTCCGCCGCACACCTACGAACTGTCTTACCCGGCCGAAAACTCGCTGGCGCTTGCCGCACGCGCCCGCGCGCTTCTGTCGGAGGCCGGCATTGCCTCTGCGGAAGATGACACACGCGGCTTCGACCACGGCGTCTTCATTCCGTTCATGTTGATCTATCCGGATGCGGATGTGCCGATCACCATGATCTCGCTGAAAAATACGCTGGACGTGGAAAGCCATGTGGCGATCGGCAAGGCGCTGGAACCGCTGCGCGATGAGGATGTGCTGATCATCGCGTCCGGCATGACCTATCACAACATGCCAAAGTTTCGGAAGGCCGATGCCGAGCATGTGGCCGAGGCGGTGCGTTTCGACGACTGGCTGGCCGGTGTCGTGTCCGACCCCGACCCGGAGGTCCGGGCCGAGCGTCTGGCGACCTGGGAGGACAATCCCGATGGGCGGGCCTGCCACGTGCCCGACCATGACCATCTGGTGCCGCTGTTTGTGGCGGCGGGTGCTGCCGGACGCGATGAAGGCGCGCGCATCTTCACCACGACCTTCCTCGGCAAGCCTTATTCCGCCTATCGCTTCGGCTGAAACTCAGGTCCGCGCCAGGGCTGAACCGTCACGGGGAAACTCGCCGTAAAAACCGCGCCAGTGGGTGATGGCATAGGCGAGCACCACAAGCCCCCCTGCCTGGTGCAGAAGCCCCGCCTCGATCGGCACATGCGTGAGCAGCGTGACGATACCGATCACCGCCTGCCCGCAAACGAGGCCGAACAGCATCATGGCGCCCTTGGCATGCGTGCTGCCGGGCGTCTTGTTGACCGAGACGATCATGTGGATGAAGGTCAGCGTCAAAAGCAGATAGGCGCCGCAGCGGTGGACGAACTGCACGGTCTTCGGGTTTTCAAACAGGTTGATCCACGCCGGCGTGTGGGTGAACAGGTCTCCCGGCACCAGCGCGCCATCCATCAGCGGCCAGGTATTGTAGGAAAAGCCGGCATCGAGACCCGCCACCAGCGCGCCGAGATAGATCTGGAACAGCACGAGGAAGGCAAGGCCGGCGGCCGCCAGATGCGAGCGGGATGTCGGCGGCGCGTCAACCTTCTGCGGTGTGAGCCCGCGCATGATGAAGGTGGAGGCGGCAAAGATCAGGCAGGCGATGGTGAGATGGGTCGCCAGCCGGTACTGCGAGACATCGACGCGCTGCGTGAGGCCCGACGAGACCATCCACCAGCCAATAAAACCCTGGAAACCGCCAAGCGCCAGAAGCCCGACCAGCGGCCAGCGCAGGCGACGCTCGACGCGGCCGGTCAGCCAGAAATAAGCAAGCGGCAAGGCAAAAACGAGGCCGATGGCGCGCGCCAGCAGCCGGTGAGCCCATTCCCACCAGAAGATCGTCTTGAACTCATCCAGCGACATGCCGCGATTGATCTGCTGGTATTGCGGGATCTTGCGGTAGAGATCGAGTTCCTCTTCCCATTCGGCAACCGAAAGCGGCGGGATGACGCCGTGGATCGGCTTCCATTCCGTGATCGACAGGCCCGAATCGGTGAGCCGCGTGGCCCCGCCGACCAGCACGAGACAGAAGAGCGTGAAAAGAACGACCTGCAGCCAGCGCCGCAGCAGGGTGCGATTTTCCGCAACGCGTGCATGCCCGCCCGCAAGGCTCGTCTGATCCAAGATCACCATTTGCTCTCCTGACATTTATCAACAATGTCTGCTTTGCGTTGATTTGCCCGAGGCGCCCGTGCAAAACAAGCCCTCAGGGTTTGCGGCATGCCGTCGCGGCCTTACAGTCTGTCCGATCATTGCCTCCGGCGGGCTGCAAATGCGATTTCTGTTTATCCGGTGCTCACAGAGGTTAAATACGCTCCGCTCCGGTTCTCGAGATCACCATTTTCGCCGCGCCAAAGAGAATTCTGGAACAGACTGTCAAAAATACGGGAGGATAACGATGCCCCTGCGGCTCAAGAAGTTCATCGGCACCATCCTCATCATCATCCTGGTGCTGACCTATGCGCTGCTGGCCACCACGGTTGCCTCGCTGAAGCTTGCCACCTCGCCCTGGTGGGTGCATCTGCTCTATTTCCTTCTGAGCGGGCTTTTGTGGATCCTGCCGGCCATGCTGATCATCAAATGGATGGCAGGCCCGCGCCCGCGCGGCTAGAGACCGTTCATCAGTGACACCTGATATTAACCACCCGCGACAGATGGGCGGCCAAGCCCTTGTTATTAAATATCTTGTTTCGACCTTGCCGTTAGGCTGTCGCGGATGTTTGAGGACAGCAGGCTGGAAAGGTGTCGACGAATGCAGGTGCAGGACATTGTGCGAGAGGCGCGCGCGCAAACCGGAAAACGGTCCGATGCGCAGGCAGCATCAGCCCTTGCGATGGACCGGATGGAGCTTTTCGTTATCCCCGGCATGGAGGCGCTGGAGCCCGTATGGCGGCAATTGCAGGAGCTGCCGCGCAATTCCCTGCATCAGGGCTATGACTGGTGCAAGGCCTGGGTGGACAGCCATAAGCCGGACCTTGTGGTGGTCGAAGGCCGTATCGATGGCGAGACCGTGATGATCCTGCCGCTGGAGATCGAGAGCCGCGCCGGCATCCGGACCGGTTATCCACCGGCGCGCGGCCACAACAACCTGAACAGCGGCCTGTTTTCCAAGGACTTTGCCCTGACGGCTGAAGAACAGGCACTGTTTTGCCAGAAGCTTGGCGCCTGCCTCAAGGACCGCGTCGATCTGGTGGTGATGGATGTCGTGCCGCTTGTCTGGCGGGGCCTGCGCCACCCCTTTGCCGGGCTCACCGTCGTCGCCCACCAGAATCACTCCTTCCAGCTGCCGGTTCTCGAGACGTTCGAGAAGACGATTGGGCAGCTCAATGCCAAGCGCCGGCGCAAGAAATTCCGTGTCCAGGTGCGGCGCATGGAAGAGGCGGGCGGCTACGAACACTATATTCCGCAGACCAGCGAAGAGCGCCATGCGCTGCTGGAGACCTTTTTTGCCCAGAAGCGGGCGCGATTTGCGGCTCTTGGCCTGCCGGACGCATTCGGGGATAAGCCCGTGCGCGATTTTTTACACGCGCTGCTCGACATGGCCCCGCACGGTCAGGACCAGCCGCTGTTCCTGCATGCAATCCGCCTTGCGGGAGAGCCGGGCAAACCGGTGGTCGGCATTTCCGGCATGTCGCGCAAGGGCGATCACCTGATCTGTCAGTTCGGCTCCATCGATGCGGTGCGCGTGCCGGAAGCAAGCCCCGGTGAGCTTCTCTACTGGCTGATGATCGAACAGGCGGGCAGAGAGGGCATCAAGCTGTTCGATTTCGGCGTCGGCGACCAGGGTTACAAGCGCAGCTGGTGCCCGATGGAAACCGAGTTATACGATATCCTCATTCCGCTGACGCCGAAGGGGCGGCTGGCGAGCCATGTCCATGCGGGGTTCGTGCGCCTGAAAACGCGCCTCAAGCAGCAGCCGCGGCTTTATCGGCTGGTGCAGCGGTTGCGGGCCGGTCGGGACCGGCCATCAGCCGAGGCATGACTGTCAGGCCGCTGTCTGGCGGCCTCGACGGGGCGGATAACCGGAGAGATCCGCCGTCATGACGAGCGCATCGGGATAGCCGGCTTCGGAATACAGCGCCCTTGCCTCTTCAATCCTTTCGGCTGACGCGCTCCCCATCGACAGGACCATCTGTGCCTGATGGGCACGCATCAGACGGTCGAGCTTGCCGGAATCGGCGGCCCCGCATTCCACCAGCACGATCTCGTAGGCACCGGCGAGCGCATCGATGATCATGCCGAGACGGTCGGCGCCGCGCATGGCGTCTGCCGGATCGGCCTTGCCTTCGGGAACGATATGGGCGCCGGACAGCCGGTCCGGATGAATGGTTTCGCCGAACGCCGCGGCCCCGCAGAGAAGATCGGTAATGCCCGCCAGTGTCGGCGTCTGCGCCATCAGGCGCGTTGGACAGGCGGTGCCCGAGAGATCGAGCAGCACGACGGACCGGCGCTGGCCGGCAAGTTCACGCGCCAGCATGACGCTGGCCGTAGAGCCGACGTCTCCTTCAGGCGAAACAATAATGGCAACCGCATCGCCGCGCCGCATGAGGTAATCCCGGACCGGCGTGAGACCGGGTTGCGGCCCTTCCAGACCAACAGCATCAGCACGCTGATCAGCCAGAGGCGCGACAGTAAGATTGCCGGCCGGTTCCGCAGCAGGCGCCGGCACCGGCTGCGGTTCGACAGAAGACCGCTCGCCGGCCGGGCGAAGACCCCGCCCGGAAAACAGCGCCACGACGATCAGGCCGACCGCCTGCAGGATGAGGCTTGCCAGCGCAAGGACAATGGTGATCGGGATGATTTTTGGAAAATACGGCTCCGCCGGCTCGATGGCGGTGGAGACGATGCGCCCATCGGCCGGCATCGCATTGCCCTCGACGCGCGAGGCTGCTTCCCGGTAGCGCGACAGATAGGTTTCCAGCAACTGGCGTTCGGCCGCCGCTTCCCGCTCGAGCACGCGAAGGCCGACTTCTTCTTCGCCGGCGCGGGCCGAATCGGCCTTCAGGCCGCCGAGCTGCTGGATCAGCTGCTGTTCACGCAGGCGCGCCACAGACGCCTCGCTTTCAAGGCTTGTCAGGATCTTGCGGCTTTCCGTCTCGATCTGCCGGCGGATGCCCGACAGCTGGGCCCGAAGCGCCTTCAGGCGCGGATGTCCCTCCAGAAGCGTGATGGAGGCCTGCGAAATCTCGCCCTCCACCAGCGACTGGTTTTCTTTCAGCCTCTGGATCATCGCCGAGCCGACGACATCGCCCAGCGTGTCATAGCCTGCACCGGCATCAAGCGCGGCGCGCACATTTTGTGCCCGCGCCTCGGCATTGGCGCGTTCGCCGCGCACGCGTGCCAGCTCGCTTGACATGCCACTCAGCTGCTGGGCCGAGAAGCTGGTGTTTTCACCGGACTGAAAGAGCCCCGCCGACGCACGGTACGCGGCAACCTTGCCTTCGGCTTCGGACACGCGCGTGCGAAGTGCTGCGATTTCCGGCTTCAGCCAGCCGGCGGCCTCAGACAGCGCGTCACGCTTGGCATTGCTTTGCAGGGACAAATAGACATCGGCCATGCGGTTGGGGATCTCGGCCGAAAGCTTCGGGTCCTCCGAGCTGAATTCGACGGCGATGACGCGCGACCCCTCCAGCGGATAGACCTGGAGCTTTTCACGAAATGCCTTGAGCACCCGGTCTTCGGCCGGCAGGTCCAGCGGGTTCTGCTTGAGGCCGAGCAGAACCAGAAAATCCGGCAAAAGGGCAGAAGCTTCCGGATCGAATTCCTTGCGCGATGACAGATTGAGGTCGCTGGCGATCTGACGGATGAGATCGGCCGATTGCAGGAGCTGCACCTGACTTGCGATATTGAACTGGTCGAGCACCGGCTCGTTGGCGCCCTGCGCCGCCTCGCCGGTTCCGCTGCCGCGCGCCTCGATGAGGATGCGCGTTTCGGCCTTGTATGCGGGCGTCATCAGGCTGGCACCGGCAAAGGCCAGCACGGCCACCAGCGCCGTGGTGGCGATAATGCACCGCCGCCGTTCCCAGACCGCGCCGAACAATTGACCGATGTCGATATCCGCATCCTGATTGGCGCCCATGCCGGACATCGCCCACTCCTCTTGCATTCGTGCGCAGGACGGTAGGCGATTATGGTAACCCCACCGTTAATGAGACGCGCCGAATATTCGCAACCCCTGACATTTTGCCCCGCCTGCGCAAAAGCTGCACAGGCTCTTTACCGGCCATTAACCATATCCGGCGGATAAGGATGACACTTGCTTTTTCCCAGCCGGAGTTTCGCGCGAAATGCGGTTCGCACGACAAAGACCTGTTGTCCTCACCATGGCTCTCGCAGCCTGCGTTTCGGCAGGCCTTGCCAGTTGCTCGTCCTATGCGCCGGCGCCGAAGGCCTTTCACGAGGCCACCATCCAGCCCTACCGGCTGGACAGCGGAGACCGGCTGCGCGTGGCTGTTTTCGAACAACCGAGCCTGTCCAACACCTATACGGTCGATCAGGCCGGTTATATCTCCTTCCCGCTCGTCGGGCAGGTGCCGGCGCGTGGCCAGACCATCGCAGCGCTTGAGGGGGCACTCGCCGCCAAGCTGAAGAAGGGATATCTCCGCGATCCCGACGTGACCATCGAGGTGGACCGTTATCGCCCCGTCTTCGTGATGGGCGAAGTGGGCCGGCCCGGACAATATGCCTATGTGCCGGGCATGACGGCGCAGAATGCCATTGCCATTGCCGGCGGCTTTACCCCGCGCGGCAACCAGCGCGATGTGGATGTGACCCGCAAGATCAACGGAGAAGTGCTGACGGGCAGGACGACGATTTCAAGCCCGGTTCTCGCCGGCGATACACTTTACGTGCGCGAACGGCTGTTCTGAGCATGGATGCGGGCCGGCCTCTTCGGATTATTCACTGCTTTCGCTCGCCGGTTGGTGGCATCTTCCGGCACGTGCGCGATCTCGTGGAGGAACATCATGCCGCCGGCCACGAGGTCGGTATTCTCTGCGACAGCTCGACGGGCGGGGCGCATGAGGAAAAACTCTTTGAGGCGATCCTGCCCAAGCTTTCGCTGGGGCTGACGCGCCTTCCCATCCGCCGCTCGATCAGCCCATCGGATCTGGCGGCCCTCTACAGAAGTTATAGTCATATCAAAAGTTTGCGGCCGGATGTCTTGCACGGTCACGGCGCCAAGGGTGGCGTTGTCGCAAGGCTGATCGGCTCATTGCTGCGGGTGAACAGGTATTGCGTAGCCCGCCTCTATTCGCCGCATGGCGGCAGCCTGCATTACGACCGGAAAAAGCTGTCCGGCCAGGTGGTGCTGCGCCTCGAGCGATTGCAGGAATGGCTGACCGATAATCTGGTCTTCGTCTGCGATTACGAAAGACGCACCTATGCGGAAAAGGTCGGTACGCCGAGACCGCCGGCGCGGGTGATTTATAACGGAATCCGGGACCGGGAGTTCAAACCGGTTCCGCTGGTGCCGGATGCTGCCGATTTTCTTTATATCGGCATGATGCGTGACCTGAAGGGTCCCGACGTGTTTTTCGACGCCTTTGCCCGCACTGAGCGCGCGCTGCAACGGCCGCTCACGGCAGTGATGGTGGGCGACGGCCCGGACCGCGATCGTTACCATGAGAAAATTACCGAACTTGGGCTTGGCCGGCGTATCCGCATGCTGGATGCGATGCCGGCAACGGATGCCTTTGCGCTTGCCCGCACCGTTGTTGTGCCCTCGCGCGCCGAGGCCATGCCCTATATCGTGCTGGAGGTTCTCTCAGCCGAAAAGCCGCTGATCGCCACCCGCGTCGGCGGCATTCCGGAGGTGATGGGGAACGACAGTGCAGCGCTTGCCACCCCCGGCGATGCGGAAGATCTTGCCGCCCGCATGGTCGAATCGATGACGGATGCAAAGTGGCAGGAGCGCGTGATGCCGAAACCGCAGGCATTTCGCGCAAAATTTTCCGCAAGCGTGATGGCCGGCGACATGATGGCGCTCTACCGCGAGCTGACGGAACAGCGCCCGGGCGCATAGCCGGCGCAAACCTTTCTTAGCATCTTGCTGATATTGCTCGCATCAACGCGCGAGGGCCGATGTTTGCCCTTAAGTAAGCGACGGGCGGGATCAGAGACGATGAGCGGGCCGGCACAGCAGGATGAGTTGAACGTGGAGGCGCTGCGCCAACGGGTTTCCTCCCCGCCGTCGATGGAGACGCCCGCAGGAGCAGACACGGAGGCCACAGCGGACATCGCAAGCCCCGCCCTCCCCGTTGCACTCAATCCGTTTGCCCGTGAGATTGCCGAGCAGTTTCGCCACCAGACCATGGCGCCTGCCCTGCTGATTGGCCAGTTCCGGCTTCTGGAACTGCTTCTCCTGCTGGTCCTCGGGCTCGGCATCGGCTTCCTGCATGGCTTTGCCGAAAACAGCACATTCCCCGCCTATTTCATCGTCACCACGGCCTCATCCACACTCACCGTCCTTCTGCTGCAAATGGCGGATGCCTACCTGATCCCGTCGCTGCGAGCGCCCGCCCGCATGGCGCGGCGCGTGGTGGTGGCCTGGGGGCTTGGCTTTCTGGCGCAGGTCGCCGCCATGCATCTGTTGCACGACCTCACCTTCCCGCTGGCGACGCTGATGGTCTGGGCCATAGCAGGCGCCGTGCTTCTCATGGCAACCCGATACCTGACGGCTTTCGGTATCCGCCACTGGGCGCGCAACGGCACGATGGAGCGGCGCGCTGTGATCGTCGGTGGCGGCAAGCCCGCCCGCGATCTCGTGCGGGCGCTGGAACGGCAGGCCGACAACGACATCCGCATCTGCGGCATCTTTGACGATCGCGGCGATGACCGTTCGCCCGATGTGGTGGCTGGTTATCCAAAACTCGGCACCTTTGCCGAACTGGTGGAATTTGCCCGCCTTGCCCGCATCGACATGCTGATCATCGCTCTGCCGGCAACGGCGGAGGAGCGCATCCTGCAGCTGGTGCGCACACTCTGGGTTCTGCCGGTGGATATCCGCCTTGCCGCCCATGCAAGCCAGCTGCGGTTTCGCCCGCGCGCCTATTCGCATGTTGGCAGCGTGCCGATGCTCGATATTTTCGACAAGCCGATCCGCGACTGGGATCAGGTTGCCAAGCGTATCTTCGATATCGGTTTTTCCCTGCTGGCGCTTGCCCTTGCCTGGCCGATCATGCTGGCGGCGGCCATTGCGGTGAAGACGACCTCGAAAGGCCCGGTTCTTTTCGTGCAGAAGCGCCACGGCTTCAACAACGAGGTGATCCACGTCCTGAAGTTCCGCTCGATGTACACGGAACTGTCCGATCCCACGGCCAAGCGTGCGGTGACGAAAAACGATCCGCGCGTGACACCCGTTGGCCGCTTCCTGCGCAAATCCTCGCTGGATGAACTACCGCAGTTCTTCAATGTACTGCGCGGCGAACTGTCGCTTGTCGGCCCGCGCCCGCATGCGGTGCATGCCCAGACCGGTGACCGGCGTTATGTCGATGTAGTGGAAAGCTATTTTGCCCGTCACCGCGTCAAGCCCGGCGTCACCGGCTGGGCGCAGATCAACGGCCTGCGTGGCGAACTGGACAGCGACGACAAGATCCGCGCCCGCACCGCCTTCGATCTCGATTACATCGAGAACTGGTCGCTGCTGCTCGACCTCAAGATCCTGTTCCTCACACCGATCCGGCTCCTCAACACGGAGAATGCCTATTGAGCACGCTTGTCGCAGAACGCCCCTTCCACCCGCAAAGGGCAGCGCTGCGGCTGGTCGGCTCGGCAATGGTGGCGATCGGGGTGTTTCTCTCGGGCTTCGTGATTTCCGAACCGGCGCCATACGAGCTGATGCTGGCGGTGCAGATCGGCGTGTTTTTCCTGCTCGGCCTGAAGATTTCCCGCGCCGTCGGGCCGCTTCTCATCCTGCTCTTGCTGTTCAATGTCGGCGGCATGCTGTCGCTGACGGTGATGGCGGATCTCTCCGGCGCGCCGATGTATATGGCGGTCTCGCTGTTTCTGGCGCTCACCTCCGTGTTTTACGCCGCCATCATCGAGGATGACCATCGCCGGCTGGGCCTGATCTTCCGGGCCTGGGTGGCCGCTGCCGTGATCACGGCACTTCTGGGAATTCTCGGTTATTTCCACGCCTTTCCCGGTGCCGAAGTCTTTACGCTTTACGACCGGGCCAAGGGCGCCTTCCAGGATCCGAACGTGTTTGGGCCCTATCTGGTCGTGCCGGCGCTCTACCTCATGTACCGGCTGCTCAGCGGCTCACTTGTCGCGGCCCCGCTTGCCATCGCAGGGCTTCTGGTTCTGACGCTTGGCATCTTCCTGTCGTTTTCCCGCGCCGCCTGGGGCCTTTACCTGTTTTCGGCCCTGGCGCTCGTCGTCGTGATGCTGCTGAAGGAGCGCACGGCGGCCTTTCGCCTCAAAATCTTCACACTGACGCTTGCCGCCCTTGTTCTGCTGATGCTGGCGCTTGGCGGCGCCATGCAGTCGAAAAAGGTCTCCGACCTCTTCCTCAACCGCGCCAAGCTGGTGCAAGACTATGACGGCGCACGGCTCGGCCGCTTCGAGCGCCACAAGATCGGTTTCCTGATGGCGATGGAGCGACCGCTTGGGCTTGGCCCCATGGTGCTCGGAAAAATGTTCGGCGAGGACGAGCACAATATCTGGCTGAAATCGCTCACCACCTATGGCTGGCTCGGTTTCGTCTCTTACCTGCTGCTGATCTGGTCGACGCTTGCGATCGGCTTTCGCGCCCTGCTGCGCGATCGCCCCTGGCAGCCGTATCTGATGATTGCCTGGATCGTGCTCGCCGGCCATGCACTGATCGGCAATGTCATCGACCTCGACCACTGGCGGCACGTCTACCTGCTGTTCGGCGTGATCTGGGGATGTTTTGCGCTGGAACAGCGGCATCGACGCGCCGTCGCATAAAACCCTTGCCTTGACTTCGCCGCAGCCTGTTCCACCTTTTTACCTATGATCACAACAGAGCAAATTCGCGCCGCCCGCGCCATGATCGGCCTTTCGGTGCAAGAGCTGGCAGCCGAGAGCGGGCTTTCCGTCGAAGATATCTTGACCCTTGAGCGCGGGGAGACGGCAGGATCCGAGAGCTTGCGCTTGCGCCAGTGCCTGGAAAACCGCGGCATCGTGTTTCTTGCTGCCGGTGAAGACGATCCGGGTGTGGGCCCCGGCATCCGCCTGCGTCAGCGGCCAGCGCAAGACGGGATGCGGCCGGAAAACCTCAACGCCGAAAACGACGGCTGACCACTTCGCCAGCCCCCGCCGGAAATACCCTCTTCAAAACAGATGCGTTTGCCTGACAGTGGCTGGATTTGCATGCGCCGGACCCGCGTGTATTCTCCGGCCGCAATGTGATGCCTGCCAGAAACGAAACACTCAAATTTTATGGAACAAATTTGCCTTTGCGTCGTTGTCCGGCGCCCATAGCGCAAAGGAATTCTTATGGCCCGCAGCAACAACCTCTATTTCATCATCGGCGCCCTCGTCATCGCCGTCGCCGGTCTTGGTGCCTATGTCATCCATGAACAGACAAAACCCAAGGGTGTCGAGATGAGCATCACTGGCGACGGTGTCAAAGTGGAACAGAATTGACGTCGATCAATGAAACCCCGTTTACGAACATGCCTATATTCGGATATACAATCTGACGGGGAATAAGAGAAAGCCTTACGCGCTTTCAAAAAAGAGGGTGGCAGATGAGCAAACATATCGACCAGCATGAGGCAGAAAAGTCCGGTTTCAAAAAGGTCTGGAACGTCAGCGAATTTGCGCGACGCTACCGACTGGATACCCGCGAGGAAAACCGCCTCCTGAAGCTGCTCGGTCCGTTTGCCTCCGAACAGGAGCTTCTCATGAACGCCACCCGCACGCCGATCTTTCGATAGGCAATCTTTCCACAGAGCCCCACTTTGTTCTTGCACCCTGCGCGGCAAGTCAGTAATGAGGGCGTGCTTCGAAAGAAGCGGGTCGGGGCGTAGCGCAGCCCGGTAGCGCACTTGACTGGGGGTCAAGGGGTCGTCGGTTCAAATCCGGCCGCCCCGACCATTTAAAAACGAACCGTAACATCCCCCAGATGTCGGTTCACTCTTTCCCAAGACTATGAAGACTTGAAGTGGCAGGCACCGGCTCGGTGCTAAGCCTACAGCGCCGCATAGCGGGCTGTTCCGCCCGGATGCGATAGCCAGCGCGCACCTCAAGCGCCAACGACGCGCGCACGCGCGGCGCCCTCTCCCGTACAGAAAAAAATCGATAAGAATCAGCGAACCTGATCGAGCAGGCGCTTGCATTCCAGGAGGTCGAAGAGCGCCTCCTGCAGAAGCGCGCGGTCTTCCTTGGCAATCGAGCTTTTGCCGAGCGAGACTTCCAGGCCGTCATCCTCAGCCCCGCCGCCGAAGCCGAAGAAGCGGCCGCTGGGTTTGGCCTTGGGGCGGCCGACGATCTGGTCGTCCTCGGGGTTTGCCACCTTGGGCTCGGCCGGCCGGTCGGCATTGGCGGCCATGATGGCTTCCATGGTGGCGAGATCGCCGGATGCGATGGCAGAGACGAACTTGTTGCCATTGGTGCGCAGCAGCTTCTGCACGCCCTTGATCGTATAGCCATGGTCGTAAAGCAGGTGGCGGATGCCCTTGAGGAGATCGACATCTTCAGGACGATAATAACGCCGGCCGCCGCCGCGCTTCATTGGCTTGATCTGCGGAAACCGGGTTTCCCAGAAACGAAGCACGTGCTGCGGCAGGTCGAGGTCGTCGGCAACTTCGCTGATCGTGCGAAAGGCGTCCGGGCTCTTGTCCACGTCTTCATCTCCAACAGTCTGCGACTCAACGCGACGTCACGGGTATTCGATAGACCGTATTTCAACGGTTTGCGGCGTCGAACTCAAGCGGTTTGAGAGAGAATGAACAGGTAACTGGCTGGCCGCGCCGCGACGTGCGGACAGAACGGGCAGTCCGGGCAACCTCAGGCCGCAGGATTGGCCGGCTTGGCCTTGGCCTTGCGCTGCAGGTGCGACTTCAGGATACGTTGCTTCAGCACGTTGGAGGCCTTGAACGTCATCACCCGACGCGGCGAGATCGGCACTTCTTCACCGGTCTTCGGATTGCGACCGATTCGTTCGTTCTTGGAGCGCACCTGGAAGGTGGCAAAGGACGAAAGTTTGACCATTTCGCCGCGCACTATGGCGTTGCAGATTTCGTCGATGACCGTTTCGACAAGCTCGGCCGACTCGGTTCGCGAAAGCCCGACCTTGCGAAATACCGATTCCGCCAAGTCTGCGCGTGTCACTGTCTTGCCGGCCATGAATCCCGCCCGTCAACGTTCGATTTCTAACGAAGGTAAACTCTATGTCCCTTGGTCTTTCGGGTCAAGCACTTGTAAACGCGAGATTACCAGCGAATCAGCAGGGCGCCCCAGGTAAAGCCGCCGCCCATGGCTTCCAGCATCACCAGATCGCCCTTTTTGATCCGCCCGTCGGCGGCGGCAACGGAAATTGCGAGCGGAATGGAGGCAGCCGACGTGTTGCCGTGCAGGTCCACCGTCACCACAACCTTTTCGGAGGGAATGCCGAGTTTCTTGGCGGAACCATCGATGATGCGGCGATTGGCCTGGTGCGGCACAAGCCAGTCGAGATCGTCAGCCGTCGTGCCGGTGGCGGTGAATGCCGCCTCGATAACGTCGGTGATCATGCCGACGGCATATTTGAACACTTCCCGGCCTTCCATGCGCAGATGGCCGACCGTGCCTGTCGTGGACGGGCCGCCATCCACATAAAGCTTGTCCTTGTGCGATCCGTCCGAGCGCAGATGCGCGGTCAGCACGCCACGATCGGCTAGGGTGCCCTCGCTCTCCTGCGCTTCCAGAACAAGCGCGCCCGCGCCATCGCCAAAGAGAACGCAGGTGGTGCGGTCCGTCCAGTCGAGGATGCGCGAGAAGGTTTCGGCACCGATCACCAGCGCGCGTTTGGCAAGGCCGGCCTTCAGATGCGCATCGGCCGTTGCCATGGCATAAACGAAGCCCGTACAGACCGCCTGCACGTCAAACGCATAACCATGCGTCATGCCGAGCCGGTTCTGGATGTTGACGGCCGTTGCCGGGAAGGTGTTGTCCGGCGTCGATGTCGCGACGATGACGAGATCGATATCGGCAGGTGTCAGGCCTGCATTGTCGAGCGCGGCACGGGCCGCCTGCTCGCCGAGCGAGGCCGTGGTTTCCCCCTCACCGGCAATGTAACGCTGACGAATGCCCGTGCGCTGCACGATCCAGTCATCGGAGGTTTCCACGAGGCTTTCGAGTTCCTTGTTGGTGACCTGGCGCTTAGGCAGCGCCGCCCCGAAACCCAGAACCACTGATCGGATCATGCGCGTCATTCCTGCTTCCTTACGCCGCTTCTTCCGGACCTGCCGGCGGCAGGTGGCGGGCATGATAATCTTTGAGATCCTGCAGGATCTTGTCGTTCAGCTGATTGCGCACCATGTCGTAGCCGACGTCGATGGCCGAGGCATAACCTTCCGCATCCGTACCGCCATGGCTCTTGATGACAATGCCGTTAAGCCCGAGGAAAACCCCGCCATTGACCTTGCGCGGGTCCATTTTCTCGCGCAGGCGGTCGAAGGCGCCCTTGGCGAAGAGATAACCGATCTTCGACATCAGCGTGCGCGACATGGCAGAGCGCAAAAGTTCGGCCATCTGCTTGGCGGTGCCTTCGGCCGTCTTCAGCGCGATATTGCCGGTAAACCCTTCGGTGACCACCACGTCGACCACGCCGCGGCCGATATCATTGCCCTCGACAAAGCCATGATAGGCAATGGTCGACAGGTTCGCCTCGCGGATCATGCGGCCCGCCTCGCGCACGTCTTCCTGGCCCTTGACCTCCTCGACGCCGACATTGAGGAGGCCCACGGTCGGGCGCTCGATCTCAAACAGCGAGCGGGCCATGGCGCCGCCCATCAGGGCGAAATCCAGAAGCTGGCGGGCATCGGCCCCGATGGTGGCGCCGATATCCAGCACGATGCTTTCGCCGCGCAGTGTCGGCCAGATGCCGGCAATCGCCGGGCGTTCGATGCCAGACATGGTGCGCAGGCAAAACATCGCCATGGCCATCAGCGCGCCGGTATTGCCGGCAGACACCACCACATCGGCGTCGCCGGTCTTCACCGCATCGATCGCGCGCCACATGGACGAGACATGACGGCCGCGCCGGAGCGCAGCGCTTGGCTTTTCGTCCATGGTGATGGCGACGTCACAGTCATGAAAGACGGTTTTGGCGGCAAGCTTGGGGTATTTGGCAAGAAGCGGCTCGCACAGCGCCTTCTGGCCGAAAATGAGGAAAGTCACATCGGGGTGACGGTCCATCGCCTTGGCAGCGCCGGGAATGACGACTTGCGGACCGAAATCGCCACCCATGGCATCGAGAGATATCCTGATCACGCGTTCCTGATCCTTCTGTCCCGCGCTTGGCGAAATCGCGGCCAAAATACTGTTTCTGCCGCCGCATACAACTCATTACTGGGGAAATGCAAACGCTATTCCTTGGTTTTCCAGTCCTTGAGCACCGCAAAGGGGTTTGGTTTGCCCCCGTTGGGCGTCTCGTCGGCCTCGATATGATCGGTGAATTCATGGCCGGCTTTGCGCGGATAGGGATTGATCGCAAGCGCTGCAAACTCCGCCACCACGTCGCCGGCATCGATGGTATCGCCGACAAAGGTCTCCGGCAGGTCGGGCCCATCCGGATCGAGCACCATCTCGGCAGTATCGCCGGTCATCATGCGGGCAAGCTTAGAACCTTCCGGCACGAAGATCTGTTCCAGCATTTCGTCGATTTCGGCTTCCACCGGCTCCAGCGAAACGACGCAGGCCTGCACGATGTGCGCCTTGACGCGGCCTTTCAGCCTGACGCCATCCTTTTTCCAGCGCGCGATCTGCAGCTCTGCCTTGAGCGAACCGACCGAAACCACCTGCCAGAGCTTGGCAAGCGCCTCGCGCTCGCGCTCGTCTGCCTCCACCTGCACGGTGACGGCGTTTGCCGAGATATGGCCGACCTTCACCAGATAGGAAAACGGCGGTTTTTCCTTGTGGTCGAGGGGTGTGTTCATGACTGTTCTCCCTTTCCGGGCAGAGGCAGCATCAGCATGCCGCGCGCGATGTCGTCTTCGGAAACGGCGGCAAGTGCTGCCTGCGCACGGATCATCCAGCGTCCAAGACCGTCCATCGTCGGGGCTTCAGCGCCAGACGGATAAAAATTGCGCCGCAGTGCGGCAGACAAAGCCGGTTCATCCCCGGCCTCGATGGCTTTTCCATAGGCCTCGAGCCGGCCGTAAAACATGCCGGCCAGTTTTTTCATGCGCTTGGGCACGGCCTGATCGCCAATCCCCAGTTCCCGGATCGAATGGTCGATGTCCTGGAAGAAGGCGTCGACGATCTCCTGCGCCAGTTCCTGGCCGCTGGTGCCCGATTTCGCCGTCCGGCGGAAAAACAGGATCATCACCACCGAAAGCATCTCGAACCGGCCCATGACCGTATCGGGCACATCAAGGTCCGTGTAGAAGAACGGAACGCGGGCGGCCGACGTCAAGCTTGCGTACTGCCGATCGACAATGGCGCGGTTTTGATTTTTCTGACGGAAAAGACCGAAGATCATGAAAGCCTGCACTTCTTGGCCGCCAAAGCGGATGCTGGTCAAGCCAGCCGTGTTGCATGGAAACGAAAGCTGGTTTACCGAAGCAGGCACGAATTGCAATGCCGTTCCGGCGTCGCAGCGATGAGGCAGTCGGATTTCCGGCCCTCGCCGACTGAAACATGCCGGTGTTCGCGGAATAGCCACAATGCTATCGCAGCAACGGTCGGATTGGTTGGTGGGATGGAACACATGAGGACAGGGTGTTGAAGAAGCGGGTGTTTGGGTCTCATTTTGATAGGGCCGGCAAGGCTGCGATCGTGGCGGTCACCGTCACCCTTGGTCTGTCCGGCTGCACGACGGGGATCGGCGAAACGCTGCACAACGGCTATGTGCTGGACAAGGATGCGCTGGACCTGACACCGGAAGGTTCGAGCCGCGAGCAGGTTCTGCTCTCCATGGGCACGCCCTCCACGACCGCGACCTTCGACGGCGAAGTGTTTTATTACATCTCGCAGAAGCGCGAGCGCCCCGTCGCTTTCATGAAGCCGCAGCTCGTCGAGCAGACGGTGGTCGCCTTCTACTTCAACAAGGATGGCGTTGTTGCCCGGCGCGCGGTTTATACGCTGAAGGACGGCCAGGTATTCGACACGATTTCGCGCACAACGCCGACCGGCGGCCGCGACCTCACCTTCCTGCAGCAGCTGCTTTCGGGCGGCGGTGGTGCCGGTGGAGCAGCGTCCACATTCAAGAACATGATGGGCGGCGGCAACAACGGCATGTAATCGGCATCGGTGCGCCCTGCCGCAAAGACAGACAGACAGAGGCCCGCGGCTTTTTCCAGCCGCGGGCCTTTTTGTTCAGTCACCACATCGCAGATATCAGGCGGCAAGCACCGCCAGGAGCAGGAGCGCCACGATATTGGTGATCTTGATTGCCGGATTGACGGCAGGACCTGCCGTATCCTTGTAGGGGTCGCCCACCGTATCACCGGTGACGGAAGCCTTGTGCGCATCCGATCCCTTCATGTGGCGGTAGCCGTCCTTGTCGACAAAACCGTCCTCGAAGCTTTTCTTGGCATTATCCCAGGCGCCGCCGCCCGAGGTCATGGAGATCGCGACGAAGAGGCCATTGATGATGACGCCGAGGAGCGAGGCGCCAAGCGCTGCAAAGGCCGAGGCCTTGGAGCCGGAGATCAGCAGCACGCCGAAATAGACCACGATGGGGGCCAGCACCGGCAGAAGCGATGGCACGATCATTTCCCGGATGGCAGCTTTCGTCAGAATATCGACGGCGCGGCCGTAATCCGGCTTTTCAGTGCCGAGCATGATGCCCGGATGGTTGCGGAACTGCGCGCGCACCTCTTCCACGATGGAGCCTGCCGCCCGCCCGACGGCCGTCATCGCCATGCCGCCGAAGAGATAGGGAATAAGGCCGCCGAAGATGAGGCCGGCCACGACATAAGGATTGGCAAGGCTGAAGGAGATTTCGCCGACATCGGCAAAGTAAGGATATTGCGCACCGTTTGCGGCGAAATAGGCCAGATCGTTCGAATAGGCGGCAAAGAGCACGAGCGCGCCAAGACCGGCAGAACCGATGGCATACCCCTTGGTGACGGCCTTGGTGGTGTTGCCGACGGCATCCAGCGCATCGGTGGATTTGCGCACTTCCGGCGGAAGGCCCGCCATTTCCGCGATACCACCGGCATTATCCGTGACGGGGCCGAAGGCATCGAGCGCCACGATCATGCCGGCAAGGCCGAGCATGGTGGTGACGGCAATGCCGGTGCCGAAGAGGCCGCCGAGCTGATAGGTGGTGATGATGCCGCCGACGATGACGATGGCGGGCAGTGCCGTCGATTCGAGCGAGACGGCGAGGCCCTGGATGACATTGGTGCCGTGACCGGTGACAGAAGCCTGGGCGATGGAATTGACCGGGCGCTTGTTGGTGCCGGTGTAATATTCCGTAATCACCACGATGAGCGCCGTGACGACGAGGCCGAGGATACCGCAGAAAAACAGGTTGGTGCCGGTGATATCCATGCCGGCGACCGTGCCGATCGAACCCCAGCCGATGGTGAAGGACGTGGCAACGGCAAGGCCGACGATCGACAGCGCGCCTGTCGCGATCAGCCCCTTGTAGAGCGCGCCCATGATGGAGCCGTTGGTGCCGAGCTTCACGAAGAACGTGCCGGCAATCGAGGTGAGAATGCAGACCGCGCAGATGGCGAGCGGATAGACCATGATGACGCCAAGCGCCGGTACACCGGCAAAGAAGATCGCCGCAAGCACCATGGTGGCAACAACCGACACGGCATAGGTTTCGAAAAGGTCGGCCGCCATGCCGGCGCAATCGCCGACATTGTCGCCGACATTGTCGGCAATGGTCGCGGGGTTGCGCGGATCGTCTTCGGGAATGCCTGCCTCGACCTTGCCGACGAGATCGCCGCCGACGTCTGCCCCCTTGGTGAAGATGCCGCCGCCGAGACGGGCGAAGATGGAGATGAGCGAGGCGCCGAAGCCGAGCGCCACCAGCGCATCGATGACATGGCGGCTGCCCGGCGCATTGCCGAGACCGTGGACCAGGATGGCGTAATAGATGGAGACGCCGAGAAGGGCGAGGCCTGCCACCAGCATGCCTGTGATGGCGCCGGACTTGAAGGCGATATCAAGGCCTGCAGCAAGGCTGTGCGAGGCGGCCTGCGCCGTGCGCACATTGGCGCGCACCGAGACATGCATGCCGATAAAGCCGGCTGCCCCTGAGAGAACCGCGCCGATCACGAAACCGATGGCCGCAAGCCCGGACAGAAGCGCCCAGGTGCCCACAGTCACCACCGCGCCGACGACGGCAATGGTCATGTACTGGCGCGTGAGATAGGCCTGTGCGCCCTCCCGGATATAGCCTGCAATTTCCTGCATACGCGCGTTACCCTGATCGGCCGCCAGCACCGAGCGTGTCGCCCAGGCTGCATAAGCGATCGACAGGAGACCGCAAACGATCACACCCACTATCACTGTCATACGATGTTCCTCTCCCAAAATACCGGCCGCAGCATTTGCGCCGGACGAGAACCACGCGCCTCCCCTCCCAAGGAGCCTGTGACGTGATCCAGAGCCCAAGAGTGCGGCGATGAGGAAATGGCGTCAAGGGCTTACCCG
The DNA here is from genome assembly GCA_027483885.1 of Rhizobiaceae bacterium. Taxonomy (GTDB): domain Bacteria; phylum Pseudomonadota; class Alphaproteobacteria; order Rhizobiales; family Rhizobiaceae; genus Neorhizobium. The sequence continues at coordinate 33,530 of JAIXTO010000078.1, forward strand.
GCAAGGGTTGCCCATCAGCCTAACTTCGTCTGTATTTGAAGGATGTGAGGCAGATCAAACGGTCTGCGCACGGTTCTGGCGCAGAATCAGTGCGCCGATCAGGGCAAGGCACAGGATGGCGACCGGCCAGATGGCAAGGTTGATGAACGACCAGCCATAGGACGTGAACACCTTGCCCGAAGAAAACGACGACAGCGCCACCGAGCCGAACAGCACGATATCATGAAAACCCTGCACCTTGTCGGCCTCGTGCGGCCGGTAAGTGGAGGCGATGATGGCGGTGGAGCCGATAAAACCAAAGTTCCAGCCGATGCCGAGCAGCACAAGCGCACCCCAGAAATTCCACAGCTCGATGCCGAGATGGGCAATGACCGCGCAGGCCATCAGCGTGACGAGGCCGAGCGCCACGACCCGTTCGGCGCCAAGGCGGGCAATGATCATGCCGGTAAAGAAGCTAGGGCCGAACATGGCAAGCACGTGCCACTGGATGCCGAGCGTGGCGAGTTCCGTTGGAAAACCGCAGCCAACGACCATGGCAAGCGGCGCGCCGGTCATCACGAAGGTCATCAGCGCATAGGTGCCGATGCCGCAGACCATGCCGGTGGCAAAACGCTGCGTGGTGATGATCTCGCGCAGCGGCCTTGCCGCACCGCTCTGGGCCGTGACCTTGGCCGGCTGCGGAAGCTTCAGGAAGGCAAGGATGGCGATGGCAATGAGGCTCAGGGGCAGGATGGCGAGAAACGTGCCGGCAAAGGTGACCGGCTCAAAAACATCCTTCGCCCAGATGGCCAGCTGCGGCCCGATGATGGCCGACACGATGCCGGCACCAAGGATCCACGAGATGGCCTTGGGCTTGAACATCGACGGCGAGGCATCGGCTGCGGCAAAGCGGATCTTCTGGGTAAAACCGCCGCTGATGCCGATCATCATCAAGGCAAAGGCAAACAGCCAGAAATTGCCCTGGAAAAGCGCAATCGCTGCCAGCACGCCACCGGTGGCACCGACGAGTGCGCCCGTCATGAAGGCGGCCTGGCGCCCGAGGAAGCGTGACACAAGGGCGATGCCGATGGCGCCTAGCGCCGTCCCCACATTGAAACCAGTGACGGGGGCGGTTGCCAGAGACTTGTCAGCGGCCAGAAGCTGGTAAGCGGCAAGCGAGCCGACCGAGATGGAGAGCGGTGCGGCCGCACCCAGCACGGCCTGCGCACCGGCCAGCAGAAACACATTGCGCCGTGCGGCGGAAAGCTGCCGTTCCAGTCCCTCGCCGCCGACACGATCCATGGTTCTTCCGCCTACTTCTTGATCTCGACGCGGACCTGCTTGGCAATGCGATCGAGAACCGCATTGACGATCTTGGGTTCTTCACCGTCGAAGAAGGCCTGGGCGATCTCGACATATTCGGTGACGATGACGGCGACCGGCACATCCTTGCGCTCGACGATCTCGAACGTACCGGCACGCAGGATGGCGCGCAGCGTCGAATCGAGACGCGACAGCGGCCAGCTTTCGAGAAGCGAGGCCCGCACCAGTGGATCGATCTTCGTCTGGTCGCGCACAACGCCGGCAACGATGGAACGGAACCACGACGGATCGGCCTTCAGATAGGTTTCACCGTCAAGCTCCTGGCCGAGACGATGGGTCTCGTATTCGGCCACGACCTCCAGCACGCCGGTGCCGCCGATATCCATCTGGTAAAGCGCCTGCACGGCGGCAAGCCGCGCCGCGCCACGCTGGTTGGCCGGTTTTACCGGCTGCTGCAGATCCTTCGCCATGGCTCAGGCGCCCAGCTTTTCGCGCAGTTCGATCATGGTGAGCGCTGCGCGGGCGGCAAAACCACCCTTGTCCTTTTCGCTCTTCTTGATGCGGACCCAGGCCTGTTCGTCGTTTTCAACGGTCATGATGCCATTGCCGATGGCAAGCGATTCCGACACCGCCAGATCCATCAGTGCGCGCGAGGATTCGTTGGAGACGATGTCGAAGTGATAGGTCTCGCCGCGAATGACCATGCCGAGCGCGACAAAGCCGTCGTAGTTGACGCCGCCCTGCTCGGCTGCATCGAGCGCCATGGCGATTGCCGGCGGAATTTCGAGGGCACCCGGAACCGTCACCACGTCAAACGTCGCACCGGCTTCGGTCAGCGCCGAGGTGGCGCCATCGAGCAGCGCGTCGGCCATGTCGTCATAAAAACGGGCTTCGACAATGAGGAGATGAGGCTTCAGAGAATCGGTCATGGGTCGTCCTGGTCGCAATTCTGCGAAATGATCTGTTGGGAATTGCGGCGGTCAAACCACGCCACGCGCGCCTTGGCAAGCGATTTTCGAAAAGACACGCTGTTCAGGGCATTGCCAAGCCTTATAGAAAGACGGGAAACCCCGCCACGGTTCGATCGGAATGCAGACCATGAAGCCCATCCCGACCATCGAAACACCCCGCCTGAGGCTTCGCGCCTATCACGTCGATGACTTCGAGAGCTTCTTTGGCCTCTGGGCCGATCAGGCGGTGGCGCGTTATGTTGGCGGCAAGCCCGCGACGCGCGAAGAAGCCTGGCAGAAACTGATGCAGCGCGCCGGCATGTGGCACCACATGGGCTTCGGCTATCTGGCCCTGGAGGAAAAGATAAGCGGCCGGTTTGTCGGCGAAGCCGGTTTTCACGAGGCGATGCGCCCGATTACACCGTCCGTCGAGGGCACGCTCGAAACCGGCTGGATGGTTTCGCCCGGCCATTGGGGAAAGGGTTATGCCAGCGAGGCTGTCGCCGCCCTTATCAGTTGGGGCGAAAGCCATTATCCGGCCATGGACATGAGCGCGCTTGTTCACCCCGACAACGGCGCCTCGCTTGCGGTGGCGCGCAAGGCGGGTTTTTTCGAAATTGCCCGCACCGAATACAAAGGCCCCTGCTTGGTGCTGCTGCGCCCACGCCGGGAAGTGGCCGCCTGAAAGGCGGCCACGCAGAGATCTGTCTCACAGTCTGCGCAAGAATTCCCTGCGGTGCGGCGAAAATGGTGATTTCGAGAACCGAAGCGGAGCGTACATTTGGTACGTGAGCACCGGACAAGCAGAAATTGCCATTCGCAGCCTGTCGGAGGGAATTATGGGACAGACTTTCAGCGCGTTGCGGGAAACTCCGCAAGGCGGGCAGCATAACGCGCCATCGTATCCACTTCGAAATTGACGAAGTCGCCGGCTTTGAGGTCGCCCCAGGTGGTGACCTCAAGCGTGTGGCGGATGAGAAGCACGTCGAACTCGGTGCCATCGACGGCGTTTACGGTCAGTGACGTACCATCGAGCGCGACGGAGCCTTTTGGCGCGACGAAGCGGGCCAATGTTTCCGGCGCACGAAGACGGATGCGCACCGCCTCACCTTCATGGGTGATCGACAACACTTCCGCCTTGCCATCGACATGGCCGGAGACGATATGGCCGCCGAGTTCGTCGCCGATTTTCAGCGCCCGCTCCAGGTTGATGCGCCGGCCGGCAGTCCAGGACGAGATCGTGGTGAGCCGCAGCGCCTCTTCCCAGGCTTCCACCTCGAACCAGCGCTCGTTGCTGCCCTCGTCGGGCAGTTTCGTCACGGTGAGGCAAACGCCGGAATGCGAGATGGAGGCGCCGATATCGATGGTTTTCGGATCATAAGCGGTGTTGACGCGCAGGCGCACGCCTTCATCCAGGGGCTTCAGGTCAGCCACCACGCCGACATCGGTCACGATACCTGTAAACATTGAAATTCCCTCTCGTAATCGGAGCAGCAGTCATCGCCGAAGCGAAGCCGGCGGACGGGCGTGTAATCTCTCGGGATATCGGTGCGGGTGAGCGGCGATTCAATGCCGTCGTTACCGATCTCGCCCGGACCTTCGAACAGGAGAATGCGATCCACCAGCCCGGCATCGAGGAAGGAAGTGGCAACCGTGGCGCCGCCCTCCACCAGAACGGAGGAAATACCGCGCCCGGCAAGTGTGGTGAGGAGTGCTGCGAGATCGTCGACCTCGAGGATTTCTACGCCGGCTTGCGCCAGATGCTGGCGGCGGGCGGAAAGGTCCGCGATGGCATCTTCCGCCTCGGCAGAAGGGGGTGTGCGCAGCATGGCCACGATCACCGGCACGTCACGCGCGGTCTTCAGCAGCTTCGAGGTCAGCGGCAGGCGAAGGTGCCGGTCGAGCACAATCCGGATGGGCGAGCGATCTTCCAGCCCCTCAAGCCGGACCGTCAGTTCCGGATCGTCGGCGATGGCGGTGCCGATGCCGACGAGGATGGCGTCCATTTCGGCCCGAAGCGTATGCACCTGCGCGCGAGACAAAGGCCCCGTGATCGCCACCTGCCCTGCCCCCTTGCGACCGATCATGCCGTCTTTGGAGACAGCAAGCTTCAGCGTCACATAGGCGCGACCCTTGGTCTGGCGCATCAGGTAGGCGGCAAGTGCCCGGCGGCCTTCCGCCTGCAGTACGCCGGTCTCCACCGTGATGCCCGCCTCGCGCAGAATAGTAAGGCCGCGGCCGGAGACACGCGGATCGGGATCGGGAAGACAGACGACAACACGGGCGATGCCGGCCGCGACCAGTGCATTGGCGCAGGGCGGCGTGCGGCCATAGTGGGAACAGGGTTCCAGCGTCACATAGGCGGTGGCCCCGCGCGCAGCGTCGCCGGCAATCTCCAGCGCCTGCGTTTCCGCATGCGGGCGCCCGCCACGGGCGGTGACGGCGGAGGCGAGAATGACGCCGTCCTTGACGATGAGGCAGCCGACGGAGGGATTGGTGCCGGTCTGGCCGGTATGGTGCCGCGACAGGCTGATGGCGGCAGCCATGAAACGCTGGTCTTCGGAAAAACCGTCTTCAAGACCCTCGCCATCCGTCAGGCACATATCGGCTGCCCCGCCCACGGCTCAGGATTCCACAGTCGAATCGCGGCCGATACGGGCGCTGATCTCGGCGATTACCTTTTCGAAGTCTTCCGCATGCGAGAAATCGCGGTAGACCGAGGCATATCGCACGAAGGCGACGTCATCGAGGCTCTTCAAGGCTTCCAGAACCTGCAGGCCGATCTGTTCGGACGAAATCTCGCTTTCGCCCGAACTTTCGAGCCGCCGCACGATGCCCGACACGGCCCGCTCGATACGGTCATTGTCGACGGGGCGCTTGCGCAGCGCGATCTGGAACGACCGCACCAGCTTGTTGCGATCGAACGGCACCTTGCGGCCGGTCTTCTTCATCACCATGAGTTCGCGCAGCTGCACGCGCTCAAACGTGGTGAAGCGACCGCCGCAATCCGGGCAGATGCGCCGCCGGCGGATGGAGGTGAAATCCTCGGCCGGACGCGAATCCTTGACCTGCGTGTCTTCGGAACCGCAATAGGGGCAGCGCATACCGGTATCGGCCTCTTACATGTAAGGGTACATCGGGAAACGATCGGTGAGCGTGACAACCTTGTCGCGCACCGAGGCTTCCACGGCGGCATTGCCTTCGTCGGAATTGGCAACCTTCAGGCCATCGAGCACTTCGACGATCAGGTTGCCGATCTCGGCGAATTCGGCTTCCTTGAAGCCACGCGTCGTGCCCGCCGGCGAACCGAGACGGATGCCTGAGGTGACGAAGGGCTTTTCAGGATCGAACGGAATGCCGTTCTTGTTGCAGGTGACGAAGGCGCGGCCAAGCGCTGCTTCCGCACGCTTGCCGGTTGCGTTCTTCTTGCGAAGATCGACCAGCATCAGGTGGTTGTCGGTACCGCCGGAGACGATATCGAGATTGTGGCTGATCAGCGTATCGGCGAGAACTTTTGCATTCTTCACCACCTGAGCGGCGTAATCCTTGAATTCCGGCTGCAAAGCTTCACCGAAGGCAACGGCCTTGGCGGCAATCACATGCATCAGCGGGCCGCCCTGCAGGCCGGGGAACACGGCCGAATTGAACTTCTTGGCCAGCGCCTCGTCATTGGTGAGGATCATGCCGCCGCGCGGGCCACGCAGAGACTTGTGCGTGGTGGTGGTGGCCACGTGGCAATGCGGGAACGGCGACGGATGCACGCCACCGGCGACGAGACCGGCGATATGCGCCATGTCGACCATCAGGTAGGCGCCGACGGAATCAGCGATCTCGCGGAAACGCTGCCAGTCCCAGATACGGGAATAGGCGGTGCCACCGGCGATGATCAGCTTGGGCTTATGTTCTTCCGCCTTGCGGGCAACTTCATCCATGTCGAGCTGGTGGTCTTCCTCGCGCACCCCGTAGGACACGACGTTGAACCACTTGCCGGACATGTTGACGGGCGAACCATGGGTCAGGTGACCGCCGGAATTCAGATCGAGGCCCATGAACGTGTCGCCCGGCTGCAGGAGCGCCAGAAACACGGCCTGGTTCATCTGGGAACCGGAATTGGGCTGCACGTTGGCAAAGCCGACGCCGAAAAGCTGCTTGGCGCGCTCGATGGCCAGTTCTTCGGCGATATCGACGAACTGGCAGCCGCCGTAATAACGCTTGCCCGGATAACCTTCGGCATATTTGTTGGTCATGATCGAGCCCTGCGCTTCCAGAACGGCGCGCGAGACGATGTTTTCCGAAGCGATCAATTCGATTTCGTGACGCTGGCGACCCAGTTCCTTCTCGATCGCGCCAAAGATATCCGGATCTGTATCGGCGAGCGAACGGGAGAAGAATGCATCTCTATGCGACATGTCGGGGCTCCTGGAAGAAACTGATGCGATGGCGTCTTAGCGGCACGCCTTCATAAGGGCAATACGCAGCGCGATATTTGCAGATCAATCCGCAGTGTCGGGCTCTGACAAAGCCAGTTTTCCGCCCGATTGCGACACTATGCCCGGCGCGCCATCGCTTTTCCGCCAAAAGCAGGCGGGCCGTAACGGAAAACGGCGGCCTCTTTGCAAAGAGGCCGCCGCAAGGGCGTGAGTGAAGGCAGAAACCGGCGCAAAAATTATTGCGGCAGCAGATCGTCGTCGATCGAGCCGGCCGGCTGTTCGATGCCCGTCTTCGTCTGAAGCGCAAGTTCGGTTGCGCCATCGCGCTGGTAGATGTCGTCGCGGAACTGCACGACGCCGTCCTTTGCCGACCAGGCGGTGATGTAGACGAAATAAACAGGCACTTCCTGTGCAAGCTTGATCGGGTTGTTCTGGCGAAGCGCAATCACGCGCTCGATCTCCTGGCGGGTCCACGGCGCGGTGTCGCGCAGCAGCCAGGTGATCAGGTCGCGCACGTTCTGCACACGCACGCAGCCGGACGATTCGAACCGCATCAGCTTGTTGAACAGGCCCTGCTGGGGCGTGTCGTGCATGTATTCGTTGTTCGGGTTGTGGAAGTTGATCTTGGTGGACGCCATGGCGTTGTTCTTCCCCGGATCCTGACGGAACATCAGGTTCGGAGCCTTCGGCGCGTTCCAGTCCACGGCTTCCGGCGGCACTTCCGTGCCCTTGCCGTCAAACAGGCGGATATTGTTGCGCGTGAGGTAGGTCGGGTCCTTGCGCATCAAAGGCACGATGTCCTTCTCGATGATCGAGCGGGGCGCCGTCCAGTACGGGTTGAGGATAACCTCGTAGATCTTCGAGTTGATGATGTGGGTCGGGCGGTCGATACGACCGACGACGGCGGTGTTGCGCAGCACCACGCGCTCGTTTTCCACGGCTTCGATGGAGGCGGCCGGAATGTTCACCATCACATGGCGCATACCCAGATCACCAGACATCGACTGCAGGCGCACCAGATTGGTCTGCAGCTGGCCAAGGCGGGTTTCCGCCGGAATATTAAGCGCCTTCAGCGTGTATTCGCCGAGAACACCATCCGTCGGCAGGCCGTGGCGGGCCTGGAAACGCTTGACTGCGCTATCGACATAGCTGTCGAAGGAAGTCGACATGCCGGCCGACTGCGGCAGGTCGCCGACCACCATCAGGCGCTGGCGAAGCTGCTGCACGACCGGATCGGCATTGCCGATACGCATGCCGGCCTGGCCGGGCGTCACCTGCGGCCAGCCGCCATTGGCGACGATATTCTGGTATTCGACAATCGCCTGCTGGATATAGGCAGGTGACCCCTGGCCGAGCACCGGATTGTTGGACATCACGTTGACGGCCGAGCGGGAGGAGGCATTGGCGTCGAACTGATCATCCCAGGTGCCGCGCTGCGGCGCGGAAATGATATCCTGCAGGGCACTCTGGGCCAGCACCGGTGCGGCCAGAGACACGGCCCCCAGCGACACCGCCGAGCGCAGAACGGCGCGGCGGGACAAAAATTCGGATTCGCTCTTTTTCGACATCATTCGATCCACGTTATCCGTCATCACTTCAGGCCAAAGTGACTACAAGGATATGGTTAATAAAGCGTCGCGGACCTCTTGGCATCCACACGCACCCGGCGGCCCGGCAAGGCCTTCGACAAAAGCTTTGAGAGCCGGATTTTCCCACCATATTTAGGCTTTGCGGTCCCATAGCAATATGGCCAATTCTTGTCAGCAGCCATGCGCTCACAGCAGCGTGTATCAACGTGACTTTTACGCTTCAGTTGCAGACGCGGCGAAATAAAGCCAGCCGCAACGGAAAAACCGGACGCGCGGGAGCGCATCCGGTTTTGAAGGCGACTGGAGGGGTGCCTGTCAGGGGAGCCGCGCAAGGTCCGGTGGATCAGAGCCTTGAGCTGTCGAAAGTTTTAGAGACGATACATGATCTGGTCGTTCCAGAAGCGGTCGAGGCGCTGCAGCAGCTTGTTCATCTGGGCAAACTCGCCCTCGCCGATGCCACCGACCTTTTCGATCGAACCGATATGGCGCTCGTAAAGCTTGGCAACCACTTCGGCGATATCCTGGCCGGTCTTGGTCAGGCTGATGCGAACCGAGCGGCGGTCGATGCGCGAACGCTGGTGGTTGATGAAGCCGAGATCGACCAGTTTCTCGACGTTATACGAAACGTTAGAACCAAGGTAGTATCCACGGGAGCGCAGTTCGCCGGCGGTCAGCTCGGAATTTCCGATGTTGAACAGCAGGAGGGCCTGCACGGCATTGACGTCGTCGCGACCCTGACGGTCGAACTCGTCCTTGACGACATCGAGAAGGCGGCGGTGAAGACGTTCCACGAGGTGGAGCGATTCCATGTAAAGGCCGCGGATGGTTTCGTCCTGAGCGTCGGCTACCGTTGCAGCCTGCGGCTTGATCTTGGTGTTCAACATGTCTGCCTCACTGTTTGTTTGGCGGTGTGTTTGTTGTCTCCCGCCTTGTGAGTGACACTACCCGGAGCCCATAAAATTCGACTTAAAACATAGGGCTAACGGTGGCTTAACAGGATAAACCCTGTGCTGGACGGTCAGTTCAAGCCTGTCGATTTCATAGATCGAGTTCAGCGTTTTCAATGACTTAGATTGGCAAATTGCGTCGAATATCCGCTAAAAAGCGTGGGAATCAGGGTAAATCAACCCTTACCCTCTCTTCCATCTTGCGGCGCTCATCGAGGAAGATGGCCAGCCGGAAGACGAGATAGAGAGCCGCGACCAGTCCATGCATCAGCGGCACCAGAATGTTATGGCCAAAAACCTCCGGCCAGACCTGGTACATGAGCAACTGGCAGCCGGCGGCGATAACCCACAGAACCGGCCCCCAGGAGACGGCAAGCCAGAGCCCAAGCGCTGCCACCGGAAAGACCACGGCAAGAACCGAGGCCGCCGACCGCCAGGGCAGGTTCAAAAGATCAAAGCGCGCCCGCCCATCAAAGGAATACCCGACCAGCATGGCCCAGTATTGCAGGCCGAACCACAGGCACACGCCCGCAATCAACCGCAGGAAGATCACGAACAGGATTTCGGTCAGGCTGAGTTTTGGCTGGGCGAGTGAATCAGGTTCCATGCCGGTAAGGATAGCCCGGTTCGACGCCCCCCGCCAGAGACGCCGCTGCACGCATCGCCTGCGGCAGCCTGACCCTTCGCAAATTTTTCCGCGCCGTGTTAAGCCACGGCAAAAATCCAGATGCAGAAAGCGAGACCCCGCCATGACCGACAAGACCCATCTCGTGGACGAAATCACCGGCCACCGCCGCATGCGCCGCAACCGCAAGGCCGACTGGACGCGCCGGATGACGCAGGAGAACCGGCTTTCGGTCGATGACCTGATCTGGCCGATCTTCATCGTACCCGGCGAAAATATTATTGATCCCATCCGCGCCATGCCCGGCGTCAACCGCATGAGCGTCGACAAGGCCGTCGAGGCGATCCGGGAGGCCGCCGATCTCGGCATTCCCGCCATTGCCCCCTTCCCCGACGTGGAGATGGACAAGCGCGACGCGACCGGCTCGCAGATCCTTGATCGCGACAACCTGATCAACCAGTTTACCCGTGCGGTTAAAAAGGCGGTGCCGAATATCGGCCTCATCACCGACGTGGCGCTCGATCCTTTTACCAGCCACGGCCATGACGGCATTTTGCGCGACGGCGTCATCGTCAATGACGAGACGGTCGATCAGGTCGCCCGCGCTGCCGTAATGCAGGCCGATGCCGGTGCCGATATCATCGCGCCATCGGAAATGATGGACGGGCGCATCGGCGCCATCCGCCGCGCGCTCGATGCGAGCGGCCACCAGGATGTCGGCATCATGTCCTATGCGACAAAATTCTCGTCCGGTTTCTACGGCCCCTACCGCGAGGCGATCAACACCGGCGGCCTGCTGAAGGGCGACAAGAACAGCTATTACATCAGCCCGGCCAATGGCACGGAAGCGCTGCGCGACGCCGCGCTCGACGTGGAGGAAGGCGCCGACATGCTGATGGTGAAACCCGGCATCGCCTATCTCGACATCTGTTGGCGCATGAAGGAAGCCTTTGGCCTTCCGACCTTCGCCTATCAGGTGTCCGGCGAATATACCCAGATCAAGGCGGCTGCGATGAACGGCTGGATCGACGGTGAGCGGATCATGATGGAGACGCTGCTCTGCTTCAAGCGCGCTGGCTGCGACGGCATCCTGTCTTATTTCGCCGTAGACGCCGCCCGCAAGCTGAAGGGCGCGTAGACCGAAAGCACCTGAGACCAGAGACGGCCTCGAAAGGCAGATCATGAAGCGAGATCAGAAATTCTTTATTGACGTAGTGGTGCCGACGACAGAAGAATATCTACGCGACCCAACAGATGTTCGGAGAGGTTTTTTAGCCGCTATCGTCCTTTATCATATGTCCGACTATTGGAGCATAGAAACCGGCTGCGACGTCAAAGAACTACGATCGACACATCCTGAATTTAATATCATAAATGATATCTGCAATGCTGCCAAACACTGCAATTTACGAGATAGGAATCGGCCTATCAATCGTTCAGATCAGATAAACTCGACACCGCATCCCGGCCTGTTTCAAGCTAATTTCGGAACTGCAATGTTTGCTGAAGCTTCCGAGGTCATTGCGAGTCCGCTTAATGGCTCTCCAGTGCGTCTGAAAGCTGCAATTAAGGCAGTATTGTCAATGTGGAGAGGATACTATCCCTCTTAGCGTAACGCACGCCTGTCGCGCACATACCGGTCGGTATTGTGAAGAGCCTGGCGACATCCCATATTGTTTTGGGAACACAAAGGAGAACCCAAAATGTCGTTCGACAACACACCCACTGTTGCAGCACCGGAAGACTGGCGCGCCTATAGCGGTGTGCTGTCGCGCCGGGTCTTTGCCTTCATCATCGACTATATGATGGTGCTGCTTTTGTGCATTCCCGCCGCCGTCGTGGTGTTCTTCCTCGGCATCATCACGCTGGGGTTGGGCTTCTTCCTCTACCCGATCCTTTTCGTCATCGTGGCGCTTCTGTATTTCGGGCTTTCGCTCGGCGGCGCTGCCCAGGCAAGCCCCGGCATGCGCATGATGGGCATTGCCATTGTGCGCCTCGACGGCCGGCGGATGGATTTTCTGACGGCCATCATTCACATGGTGCTGTTCTGGATCCTCAACTCGGTGCTGACGCCGCTCATCCTGCTGGCCGGCCTGTTCATAGAGCGCTCGCGTCTCGTGCATGATCTGTTGCTGGGCACGGTTGTGGTGCGCACGACCTGACATCTGCGCGATAGCGCCACCTGCCCGGTTGACGTTTTGAGAAGTTGCGCCATGCTATCAGGGTGACCGGCAACGCAAATCAGTGATTGCCGCGCATGGCCCCCAGCCTTACTTCTTGCAGCGAAGGTGAATTTGCGCGGATGAACACCCAGGCGACGCCATCTCCGCAGTTTTACCTGACGGCTCCGGCTGCATGCCCTTACCTTGCAGGCGAAATGGAGCGGAAGGTTTTTACCCATCTGGTCGGCCAGCGGGCCGCCGAGATGAACGACCTGCTGACGCAAGGCGGTTTTCGTCGCTCGCAGAACATTGCCTATCGTCCCGCCTGTGAGGGCTGCCGCGCCTGTGTTTCGGTCCGGATCCTGGCCGGTGAGTTCGAGCCCGGCCGCACGATGCGCAAGCTGATTGCCACCAACAGCGACCTTGTCGCCACCATGATGCCACCGCAGCCCTCCACCGAGCAATTCTCGCTGTTTCGCCGCTATCTCGACGACCGTCACCAGCGTGGCGGCATGTCGGACATGTCGGCGCTCGATTATGCCATCATGGTGGAAGATACCCACGTCAACACGCGGCTGATCGAATACCGCATTCGTGCGCCGGGCGCCGGCATCGGCGACAAGCCGAAAGGCGAACTGGTGGGCGTGGCACTGACCGACATGATGACCGACGGCCTGTCGATGGTTTATTCCTTCTTCAACACCAAGCTGGAGAAGCGCTCGCTCGGCACCTACATGATCCTCGACCACATCAAGCGCACCCAGACGCTTGGCCTGCCGCATGTCTATCTCGGTTATTGGGTCAAGGGTTCGTCCAAGATGAACTACAAGACCCGCTACCAGCCGCAGGAACATCTGACGCCGCGCGGCTGGGAACGATATCGGCCGGAAGAAGATCAGATGGAAAACCCCTTCCTGCGCTGATTGCGGACAAAGGGGTCGCATGTTATAATCACGTTATAACATGGAGGTTGCGATGAACATCATCGTGCGCAAGATCGGCAATTCCGAAGGCATCATCATCCCGAAGGAAGTTCTGGACCGCGTTGGCGTGCGCGCCGGCGACAGTCTGGAACTGCGCGAGGAAGATGGACGGATCACGCTTCATCCCCTGGAAGACGATTTCCAGCGCCAGCTCGCGCATGCCGAAAGCTTCATGGACAAGTACAAGGTCGCCCTGAAAAAGCTTGCCGAATGAGTGATTTCATTTTTCTGTCGATGCCGCTCATCATCCGGCTTCAGGAGCGGCAGATAGAGCGGTTTGGCGGAGCCAGTGGCCTCCGGGATGCAGGCGCGCTTGAGTCCGCGCTCGCGAGACCGGTCAACCGCCAGGCCTATGGCTGCGATGACATTGCAGAGCTTGCGGCCACTTATCTTTACGGGCTGGCCAAAAACCATGCTTTTATCGATGGCAACAAACGGATTGCCATCGTGACGGCTGGCATCTTCCTCATGGAAAACGGCTTCATGATCGAAACGACGGATGCCGCGCTCTATTCCTTCGTCCTTGCCGTCGCAGCCGGCGAGATCGATGAGGATGGCGCCACGCGCTTTCTGCGCGATCATATCGTACCGCTCGGCGCCTGACGGGGCCGAGCGGGCAAGACCTCAGCCGCTGAACTTGCCGCTGCGGGGAAAGCCTTTTGGCACGGCGCGGCCGACGGTGGCGCGGTCGCCCAGCCATTCGAGCAGTTCGTCCTTGTTGCGCGTAAACACCCGGCCGGCCGTGTCTTCCCAGGTGAGACCGTCGGAGAGCGCAAAACACTTCACGTCGGAAATGCCGCCATCCTTGTAGCGTTGCAGGCGCACGCCCTTGCCGCGCGTCATTTCCGGTAGCTGCGACAGCGGGAAGACGAGAAGCTTGCGGTTTTCGCCGACCACGGCCACATGATCGCCGGCGACGGGGATCACGAGCTTTGCCTCGTCGGGCATCGCCACATTCATCACCTGCTTGCCCTTGCGGGTATTGGCGACCAGTTCGGTTTCCGCCACCACGAAACCGTTGCCGGCAGTGGAGGACAGGATCAGCTTGCGCTGCGGATCATGCACGAAGGCGGTCAGCACATCCTGATCGTTTTCCATGTCGACCATGATGCGGATCGGTTCGCCATGGCCGCGCCCGCCGGGCAGCTTGTCGGCACCCAGCGTATAGGCCTTGCCGCCGGTGGTGAGCAACAGAAGCTTGTCGGTGGTCTGCGCCGGGAAAGCCAGCCGCATCGCATCGCCTTCCTTGAAGGTGAGCGTCGAGGTGTCGGCGATATGACCTTTCAGCGCGCGGATCCAGCCCTTCTGCGAGATGACGATGGTGACCGGTTCCTTTTCGATCATCGATTGCTGGATGGCATCGAGATCGGCTTCCGGGGCATCGGCAAATTGCGTCAGGCGCGCAAACGGCTTGCCACGGCCCTTGGCGAACTTCTTGCGCACGTCCTGAATCTCGTGTTCGACCACCTTCCACTGCTTCTCGTCGGAAGCGAGCAGCGATTCGATGTCGGCCTTCTCCGCCGTCAGCTCGTCGAATTCCTTGCGGATCTCGAACTCTTCCAGCTTGCGCAGGTTGCGCAGGCGCATGTTGAGGATGGATTCGGCCTGCACGTCGGTGAGCTGCCATTTGGCAATCATCACCTGCTTGGGCTCATCCTCCTCGCGGATGATGCGGATCACCTCATCGAGGTTGAGATAGGCAATCAGCAAGCCGCCGAGAATTTCCAGACGCCGGTCGATGGCGGCCAGACGGAAACGCGAACGGCGGATCAAAACGTCCTTGCGGTGCGCCAGCCATTCCAGCAGCACCTCGTTCAACGCCATTACCTTTGGCACGCGCCCCATGGAGAGCACGTTCATGTTGAGCGGGATGCGGTTTTCCAGTTCCGTGAGGCGAAACAGCGATTCCATCAGAAGCGTCGCGTCCACCGTGCGGCTCTTCGGCACCAGCACGACACGGATGTCTTCCGCCGATTCGTCGCGCACGTCTTCGAGAAGCGGCAGCTTGCGGGCAATCAGCAGTTCGGCGATCTTTTCGATCAGCCGCGACTTCTGCACCTGATAGGGAATTTCGGTGATGACGATCTGGTAACCGCCGCGCCCGAGATCCTCCATCTCCCACTTGGCACGCACGCGAAACCCGCCGCGGCCGGTGCGATAGGCCTCGATGATCGATTCGCGGTTGTCGATGATGATGCCACCGGTCGGCAGGTCGGGGCCGGGAATGAAGTCCACGAGCTTTTCGATCGTCGCATCCGGATGGCGGATGAGATGAAGGGCTGCGTCGCACAGTTCATGGGCATTGTGCGGGGGTATGGAGGTGGCCATGCCGACTGCAATGCCCGATGCGCCGTTGGCGAGCAGGTTCGGAAACGCCCCCGGCAGAACCGTCGGTTCCTCGTCTTCCTCGTTATAGGTGGCGCGAAAATCCACAGCATCCTGATCGACGCCTTCCAGAAGAAGGGCCGCAACTTCCGTCATGCGGGCTTCGGTGTATCGATAGGCGGCCGCGCTGTCGCCGTCGATATTGCCAAAGTTCCCCTGCCCGTCGACGATCGGATAACGCTGCGAAAAATCCTGCGCGAGACGCACCAGCGCATCATAGACCGACTGGTCGCCATGTGGGTGGAACTTACCGATGACGTCACCGACGATACGAGCGCACTTCTTGAACGCCGAGTTGGGGCGGATGCCCATCTCGCTCATGGCGTGGATGATGCGCCGATGCACGGGCTTCAATCCGTCGCGCACATCCGGCAACGCACGGTGCATGATGGTCGACAGCGCATAGGCGAGATAACGCTCTTCGAGCGCCGCCTTCAGGTCAATCGGCAGTATATTGTCGCCGCCATCGTCACCGGGCGGAGGTGTCAGATTTTTTCCCATGGCTCTTGACTACCGGAAAGCCTGATTCCCGGCAAGAAATCCGGGCAAAGCGCCTGTGGATGAAGGCCCCTTATAGGTGTCCGGCTGACGATTTTCGTCTTTGAAAAGCCGTGGACGTTAACCACCCTATGCATATAAGAACTTTTGCGAATGAACAGCGGCTGCACGGCAGGCCGTAAGGAGGACACCTGATGACATTGAACAACTCCACCCGCATGCTGCTTGCCAGCGCCGTGATGGCAATTGCGACCACGCCGGCCTTTGCCCTTGATGGCAATGACCTGCTGCGCAAGCTTTCGGCGGCCGCCAATCTGCAGCCGGGCAATCTGGAGGTGGCAGGCATCGATGTCACGGGCTCCACCGTGACGCTGAAGGGCCTTTCGATCGGGGACGGCGACCCCGCCAAGCGGGTCACCGTGGGTGACGTCGCACTTCAGGGCGTCGTCGAAGAAACGGACGGCAGCTACACGATCGAAAAGGCCGTTTTTCCCGATATCAACCTGACGGAAGACAAGACCGTCATCACCGCGTCGGACATGTATCTCTCGGGCATCGTCGTTCCGGCCGAAGCCGGCGGCACCTCGCTCGATTCGATGTTCTTCTACGAAAAAGCCCATGCCGGACCGATGAAGATTGCCGTCGAGGGCCGCGACGTTGCCTCCATCAACGAAGTCCTTGCGACCATGGAGCGCACCGAAGACAATTCGGGGCTTAGCTTCGACGCCAAGGTCGACGGCTTCTCAGCGGATCTGTCGATCGTGGATGATCCGAAATCGCGCGAGGCCATCGACAGCCTCGGCATCCAGACCCTCAAGGGCACGATGACCATGAAGGGCAGCTGGGAAGCAGAACCCGGCACGGTCGACCTTGAGGAATACGCCATCGATCTCGACAAGGTCGGCCGCCTGAACCTGGCAGCCAGCCTGTCGGGCTACACGCCGGCCTTCATCAAGTCGATGCAGGAAACCACGCGCGCAATGGAGGCCAGCACCAACAAGGAGGCCGCCCAGCAGGCGCAGATGCTGGCGCTTTTCGGCCTTCTGCAGCAGCTGAACTTCAACAGCGCCGAATTGAGCTTCACCGATGCCGGCATTACCAAGCGCGGCCTGTCCTATGCCGGCAAGCAGCAGGGCGTCAACGGTGACCAGATGGCCATGATGCTGAAGGGCATGGTGCCGCTGGTGGTGGCGCAATGGAACATTCCCACGCTGCAGAACAGCCTGTCTTCGGCGCTGAACAGCTTCCTCGACAATCCGAAGAGCTTCACCGTGACGGCTGCACCACCGGCACCGGTGCCGCTTCCGATGATCCTTGGCGCGGCGCAGGCGGCTCCGAACACGCTGCCGGACGTTCTGGGCGTGACCGTCTCCGCCAACCAGTAAGGCCTGAAGGCTTCCAGCGCCGCAGGAAACGCGGCGCTGGAGACCTGTTTCAGGTTGGGTGAAAACCACGAAGGCCGATACGGACGGCCTTCAGCAGACAGTTTCTGGCAGGCGCTGCGGCACGGCCTGCTCTTCAAGCAGCATGGCCTCCAGTCCGGCTGCCGGCAGCGGCCGGCTGTAGAGATAACCCTGCAATTCGTGACAGCCATTGGCATGGGCCCAATCAGCGGCACATTGCGTTTCGATGCCCTCGGCCACGATCGTGACCTGCATGAACTTGCACATGGCAATGACGAGCCGGACAATTTCCTCATTGCGCGGCAGGCCGCTCACCAGGCTGCGGTCGATCTTGATACAGTCCACGGCCATTTCGTTGAGGCGGGCGAGATTGGAATAACCGGTGCCGAAATCATCGATGGCAATGCGGATGCCGAGCGCGCGCACCTGCTCCAGATTGTCATGCACTGTCGGATTGCTTTCGAGCAGCAGCGTTTCCGTCAGTTCCAGTTCCAGCATGGCCGGATCGCAGTCGTAAAAGGAAAGCAGGCGCCGCACCATGCCGGCAAAATCCACTTCGCACAGCTGGCGGATCGAGACGTTGACGGAAACGGCGATATCGAACCCCTTGGCCGCCCATTCACTTTGCTGGCGGATCGCCTGTTCGAGCATGCACGCGCCGATCTGGTTGATCAGCCCCGCCTTTTCGGCCAGCGGAATGAAAACCGCCGGCGACACCATGCCGCGTTCGGGATGCACCCAGCGCGCCAGCGCTTCCGCAGACACGATGCGACGCTTGGCCGGTGAAACGCGCGGCTGGTAATGGGCTTCGATCTGTCCGCGGCGCAAAGCCTCGCGCAGATCCGCCAGCATTTCCACCTCGTCCTCGCGCCGGTTGCGCATGCCGTCGTCATAGATGCGGTACTGGTTGCGCCCGTCAGCCTTTGCCTCGTACATGGCCAGATCCGCCCGCTGCATGAGGATCTGCACATCTGTGCCGTGTTCGGGAAAGCGAGCGATGCCGACACTTGGCGTGACCGTCAGCTTGCGACGCTCGGCCTGCACAGGCACGGCAAGCCGCTGCAGCATGCGCACGGCCAGCGCCTCGATGCGGCCTTCGTCGCCTTTTTCCTCGGTGGCCAGGAACAGGAACTCGTCGCCACCGAGACGGATGACCGCATCGTCCTTGCCGCGCAGTTCGAACAGCCGGCGCGCGACGTCCATCAGCACCGCATCCCCCTGGAGATGGCCAAGCGTATCGTTGATGACCTTGAACTGGTCGAGATCGATGAAAAGCACACCGATGCGCGCGCCGGTGCGTTCCGACTGGCGCAGAAGGCGCTCGAATAGCGCGGGCATGGCAAGGCGGTTCGGCAGGCCGGTCAGAGGATCGTGATTGGCGCGCATATGCGCCAGCGCCTCCGCCTCCTTCAGCCCGCTGACATCGGTTTCGCTCACCAGAACGGATGGCCGCCCCGATGCCGGATCATGGCAGGAGCGGGCAGTCAGTTCATGCCAGCGAACACCCTTCGACGTGTAAACCTCGGCAATCAGGCTGATTTCGCCCGTCGCACGAATGGCCTCCATCAGCCGGCGGAAATCGTCCTTCGCCACGAAGCGCGAGGCCAGGTGGTCATTGCCTTCAAAGCTCGCCCGCGCGGATGGATTGCAATAGAGCGTGCACCCCTCGAGATCATGCAGCGAAATCATCAGCTGCGTGTGCAAAAGTGCATCGGCGCTGCGGATCGCTTCCGGCTGCTGGCCGGTTTCGTCGCTCCCCTCGCACAGCATCGCCATGCGGCCATCACTCAGCCGGATGCCACTGAAACGCACCCGCAACGGACGTGGCACGCCCCGCGGATAGAGCGTCCACATCTCGGTAAATGTCGCGTCGCGCTCGATGAAATCCGTCTGGTACTGTTTCAGGCGCCGCGCGACGGCGGGCGACATGTCGGGCTTCATCGGGCGGGCACGCAGTTCCTCCAGCGTATCGGCCGCCCATATGTCGAGCGCGGATGCATTGGCCCAGACGACCGAGGCGGCGTCGATGTCGAAAATCCAGACAGCCGTACTGAGCCGTTCGAGCATCCACCGGCTGCTCTCGAGCGCGTCACAGGCAGGCGTGACGTGAACGTCCAGCGGCTGGTGCTGAGTGTTGGTCATGCAGCATGCTCGTCTGCCAGAAAAGGCCGCGCCCTGTCACACAGCGCCGACAGAGGTACGAAGCCCGGCGTCTGGCGCACCCGCTCGATCCAGGCCGCGACGTTCGGGAAAGAGTGCATGTCGATGCCGGCCTCGTCGGACACATGCACATAACCGAAAAGCGCGATGTCGGTGATGCCGTAACGGTCGCCCAGCATGAAAGCGCGATTGCTCAGATGCGCATCCAGCACGGCAAGACCGGCGCTGGCCTTGTCGCGCCAGGCGATGATGTCTGCCTCGCGCCCGACACCCAGATGCGGCGCAATGCGGCCGAGGAAACGGGCGGGGGAGATGAACGGCTCAAGCCTGGACTGTTCGAAGAACATCCATTGCAGGCTCTGCGCCCGCAAAAGCGCTGTCTGCGGCATCAACTCGGAGCCATCCGCCAGCAGCCACAGCATGGCATTGGACTCACCGACGCCAACACCGGCCTCTGTGACAAGGTAGGGAACCGCACCGGCGGGATTGATGGCGCGATAGGCATCGCTGCGTGTTTCACCGCGGAGAACATCAACCTCAAGTACATCAAACCCGATGCCAAGCTGACACATAGTTACAAACGGCTTGAAACAGTTGCCGGAACCTTTTGTTGCGTAAAGCCTGTACATTCCCAACCTCCCGCGGAATGGTTTTTCAGACTATACACGGAGCCAATTGAACATTCATTGTTAAATATCGTCGATCACATCTAAGCGTTTTGAGGGATTATTAAGGCTTTCAAGACCGATAGAAGACCAATATACGGCATTACATCATCCAACAAAAATACCACGGAGACCAAGCCGCCGTGGGATCTTTCTCGGAGCCCTATCAAGCACCCGACGGTTCAGTGACTGGCGACGCTCATCACCGCATGGTCCTTGTCGTACAGGGCGTAGCGGTCGATCATGCCGGCGCTTGCATCGTTGAGGCCGATGACATCGACGGCAACGCCATGGCGGCGGAATTTCAACACCACCTGATCAAGCGCGCCGACGGCGGAAATGTCCCACAGATGCGCATCCGACACATCGAGCGTCACCCGCTTCAGCGGTTCTGCAAAATCGAACGAGGCGACCAACCCTTCCGTCGAGGCAAAGAAGATCTGGCCATCGATGCGATAGGTGCGGTGCGTGGCGTCTTCACTCAGCGTCGAGCGCACATGAAAGAGCTTTGCCACCTTGCCGGCAAAAAAGATGCCGGAGAGGAGAACGCCGACGAGAACCCCGAGCGACAGGTCATGCGTGGCAACCACGGTGACGACAGTTGCCAGCATGACGATGGAGGAGGACAACGGGTTGCGCCTGAGATCCGGGATCGACCGCCAGGAAAACGTGCCGATCGACACCATGATCATAATCGCCACGAGCGCTGCCATCGGGATGATTTTGACGATGTCATCCAGCACCAGGATGAGGAAAAGCAGGAAGGCGCCGGCCACGAAGGTGGAGAGACGGCCACGGCCGCCCGACGTGACGTTGATGACCGACTGGCCAATCATGGCGCAGCCGCCCATGCCGCCAATGAGGCCGGCTGCAATGTTGGAAGCCCCCTGCCCGACGCATTCCTGGCTTTTGCTGCTGGTCGTGTCCGTCATGTCATCGACAATGCGGGCTGTCAGCAGCGATTCGAGCAGGCCGACGGCGGCAAGCGCTGCCGAATAGGGGAAGATGATCTGCAACGTTTCCCAGGTGAACGGCAGGTCCGGCAGCGAAAAGATCGGCAGGCTGGAGGGTAGTTCGCCGAGATCGCCGACAGTGCGCAGATCAAGCCCAGAATACACCGACACCAGCGTCAGTGCGACGATGGCGACAAGCGGCGACGGGATGACTTTCGTGACGTAGGGGAAGAGGTAGATGATCGCCAAACCGGCTGCGATCATCACATAGGTTGCGACCGGCACCCCGATGAGTTCCGGCAACTGCGCCATGAAGATGAGGATGGCAAGCGCATTAACGAAGCCGGTCATCACCGATTTCGACACGAAGCGCATGACGCGCCCGAGCCTGGCCAAGCCGGCGAGGATCTGCAACAGGCCCATCAGCAGCGTTGCGGCAAACAGATATTGCAGGCCGTGTTCCTTGACCAGCGTCACCATCAGGAGGGCGGTGGCAGCCGTTGCCGCAGAGATCATGCCGGGCCGCCCGCCAACGAAGGCGGAAACGCAGGCGATGGCGAAAGAGGCAAATAGCCCGACCTTCGGATCGACGCCGGCAATCACCGAAAAGCCGATGGCTTCAGGGATCAGCGCCATGGCAACGACAATGCCGGAGAGAATATCTCCGCGAATATTGGAAAACCATTCGCGGCGGTAGGTGGAGAAAGACATCATGATTTTGAGATTTTTCGCAAACTGAACGCATCGGCCGGGAATGAACCAGGTCTGAAAAAGGCCAATGCTTTGCGTTGTCCGGCGGATCGGCGGCCGGAAGAGCCACCCGGGGATCGCACCCGGGTCCTTGTGATAGGCCAGTTCATAGCCGCAGAATTGACGCAAGGCAATATAAGCAGTGCAAAACGTCAGTCGCCACCGTCAGGGCTTCAGTGACACGAAAAAAGGGGCAGCATAGGCCGCCCCTTCCATTCATCCTGTCAGTCCAGACAAAAATCAGTCGAGAACCTGGATCACTTCGCGGGTCTGCGGATCGACCACGACGCGGCGCTTGTTGACGACCGTGTAGGCATAATCGCCATAACCGTCCACGACATGCACTTCGACATCCTGCGGCAGCACGCGGCCGACCAGCACGTCACCTTCATAAGGAACGGACTGCATGTCCTGCTCCATGACATAGGTGCGCACTTCACGCGGCATTTCGCGCACGATGACGGCGCCCGGCGGCGGCGGGGCGGGCTGTTCGGTGACGATGACGGTCGACTGCGCAAAGGCAGCGGTCGAAACAAGAATGGCCGCAGATGCGGCCATGAGGGTCTTCAGCATAAGGATCTCCTCGGGGCGTGATTGCTGGGCAGACAATGCCCGGCCCCCAAGAAGGTTCCCGCCCGCAAAACCGGGCGGGAGGAGAGATCAATCCTTTTTCAGCGGCGGCAGAACCCGAAGCGACAGTTCCATCAACTGCTTGGGCTGGGCCGGTGCCGGCGCGTTCATCAAGAGATCCTGTGCCTGCTGGTTCATCGGGAACAGCGTGATTTCACGCAGGTTCTTGGCGCCGACCAGAAGCATCACCACGCGGTCGATACCGAAAGCACAGCCGCCGTGCGGAGGCGCGCCGTACTGGAAGGCACGGTACATGCCGCCAAAACGCTCTTCCACATCCGCCTTCGACAGGCCGACCATTTCGAACGCCTTCACCATCAGGTCCGGCGACTGGTTACGGATGGAGCCCGAGGCAATCTCGAAACCGTTGCAGACGGCATCGTACTGGTAGGCCTTGATCGTCAGCGGATCCTGCGTTTCCAGCGCTTCCAAGCCACCCTGCGGCATGGAGAAGGGGTTGTGGGCGAAATCGAGCTTCTTGTCCTCGTCGCTCCATTCGAAGAACGGGAAATCGACGATCCAGCACAGCTCGAACCGATCACGGTCGACAAGGTTCAGTTCCTCGCCGGCGCGGGTCCGGGCCTCTCCGGCAAACTTGTAGAACTTTGCGGGTTCGCCCGCGACAAAGAAGCAGGCGTCACCGGCTTCAAGGCCAAGCTGGGTGCGCACGGCTTCGGTGCGTTCCTCGCCAATGTTCTTGGCAAGCGGACCGGAGCCGGCGATCTTGCCGTCCTCTTCCTTCCAGAAGATATAACCGAGGCCCGGCTGGCCCTGGCCTTGCGCCCAGGCATTCATGCGGTCGCAGAAGGCTCTGCTACCACCGGTCTTTGCCGGGATCGCCCAGATCTCGACCTTGGGGTTCGACGCGATCATGCCGGCAAACACCTTGAAGCCGGAGCCGGCAAAGTGGTCGGTGACATTTTCCATGACGATCGGGTTGCGCAGGTCCGGCTTGTCGGAGCCGTATTTGCGGATCGCTTCGTCATAGGGGATACGCGGCCAGTCCTTGGTGACGGGCTTGCCATCGGCAAACTTTTCAAACACGCCGGTGATGACGGGCGCCATCGTGTTCCAGACGTCTTCCTGCTCGACAAAGCTCATTTCCATATCGAGCTGGTAGAATTCGCCCGGCAGGCGGTCGGCGCGCGGGTCTTCATCGCGGAAGCAGGGCGCGATCTGGAAATAG
>JAIXTO010000227.1 GCA_027483885.1 Rhizobiaceae bacterium
AGACGGCGTTGCCATGGACATCACACAGAACCTGGATTTCGACGTGACGCGGATGTTCCAGGAATTTTTCCATATAGAGCGCAGGCGTGCCGAAGGCTTGGCGGGCTTCCTCGCGCGTCGTCGAAACCGATTCATGCAGGGCACCGGCATCCGACACCACACGCATGCCGCGCCCGCCCCCGCCACCGGCCGCCTTGACGATGACCGGATAGCCAATTTCGGCAGCGATGGCCTCGACCGCTGCCCGGTCTTCGGGCAGTTCGGAATCCGGCCCGGGCACGCAGGGTACACCGGCCGCAATCATCGCGGTCTTTGCGGCGATCTTGTCGCCCATCGTCGCAATCGACTGTGCCGTCGGGCCAATGAACACCATACCGGCATCATCGACGGCTTTGGAAAATGCGGCGTTCTCGGACAGAAACCCGTAACCGGGATGCACCGCACCGGCGCCGGTCATGCGTGCTGCGAGCAGGATGGCATCCTTGTTGAGATAACTTTTGCCGGCGCTGGAAGGTCCGATGCAAAGGAATGTATCTGCAAGTTCACCATAACTTGCCTGCCGGTCGGCCTCGGAACAGACCATCACCGTCTTCAGCCCGAGTTCCTTGCAGGCTTTCAGGATGCGAAGGGCGATTTCGCCGCGGTTGGCAATCAGAACAGTATCGAAGCCGAGCTTGCTGCCGGTGTTTTCGCGCGCAACCTGCGACATCAGGCGATCTCCGCCAGAAGATCGCCAACCTCGACTTCCGCGCCATCGGCGGCGGGCAGGCTGACGATACGCCCGGCGCGCGGCGCGGCAATGCTGTTGAACACCTTCATTGCCTCGACGATAAACAGGGTCTGGCCGGCCTCGACGGCATCACCGAGCGCCACAAAGGCCTTTTCACCGGGTGCCGGTGCCGTGTGCAGCAGGCCGAAGATCGGTGACGATACAGACGTATTTGTATTTGCTAGGTTTTCGGCCGGACCGGCAGCAGGCTTCACCTCTGCGGGACTGACGTTGCGAAAGATCCGCACGGTCGTGTCTTTTTCGGTGACCGTCAGTTCGGTGATGTTCGATTGGCCGACGAAGTCGATCAACGTCTTGATTTTCGAGAGGTCCATACGTCACCCATGCACAAGGCCGCCCGTATTTCCGCTGGCAGAGGCAGCGTCAGGCGCCATTCTGAGTACATCAGTGCTTGAGCGATGGGGTCAGACGAAGTTTTGATGGAGCGCTTTTCCGGTTCTCTCTCGACCCACCTGTTGCGCGGCGGGGAATTGGGAGAAAGGGCTCACGGTGCCAGCGACGCTTTGCGCCACGCGGATGGCCGAGAACGCGCCGGCACACCAGGAGGCCTGACGCGTTCTCGTCTTTTCGGATGGAATCAGATGTCGGACTTGAAGCCCTTGGCCTTCAGCACCGGCTCGAGATTGCTAACCTCGATCACCGACTTGCCGGCCTTGTAGGCGGCGATGAAGCCGGCTTCGGCATCTTCGCGGGCCTGCGACAGCTTTGCGACCTCCTGTGCCTCTGCGCGACGCACGACGACCAGACCATCGGCATCGCCGACGATGATGTCACCGGGGTAGATCAGTTCGTCGCCGACGATGATCGGATCGTTGACGGATGTCAGCGTTTCCTTGACCGTGCCCTTGATGCAGACGCTGAGCGAAAACACCGGGAAGCCAAGGTCGCGCAGCTGCATGGTATCGCGCACGCCGGTATCGGTGACGAGGCCGCCGATACCCTTGGCGAGGCAGGCATTGGCGAGAACGTCGCCGAACGAGCCGGCTTCCTCGTATTCGCCGCCGGAGACAACGATGATATCGCCCGGATTGGCATAGTTGATGGCAAGCTGCAGCATGATGTTGTCACGCGGCGCGCTTTTGACCGTAAAGGCCGGACCACAGAGCTTCATCCGGTAATCGACCGGCTTGATGCGCGACGACAGCGCGCCGCGACGGCCCTGCGCCTCATGGATGGTGGCCGGCGAGAACGGTGCCAACGCGGCGATGTCGTCCTTGCTCGGGCGCTCGGGAACCTGCTTGATGTGGATCATGGTGATCTCCGTATCGATTTTTGATGTCAGTGGTGGCGGTGGATGGCGGACATGAACCCCTGAACGTCGGGATGCGTGTCCTTTGAGAAAAACAGGTCCGGGGGCGCATCGAAGGTCAGCCGGCCCTTCTTCAGGAACCAGATGCGATCGGCGACCTCACGCGCGAAGCCCATTTCGTGGGTGACGCACATCATGGTGATGCCGCCGCCGGACAGCTCCTTGAGAAGTTTCAGCACCTCGCTGACCATTTCCGGGTCGAGCGCCCTGGTCGGTTCGTCGAGGATCAGCACGTCGGGCTTCAGGATCAGCGACCGGGCAATCGCCACGCGCTGGGACTGACCGCCGGAAATGTCTGCCGGCAAGGAGGCTGCCTTGTCGGCGAGGCCCACGCGCTCCAGCATCAGCATGGCCGGCGGCAAGGCCTGCTTTCGCGATTGCCCGCGCAGGCGGCGCAACGGCAGCATGACATTGTCGATGACGGAGAGATGCGGGAACAGGTTGAACTGCTGGAAGACGAAGCCGATGCCGGTCCTCAGTGCGTTCACGTTGACGGATTTTGCGTGGATGTCCCTGCCCGCAAGCGTGATCCGGCCCTTCTGGATCGGCTCCAGCCTGTTGACGGCACGCACCAGCGTTGACTTGCCGGAACCGGACGGCCCGCACAGCACGATGGTCGTGCCCTTTTCGACGGTGGCGCTGATGTCGTGGATGACCTGAAGGGCGCCGTACCATTTGGAAACGTTCTGGAACGCGATCATGCCACGGCCTCCACGATGACCCGCCCGGTGCGGCGGTTGGCGATGCGCCTTTCAAGCACGCCGGTAGCCTGGCTGAGCGCAAAGCAGAGGACGAAATAGGTGGCGGCGAGAATGCCGAAGATCTGCAGCGGCTTGGTCACCTCGTTCGAGTTCACCTGCAGCATGGCATAGGACAGCTCCGGCACGGCAATGATCGAACCGAGCGACGATTCCTTGATGATCGTTGTCAGCTGGTTGACGATGCCAGGAACCACATTGAACAGCGCCTGTGGCAGCACGACCTTGAATGTCGTCGGGATGTAGCCGAGGCCAAGCGACTTGGCAGCCTCCAGCTGGCCTTTCGGCAGCCCTTCGATGCCCGCCGCGATAATCTCGCCGAGATAGGCGGTCTGGTAGATCACGATGGCAATGATCAGCGTATAGGTCGCATCGATCGGAAAGCCGATCACGACCGGCAGCGCAAAATAGGCCCAGAAGATCAACATCAGCAGCGGGATGGCGCGCACGCAGTGGACGAACCCACTGGCGAGAGATTTCAGCCGCTTGGAATTGCCGGTGCGCGCAAGTGCGATCAGGATAGCGCAGGGGAAGGTGACGATCAGGCTGACGAAAGAGATGATCAGCGTCATGGCCAGGCCGCCGAGTTTGCCATGCGGAAATTCGCCGATCAGCAAAAGGATGCCGTAGTTTTGCAGGATCTCGAGCATTACTTCACCCTCAGCCTGTAACGCGTGGACAGGACCGAGGAGCCCCACATGATGGCAAACGAGATCAGCATGTAGATCAGCGTCACGAGGCCATAGGCTTCGAAAATACGGAAGGATTGCTCCTCGACATAACGCGCCTGGTAGCTCAGTTCGGCAACGCCGATACCGGCCGCAAGGCTGGTGCCCTTGAACAGGATGAGCGTCTGGCCGAGCAGCGCCGGAAGTGCCAGCCTCCAGGCCTGCGGCAGGATCACCCAGCGCATGGCGCCGAGATAGGTAAGCCCGATCGAACGGGCCGCCTCCATCTGCGCCGGATGGATCGAACGAAGACCGCTGCGGAAATCCTCCGACATATAGGCGGCCTTGTTGAGCGCAAGCGCAACGATCGCATAACCGATCTCCGCACCGATATCGTTGAGATAGTCGTTGACGGCATCGGGCAAGACCACGGCAAAGCCGAAATACCAGACGAACAGCTGGATCAGGATCGGTACGTTGCGGTGATATTCCACGAAGGCGGCGACCAGAAACTGCGTCGGCTTGAACTCGATCGCGCGAACGACGGTCAGAAACACCGCCAGCAACAAGCCGAGCACCCAGGAGATCGCAAACAGGATCATCGTTGTCTGCAGACCCTGCAGGATGAGATCGAGATACTCCCCCTGCAGGACTTTGCTGAAATCAAGTTGATAGCCCATGGGATACTGTCTCGCTCTCGCGCATCGCCCCGTTCAAACGAACAGCCGGCAGGTGCGCTCTCTCTTCATGCCGGTCATCATCGAGGTTTGGCCCGGCAGGCAGATCGGCCTGCCAGTTGGCTTTCCGGGGCGCTCAGTCCTTGAACCAGGTTTCCTGCGGCTTGCCGAATTCGAACCTGCGCTCGGCCTTCAGCTCGGAATCCTTGCCGAACCACTTGTCATAGAGCTTCTGGCCTTCACCGGAGGTTTCAAGTTCGGCGAGGAAGGTGTTGGTCGCTTTGACCAATTCCGGGGCCCCCTTGCGGAAGGCAAAACCTGATGGCATCGACAGCAGCGGTTCGTCGAGAAAGCGCAGCGGCTTGATCTCGGCGCCGGCATTGCGCTCGACGGCCTTGCCCTCAGAGTAGCGGTACACAGTGGCCTTCACCTTGCCCTGTTGCAGCGCGAGGAAGGATGCAGCGCTGGTTTCGAACGACAGCACGCGCGCGTCGGGAATGCGCTTTTCGGTGATCGGGATCAAAACCGAGCCCTTGACGAGGCCGATGCGCTGGCCGGCAAGATCGTCGACCTTGGCAATGTCGGACTTGTCGAGCACCACGAAGTTGAAATCCTCGGCAATGTAGGCGCCGCTGAAATCGACCTGCTCGGCACGCTGCTTGCTGTAGCTCAACAGCGAAGCCAGGATATCGACGCGACCCTGCGTGAGTTCAGCCATACGGGTCTGCGGCGAGACTGCGGTCAGTTTCGGCGTGACGCCGAGATATTTTGCCAGCATCTGGCAGATTTCGATTTCGTAACCGGCCGGCTCACGCGTTTTGGCATCTTGAAAACCGAGCGGCGGTGAATTGGTCAGCACGCCGCAGTTCAGCGTGCCCGCCGCCTTGATGTCATCGAGCTGCTCGGCGGAAGCTAGGGTCGAAAGGCAAGCGGCGCCGGCAAAAACGGCGGCAGCCAGAATGTGCTTCAGTCTCATGATTGGTCCTCCTCGCAGCATCCTCCCGCTGCAGGACGCATTTTTAGGCACCGCCACCTATTCAAACAAATAGATATTGAAGATATCTGTTATATAGATTCGATATACCTTGAGATGGACCGACGATGGCACTCGACCTGTTGAAAATGCGCTATTTCGCCAAGATCGCTGAACTGGGCTCATTCACCCGAGCCTCCAGCGAACTCGGCGTCGCGCAACCGGCGCTCAGCTTGCATATGCGCGCATTGGAGGAGCAGCTGGGTGTGCTGCTGCTGAACCGAACCCCAAGAGGCGCGGTGGTGACGGAAGCCGGCCAGACGCTGCTGTCGCATGCCCAGGCTATTCTGCGGGCCGTGGAGCAGGCCGAGGCGGCGACAAAGGAGCAGGCGAAATATCCGACCGGCGACGTGTCGCTCGGCATCCTGAGTTCGATTTGCCCGATACTGACGGTGCCGGTGATCGAGGAATGCGCGGCTCGGTTTGCGAAAATCAAGCTGACGGTCAGCGAAGGCGACAGCCAGGCGCTGCGTTCGGCGGTCGAGACGCGCGTGCATGATCTCGCGGTGACACTGGAGAGCGTCGCCAAGTCGACGGCAGTCCCCCTGTTCGACGAGACGCTTTATGCGCTGGGTCCGCAGGGACGATTTTCGACTGACACGGTCCTGACGGTCGAGGAGGCGCTGAGCCTGCCGCTGATCCTGCCGACGCGCCGGCATGGTATCCGCATCCTGCTCGAACAGCAGGCGCTGATGCTGGGGCGGGAACTGAACATCGTTCGGGAAATCGAGGGTGTCGCCAGCACCAAGGCGGCGATCCGCGCCGGACACGGACTGACCATTTTCGGCCGCGGCGCGGTCTATGCCGATCACGAGAACGGCAATCTCTCCGCCATACCGCTGTCACGCCCCAGCCTGACGCGGCGGCTTGTGCTCGACATGCCGGTCAATCACCCTCCGACCCGGGCCGTCATCGAGGTGCGCACCATCTTGCTCGGCGTGGTCGCCCGGCTCGGGCGCGAAGGGCACTGGACCTGCCTGCCGCAGGCGACGACGACAGGCAAGTCATAATGAGGCTTTACGAAAACGCGATCTGCGCCTTCATCGCCTGACTTCGGTCCGAAGGATCCCGAAGGTCGAGGGCGCGTTTTCGAGTGGCACCGTATGCGTGGGTCAGCGGCTTGACGTCGATCAGTCACTTGCGCATCAATTGCACGCCGGTGGCAAACTCCTCGTGAAACCGGAAGGAGCCAGCGATCAGGCCGGCATGTCGCTGCTTGACAACACCTGCGGAACCGAGATTTTTTAACTTGGCGTTGGACATACCGCATTTTATGTGAGCTTCTCATGCGCGAGCATGGACTCGTATGGCGCGGCATCGGCCGTGGTGGGGACACTTATGCCCACACGTTTGGAGAGCCGTTGGGGGTCCGCTTCGAGGCAAGCATGCCGGAAAGCTGCTCAAATCTCGCGAATTCCTCGCGCGTTTTGCCGAACTGCAAGCGCAGGGCGTCTCCCGGACCAGCACCTATGTTCCTCGTCACAGTCGATATTTGTCACATTCGACGAACCACAGACGGTGAACGAGCAAGCGACCAACTGCGGCAAGCCGTGTATTGAGACATAATCTGCTTTGTAAACCGTCGGCTTGGTCTCAGACACCTGGGAAACTCTTGCCGTTCCAGGAGACTTGAAATGGGTTGGAAAACGCCGAAGTTCGAATACGTCAACGGATACAAGATCGTCGAAATCGACGGGCCCGCCTTCCAGGTTTATGACGGTGATCGCCGGCTGGGCGATGAATTTCCTTACTCCGGAGAAGCTGCAGCTTACGCAAAGTCCATGCCGAAGCGGGATGACAAGCGCAGCTAACTGCACAGCAGATGTGACGGCTTTCCGTCCCTGCCCCAATCAAGAATTTCGCCCCGATAAGTTTACCGTTTGCATCTCTTGCAATTTCAGGGCGTAGCTCCACTTAAGTATGAGCGACAGTCACAAAAAGGGCGCTGTGGCTTTCTGGGCGGCACGCACCCTGGCCCCAAGTGAGGAGGACGTCATGTCTTCCGACGACGTTTACCGATCGACTGTTACCACTGGCACGTGCGCGAATTGGCAAGCGCTGTGTAGACACTCCTATGTTCCGGCCGATCGCGAACGCGATATTGCCAACCTCTCAACGCGAAGATTCGGCTAAGCCAATCTGACCTGCGTTCGGCGCATGACGGCCAGTTTGTCGTGGTCGAGTTTCCCGCCGTCGTTCGACACATGTTGCAAAACAGATTTCTCACCATCGGCGCCCGGCAAGCACTGACGCCGGGCGCCAAGACCACAGTCGCATATCCTGGGGGATAAAGACAATTCCAGCCAAGCAACCTCAATGTTTTTGAAGGAACGCCGATGACCAAGTCCAAGCGCATTGCATTTATTGGCAACTCCCTCCCCAGGCAGTGCGGGATCGCAACCTTCACCACGGATCTCAGCCAAGCGATGAGCGCCTCCAAGCACGGCGTCGAGACCCGGATCATCGCGATGACCAATGACAAGCTCAACTACGACTATCCGCAGGATGTGGTCTTCGAGATCCGTGACGGCGAAATAGAAGACTATGCGACTGCGGCACGGATCATCAACAGTGGCAATTTCGACGCCGTCTCGCTGCAGCACGAGTTCGGCATCTTCGGCGGGGCAGATGGCGGGTTCATCCTGACATTGCTCGCAAAGCTACGCATTCCCGTGGTCACCACTCTTCACACGATCCTCGCCGAGCCGACGCCCGGCCAGTTGCAGGTCTTGCAGAAGGTCGTGGCGGCGTCCAGCCGCGTCGTCGCGATGGCCCGCAAGGGGCGCGAGCTGCTCGAAAGCGTCTATGGCGTCGATCCGGCCAAGATCGACGTCATCGCCCATGGCATTCCGGACCGGGCTTTTCACGATCCCGAACTGGCCAAGGCCAGGCACGGTTACGCTGGCCGGCCGGTTATCCTGACATTCGGCCTGCTTTCACCCAACAAGGGCATAGAAGTCGTCATCGATGCGATGCCGGCGATCCTCACACAGCGCCCGGATACGCTCTACGTGGTGCTGGGAGCAACCCATCCCAATCTGCTGCGTCAGGAAGGTGAGACATATCGCGAAAGCCTTTATGCCCGCGCCGAGCGCATCGGCGTTGGCCAATCGGTGGTTTTCCTGAACCAGTTCGTGGAAGTGCCCACACTGCTCGACTTCATTGCCATGTGCGATGTCTATGTCACGCCCTATCTCGACGAGGCGCAGATGACGTCGGGAACGCTGGCCTACAGTTTCGGCATGGGCAGCGCCGTGGTGTCGACACCGTACTGGCACGCCCAGGAACTGCTCGACCAGGGGCGAGGCCGGCTCGTGCCATTCGGTGATGCCGAAGCGACCGGTGACGCGATCGCTTCGTTGCTGGCAGACGACAACAAACGCATGGACATACGGCGAGCCGCCTATGAGACCGGTCGCTCGATGATCTGGTCGCACATCGCATCGCTCTATCTGGCAAGCATTGAGAT
Source organism: Rhizobiaceae bacterium (assembly GCA_027483885.1). GTDB lineage: Bacteria > Pseudomonadota > Alphaproteobacteria > Rhizobiales > Rhizobiaceae > Neorhizobium. The sequence goes on from JAIXTO010000227.1 coordinate 8,705, forward strand.
GGCCCGCGCCGCTCACCGACCGCGCTTGGTCAGTGACCTCGTGACGCAGCAAATAGCGAGGCCGCCGCAGGCGACTTCACTCAAGCTCGGTCATTTCAACGCCATGTGCGACGATACCGGCATTTTCCAGCATGCGGTCTATTCCGTGCCCGACAGGGCACACGGCTACTGCGTGGACGACAATGCACGCGCGCTGGTGCTGGCCATGCAACTGGCAGAGGCAGGGGAAGCCGGCATATCCGAAACACGGACGGCATGCTTCGCCAGCTTCATCCAGCATGCCTGGAACCCGGACCTTGCCCGCTTTCGCAATTTCATGAGCTTCGACCGCCGCTGGCTCGAACCGCAGGGCTCCGAGGACAGCCACGGCCGCACGCTCTGGGCGCTCGGCGTCTGCGCACAGTTCGACAGCGATCGGCCCCGCCGCCGCTGGGCCAGTTCGCTGTTTGCCCAAGCCATGTCGACAGTCCTCGGCTTTCAATCTCCCCGCGCCTGGGCCTTCACGCTGATCGGGCTGGACGCCTATTGCCGCGCCAACCCGGACGACAGATCGGCACAAAAGCTGCGGCTGCAGCTGGCTGGACGGCTGGTCGAACTGGAGCGGCGCGTCTCCCACAACGGCCGTCACTGGTTCGAGGAAGGGCTATCCTATGAAAATGCCCGCATTCCGCAGGCCTTGATCCTCACGGGCATGGCAACCGGAACCACCCAGTTCATCGACGTGGGCCTGAAGACCCTTGGCTGGCTGATGACGCAGCAGACCGGCGAGAATGGACAGTTCAGACCGGTCGGCACCGATGGCTTCTTCGATCAAGGCGACGCGCCGAAGTTGTTCGATCAGCAGCCGGTGGAGGCGACCGCCACCATTTCAGCCAGTCTGGCAGCCCATGGCGCAACCTTAGACAAACGCTGGCTCGATACGGCGCACACCACTTTCAAATGGTTTACCGGCAGCAACGACCATGGGGTCTCGCTCATCGACCCCGAAACCGGAAGCTGCCGCGACGGGCTTCACCCCGATCGCCCGAACGAGAATCGCGGGGCAGAATCCGTGCTCTGCTACCTCATCTCCTGTGCGGAAATGGGCCGTGCCGCGCGCCTGTCGCGCCCGGTGCTTCAGGCTGTCGAATTGCGACAATTGTCCTGAGAAGTCGCTCACATCCCAACCAACAAGAAGGAGCTTCCTTGCCCCAATCGAGCCTTCTCAATCGCCAAGCCCTTTATCTCAAGCCCGATGCGACGCGGGTGATCGTGCGCCCCTTCAAGCCCTCGACCGAGCCGCGCCACCTTCATCCCCGCGACAAGACACGGGCAAACGAGATCGTCGACCGCGTGCTCACACTCGATCCCACGGCAACGACAGACCAGTTGCGGGACATTCTGGCCAATTTCGAAGGCAGGCATCGCAACCTTCTGCGCCAGTTCGAACTCAGAGCTGATGCGATGGAGGATGCCTTTATCCATCACCTGGCCTTTAGCCAGCAGCAGAGACAGCTGATCGGCGCCTATTTCATGAATGAGTATTCGTTCGAATCGTCCGCCCTGTTTAATCCCAGCATCGTGCCGCATCCCGACCAGACGGGTATCGAAGCGGGTAGCAGGCGGATCATACTGAGCCTGCGCGCCGTTGGCGAAGGGCATATTTCCTCCCTTACCTTCCGCACAGGCATGATCGATGCACACGGAGCCGTGACGATTAATCCGCCGGCACGGTTGGCGGGGTTGCCGGAAATCCGTGCAGTGGACGGCCTGGCAGCCACGGGCTGCATCGGCCTCAGCTTCAAAACTGAGAGCGATCTGAGCGAGCGCGTGATTTTCCCGGTGACGGAAGCGCAATCGAACGGGATCGAGGATGCGCGCTTCGTCGCCTTCGACGACGGGGGGCGAACGGTCTATTATGCGACATATACAGCCTATAACGGCACGGCAATCCGGTCCGAACTGCTGGAAACCCAGGACTTTCTCAACTTCACCCTGACGCCGCTGCACGGAGCCGCTGCGCGCAACAAGGGAATGGCGCTCTTTCCGCGTCGCATCAACAACCGCTATGCCATGATAGCCCGCCAGGATAGCGAAAACCTCTTCCTGCTCTATTCGGACGACCTGCACAGCTGGGACGAAGGTCAGTTGTTGATGAAGCCCGAATTCGCCTGGCAATTCGTCCAGATTGGCAACTGCGGCTCCCCCGTGGAAATCGACGAGGGCTGGCTGCTCTTTACCCATGGCGTCGGGCCGATGCGCCGCTATTCGATCGGTGTCTCGCTTCTCGACAAGAATGATCCGAGCATCATCCTCTCGCGCACGGTCGAGCCCCTGCTCCAGCCAGAACCGACAGAGCGCGAAGGTTATGTCCCGAATGTCGTCTATTCCTGCGGGGCGATGCGGCACGGCGACCTCATTGCATTACCCTATGCCGTGTCGGACACCTATTCGAATTTCACAACCATGAACATCACCACGCTTCTGGGCACGATGCAGCCGGTGAGGCAGGCGGGATGACCAAACATTCGTCTCCAGGCGCAGCGCTCCAGGCGGCATCATGAGCCTTACGCAGCATCAAGACCCTGTTCCTCGACACCCTACTGCCGACATGGGCCAGGAGTGAGGAATGGCCAGCCATCTCGCTCACGACTGCCCTATCTGACGAACTCTGGCATGAAAATTGGATGGGGATGCGAGCTTACAAACGTGTTTCGGCACAGCGCTGGGCCGTGCCGAAACAAGCCGGGGCTCAGTCGGCGCTGAGCGCCTGCATGACCATATGGCTATCGACATACTGTACCATGCTGACGATCTTCCCATCCCGCAGGTGATAGAGATGGGCAAAACTGGCTGTCATCGACTTGCCCGTTGTTTTGTAGGTGCCGTGATAGACACCGAAGGCGGCGACCCGGTCGCCGTCCTCCATGAAGGTGTGAACATCGGCGCGGTAACCGATCCACTCGGTGCCCAGCCGTTGAAACACGCCAGCGACAATCGCATCTGGACCGACATAGGTGCCGGCATAGGGAAAGCCTTCAGCTTCCGTCCACGTGGCATCGGGCGCAAGAGCTGCAAGCAGGTTGCGGCCATTGTCTTCGGAGGACCCCTCATAGGTCGCGCGGATGGTTTCAAGATTGGCACCCATGGTCATCAGCCCCACTTCATTTCGCCGGTCGCCACCTTGGAGCCAATGTCCAGCGCGACGCCCATTCCCAGCCCCGGGAACCGCGCTTCCATGGCTGCCTTCAAGTCGGCGGAACCCTTCGCCTTGGCCAGCTCTTCCTCGAAAGCCTTCAGATAGGCGATCGTGTGCTCGACACCCGAAAAGTCGGTTGCAGCATCGGGAGCCATGTGCCCAGCAACAACAACGGATGGCTTGAGGGCTGCAAGCTTTTCGAGATTGGCAATCCAGGCCGCCCGCAATTCGGCACTGTTGGTGTCTGCCGTCCAGACATGCACGCCGTTGAAGATCATCACGCCGCCAAATACAGCGTTGAGCGACGGAACGACAAGGAGGCGCCGGTTGGGCAGGTTTTCGGCCGGAACGATCTCGATGATTTCACCGTCAACCGTCAGCGTCTTTTCATCAAAGGCAGTGGGTATGACGACGTCGGCCAAGGCCTGCGGGCCGTTTTCCTTCAGCTGCGGGCCCCAGACGGCAAGCTTCTTCTCGACGCTTGCCTTGATCGCCTCCACTGTTTCGCTTGCGGCAATAACTTTCGCATCCGGGAAGGCCGCCTTGATCGGGCCAAGGCTGAAGTAATAGTCGGGATCGGACTGGCTGACATAGATCGTGGTCAGTGTCTTGCCGGTCGCCTTGATCGCATCGGCGAGAGCCTTGCCGTCGGACAGCGTGAACCCGCCGTCGATGAGGATTGCTTCCCTGGCGCCGGACACCAGAACAGGTGCGCGGAAAAAGCCGTTCGGGCCGGCGGGGAAATGTTTCCAGGCAAGGCTCGAGCCGGCGGCATGGCCGAGACCGGCCGGAGCAAGGACGGCGGTTGCGCCGGCAGCAAGGGTGGTCTTCATGATGGTTCTCCGGGTAAACATGATCAGTCCTTTCGATGTTTTTTTAAGACGTCTGGAGGGAATAGAGGCGTGGTTCAAAGCCCAGCCGCGCCGGCATTGGCGATTGCACCATCATCGGCGGGCATTGCACCGCTGACCCCGATTGCGCCGATAACCTTGCCGTCCAGCACAAGCGGAACACCGCCTTCGACGGGAAAGGCACCGGGCACCGCCAGCAGATCGAGCTGGTTGTTTTGAAGGATCAGGTCACCGATAAGCTTGGTCGGTGTCTTGATGCCGTTGGCGGCCTTGGCTTTGCCGAGAGCCGCATCAATCGTGCCGATGCCGGCCTGATCCGCACGCTCGAGGTAAACAAGGTTGCTGCCGGAATCGACAATTGCAATAGTCATGTCGAAGCCGCCCTTCTGCATCGCCGTGACGGCCGCTGCGGCAACCTGCCGGGCCTGTTGCAGGCTGATGGGCGCTCCGTAGGGCGGTGCACTCTGAGCGAAAACTGGCGTCGCCAGGACCGCGCCAACAGCAACAATGAACAGTGACTTGCGGATCATAGGGATCGGCATTTGACGTTACCCTTGGCTCGCGAGATGTGCAGGGGCGGCACCTGAACCGATCAGCCTGGAGAAAAGCGCACTATTGCCGAAGAGGTCCTGCGCCTTCAGAAGCGTCTTGCTGCCGGCTTCATCGACGATGACACCCGGCACACCCCGGACTGCGAACTCTCGCATCAGAGCCTGTGCCGCGCGCAAGCGATCCTCGTGAAAGGCAATGAGCTGGCCAGTCGGCGACGAGAGATGCGATGCCGCAGCCTCAAGCCCCAACCCTTCAAGCACTGCAACGAGCACCGGTACGGCTGTCACATCGAGACCGGAGACATATCGGGCCTCCTGGATCGCCCTGAGGGCATCGAGTTCCCGATCCGGCGCTGTCAGTGCCACGGCCGACAGTGCAAGCGTTGCCGGACCGGAATCCAGCCTGCCGCCCTTGGACAGCACGTTGGTGCGGTAGGCCTCGGTAAAACGCTGACCGGTCAGGGCGGCGATCCGCTCATCATTCGACCAGGCAAAGGCGGCGAAGGAGGCGTCCATCGGTCGTGCGCCGGCGCCGGAAAACAGCCCTGTCGGCTGCGCGACAACCGTCACGCCGGGGGCCGCTGCAAGCTGCGCCATCAGGGGTGATGCACCGTAACACCAGCCGCAAAGCGGATCGAAGAGATAGGTGATCTGTGTCGTGTCGGTCATGTCTGGCTCCTTGGTGCAGCAAAGATGTCATGCGGGCATTGGCATGAGAAGATCGATGAAACAGACAGAATGTATGCTAAAACATGACAATCAAATCGGAGATCCCCATGCAGGACGCCACCAATCTCAATCGCCTTGCCTATTTTGTTGCGGTGGTCGATGCGGGGTCTTTCACCAAGGCAGCGACCAGTCTCGGCATCACGAAGGCCGTTGTCAGCCAGCAGGTTGCAAGGCTGGAACAGGAGGTCGGTGCCACGCTTCTCCTGCGCACCACCCGTCGATTGCAGACAACCGAAGCCGGCAGAACTTTCCACACCCGCTGCGTCTCGATCCTGCGTGCGGCCGAAGAAGCCCTGGCAGAACTGGCGCAATCGAGAGCGGAGCCGAAGGGTACGCTGCGAATGACAGCACCCCACGACTATGGAACCTCGGTCATCGTGCCAGTGGTCACCGCATTCACCCGCCGTTATCCCGAGTGCCGGGTCGAACTGAACCTCAGCGACACGATGGTGGATCTTCTTGCCGACAATCTCGACATCGCCATCCGGGTGGGTTGGCTTGAAGATTCCAGCCTGCAGGCGAGACGAATTGGCGGATTTCGCCAGCTTCTCGTCGGTTCGCCGGAGTTTGCCGACAAGATTGCGGCGCTGCGGCAACCGGCAGACTGCATGGGCCTGCCGTTTGTCTCCAACAACGCTTTGCGGGAACCGCTTGAGTGGACGTTTACGCACCGCGACGGAACCACCCAGACAATCCGCTTCGAGGCCAGCATTGCAATCAACATGACGCCGACCGTGATGAAGGCTGTCATGGGCGGCGCCGGCCTTTCCGTCCTGCCCGATTTTCTGGCAGCTTCAGGCTTGTCCACCGGCGAACTACTCCCTGTCTTGACGGACTGGCATCTGCCGCAAGGTGGGGTCTATACGGTCTATCCGGCGGCCCGGTTTCGCTCGCCAAAGGTGACGGCATTCGTCGAAATGCTGGTCGAAAGCCTCAGAAAGTGAGGCGCCATGCGTCGTCCACCTTCGTTCGCGGGCAGATGACAGCAGGGATGGAGGCCGCTCTCGCCGCCTCCATTCTTCTGCTGACCGTCAGATCTTGATGAAGTTATGCGCGGACAGTGCTCCGAAAGGCAGCGATGCAAGCCGACCACCGACATCAAGCGAACCGAGATCAACGGCAAAGAAGCCTGTTGCCTCGATGAGCTTGCGCACCTCGGTTTTGGCATCGGCATCATCGCCGGAGTAAAACAGCACACGCTGGCCGCCTGCGGTTGCAGGTTCCGGCAAAACGTTAACGTCAAGATGGTTGAAGGCCTTCACGACACGCGCGCCGGGCACATACTGACTGAAGACTTCGCTCGAGTGTTTTTCGCCCAGATCCACCGCCTTGATGCCGTAGGCGGCAAGCGGATTGGTCGGATCACTGGCATCCGGTGAATTGGGATCGATGAATTCAACCGGGTTGGTGCCGTCGACGACGATGCGGCCATTCCAGGCAGGCAAACTGGTCATGATCTTTTCGGCATCGACCCAGCGCACGGCCGCAAAGACGATGTCTGCGCTCGCGGCGTCTTCGACAGTGCCGGCCGTGATGGAAGGACCAAGCTCTTCAACGAGTGATGCCAACGAAGCCGGACCGCGGCTGTTGGAAATCGTGGCGGCAATGCCGGCCTTGGCGAAGATGCGGGCAAGGTTTGAGCCAAGCGCGCCAGAACCGATGATACCAATGCTCATAATGTACTCCAGGTTTTTTGGGGGGCTGGAAAGATGAGAACCGTCAGCGCCCCTGAGGCTGAACAGATCCGAACTAGGACTGCAGGGCTGCAGTTTATGTTAATGTGTCGTCGTTATAGCGACATTTACAGGCAAAAAATCACCAGACCAGTGGTATGGAGAATTTCCCCAGTCGCGCAACGTCCGCTGCAATATCAGCGACTGTGGTTTTGGCCAGCTCTGCTTCCAAGGCCATGCGGGCCCTTGTGAGGACAGGTTGCATGGCCTCCAGAATGTTGCCGCCCACCGCGCAGTTCTCGCAAGGTGGCGTGCGATGTGTGGAAAACAGTTCCGTATCCTCAACCGCCTCATATACATCCAGCAGCCTGATCTTTTCCGCAGGTTTTGCCAGCAAAGCGCCGCCCCCTGCCCCAAGCTGCGACCGCGTCAACCCTGCATCATTCAACCGCGAGAGCAGCCCGCGGATGACGACAGCTCCGGTATTGGCGGAGTAGGCGAGATCCTCCGAGCGCATCGGTTTGCCGTCGCTGACGGCGAGGCCCGTGAGGATATGAACGGCGACAACAAATCGAGTACTGGTTGGCATGGAGTTATCCGCTTGTGTGTCATCATCACTATTACACACTCATAATCCTGTCAATCGTCGCTTGTCGCATTTTCTTTCGAGCAGTGTTTGAGACGATCAATCATCCAGCGGCCGGCGGGACCAGGGGGCGCATCAACCCGGTAGACTGCCGACATCGGCAGTTTCAATCCTCCGGCCGTGTCCTCAATGGGTAACTCGATCAGCCGCCCTTCGGCAATGTCCTTTTCCACGGCATGGAGAGGCATTCCACCCCATCCAAGGCCACTGACAAGAAAGGCGTGTTTGGCAAACAGATCGGCGAGCCGCCAGGTCGAGGGCGACATGACGCCAAATTCCCGTCCTTGCGAAAGATCCGACCGATCTGTCAGGACCAGTTGCACATGGCGGGCAAGCTCCTCGCGGGGAATGAGGCCCTGATGCGCGGCAAGAGGATGCCGGGCAGCGGCAACCATCACAAACTCGACGCTGGTAATACGTTCCGCCACCAGTCCCGGCGGCAAAGTGGGCAGTGAACCGACAAGCCCGAAACTCGCACGGCCGTCGATCACCGGCTGCACCGCTCCCCCCAATGCCTCGACATAAAGCCGCAACGGCGTTGCCGGAAACTCCCGGCGGAACTCGTGGGAGACGTCTGCAATCGTACTGATGGGGAAAAAGACGTCGATGACGGCGGCAAGCTCCGGCTCAAGCCCACCAGCGATACCCTTTGCGCGCGCCTTCATGCCATCGACGGCGCACACCACGGAGCGCGCATCGGCCAGCAAGATTTCGCCTTGCTTGGTCACCTTGGGGTAGCGGGCTGAGCGATCGAAAAGAACGACGGATAACTGCCCTTCGAGATTGGCGATCGTTTCGCTGACAGCCGACTGTGTCCGGCGAAGGTGCCGTGCGGCCGCCGAAAAACTCCCCTCGTCTGCCGCGGCCACGAATGTGCGCAATTGGTCCAGGGACACGCCGTCGAGCATTTGAGCCTCCTCTATCGCCCTAACCGATGGATAATATCGATAAATACCGGCTGCCGCCGTTAATGCAAGCGTGGCACTGACACATCCACGCAATCGCTGTTTCACCGGACGAAACAGCACACACGAACCCTGGGAACGGATAATGACATGAAAGGCTGGTCGGAGCTTTACGCTGACACTGTCGTCGCCGAGTTTCCCTTTGCACCCGAGGTATCGCCCAGACGCCTGGAAGGACGCGAGGCGCTTTACGAGTACCTGCGCAGTTATCCCGCAGTCATTGATGACCACCGCGCCCATTCGACCCATCGGGCACACCGATAGATACCATTCGAACATACTGGCTATCTGTGATGAACCGGCCATGGCATCTGATGATCATGATCAAAACAATTCAAAGCTTCCTCAACCGCTTTATCCGTAACGCCAGCCTGGCAAAACCACTGGAAACATTTCCAATGACCACAATCCTTCACATCGATTCAAGCATTCTCGGCGGCTACTCGGTCAGCCGCAGCCTGACGGCAGAAATTGCCGCAAAGCAGCAGGCGCTGCATCCCGGCGCTCGCATCATCCGCCGCGATCTGGTGGTCGATGCCGCCATGCACCTGTCGGACGCCCATATGGCAGTCTTTCAGGGTGGCGAAGTCGGCAATGCGGCGCTTGGCCAGGATCTGGCAACCGGTGGCGCTTATGTGGACGAGCTCTTTGCAGCCGATATCATCATCATCGGCGCACCGATGTACAATTTCACCATTCCCACACAGCTCAAGGCCTGGGTGGACCGTGTCTGCGTGGCTGGCCGCACCTTCAAG
>JAIXTO010000224.1 GCA_027483885.1 Rhizobiaceae bacterium
CTGCAGCGCGTTCGCGTCCACACCACCGGTCAGCACCTTGCCCGAGCTCGGCACCACGGTGTTGTAGGCACGGCCAAGGCGGGTGATCGAATCGAGCAGGATAACCACATCGCGCCCATGCTCGACCAGGCGCTTGGCCTTTTCGATGACCATTTCGGCGACCTGAACGTGGCGCACAGCCGGCTCATCGAAGGTGGAGGAGACGACTTCGCCGCGCACGGAGCGCTGCATGTCGGTCACTTCTTCCGGCCGCTCGTCGATCAACAGAACGATCAGGTAGCATTCCGGATGGTTGGCGGTAATGGAATGGGCAATGTTCTGCAGAAGAACGGTTTTACCGGTCCGCGGCGGGGCGACGATGAGACCGCGCTGGCCCTTGCCGAGCGGCGCCACCAGATCAATCACGCGGGCTGAGAGGTCCTTGGAGGTCGGAACCTCCAGTTCCATCTTGAAGCGCTCATTCGGATAAAGCGGCGTCAGGTTATCGAAGTGAACCTTGTGACGGATCTTTTCCGGATCGTCGAAATTGATCGTGTTCACCTTCAGGAGCGCGAAATACCGTTCGCCTTCCTTTGGTCCACGGATCGGGCCTTCCACGGTATCGCCGGTCTTCAGCGAAAAGCGGCGGATCTGCGAGGGCGAGATGTAGATGTCATCCGGGCCCGGCAGGTAATTGGCGTTCGCCGAGCGCAGGAAGCCAAAACCGTCCTGCAGCAGCTCAACGACGCCTTCGCCGATGATTTCCACGTCCTGACTGGCCAAGACCTTGAGAATCGCGAACATCAGCTCCTGCTTGCGCATCGTGCTCGCGTTTTCGACCTCCAGCGATTCGGCGAAGGTCAACAAGTCGGTCGGTGACTTGCTCTTGAGTTCTTGAAGCTTCATTTCAGCCATGAAGAGGGACCGCTTTGACTAATTTTGAGGGAATTGGCGTGTCTGTGAAATTCGTTACCGCAGGAAAACCGCGGACGACAGAAGAATGCACACGAGCCACGAAAGATGAGTGGCGGGAAAATAGCGGCTTCAACAGTGAGCCGCAAGGGGGGCGGGCGGGAATTCTTCTCGTTCAGAAGGGTTTGACGATCACGAGAATGACAATCAACATCATCAGCACGGTCGGGATCTCGTTCATCAGGCGCCAGTAGCGCGCGGTTTTACGCGGGCCGTCCACCGCAAACTGCCTGACGGCCCGGCTCTGGTGCATATGCGCAAGCGTCAGCGCTACGACCAGCGCGATCTTGGCATGCAGCCAGCCACCCTGGAAACCGTAGATATCCCAGGCGAGATAGAGGCCGAGCGCCCAGCTGATCATCATCGCCGGGTTCATGATCACCTTCAGCAGGCGCTTTTCCATTACCTTGAAGGTTTCCGATTGCACCGAACCCGGTTCGGCATCCGTGTGATAAATGAACAGGCGCGGCATGTAGAACAGGCCGGCCATCCAGGCGATCACGGCAATCACGTGGAACGCCTTCACCCAGAGATACAGGCTCTCCGGCTGCAGAAAGACCAGCAGAGCGATCAATCCGACGAAAACGATCAGCGCCATGGTTGCCCGCAGCGCTGCCCTTCGCCCGGGCTTTGCGTCCACCTGTTTTTCAGGCGCCATACGGAATCCCCCGCACGCGGTTGACCAGCCTGGTTACATGATCGGGGTTTGCCTCCGGCGTAATGCCGTGCCCGAGATTAAACACCAGCGGGCCCTGACCGAGAACCTGAAGGATGGCGTCAATACCGTCATCCAGCGCCTGTCCGCCCGCAACAACCCGCATGGGATCGAGATTGCCCTGAACAGGGCCATCCTTCTGCAGCTCGGCGGCAAAACTGAGCGGTACCGACCAGTCGAGACCGATCATATCGGCGCCCGTCTTCTGGCGATAGGTTTTAAGGTTCATGCTGGCGCCCTTGGCAAAGGCGATGATTTTCGCCTGCGGCCGGCGCTCTTTTACGCTGCGGATGATCCGCGCCAACGGCTTGATGGCATAGTCCTCGAATTCCTTTTCGCCGAGCACGCCCGCCCAGGAATCGAAGATCTGCACCGCATCGGCGCCGGCATCGATCTGCGCCACGAGATAATCGGCGGAGAGATCGGCAAGCACCGCCAGCAGATGCGCAAAGGCTTTCGGATAACGATAACCGAACAGGCGGGCAGGGGCCTGATCCGTCGTTCCGTGGCCGGCGATCATATAGGTCGCAACCGTCCAGGGCGCGCCGCAGAAACCGAGAAGCGTCGTTTCCTCGGGCAGGCTGGCGCGGATCTGCGATACCGCCTGCATCACGGGCTTCAGGTGCGGAAGAACGCGCTCGGGCGAGAGGGCAAAAATGCCGTCCTCATCGATCGGGGTCATCTTCGGGCCTGAGCCTTCGACGAAATGAACGCCCCGGTCGAGCCCATCGGGAATGACGAGGATATCCGAAAACAGGATCGCCGCATCAAAACCATAACGCCGGATTGGCTGGAGGGTGACCTCGGTTGCCAGATCCGGCGAATAACAGAGGTGCAGGAAGCTTCCCGCATTGGCGCGCGTCTGACGATATTCCGGCAGGTATCGACCTGCCTGTCTCATGAGCCAGATGGGTGGAGGTGTGACGGTCGATCCGTGCAGGACCTCCAGAACCTTTCGGCGATGTGAAGGCAAACCGTGTTCTCCCCTAAAACAAAGAAAATGAGAATCTTGGATTCTTCTGATTCTTAGAGTCGGTGACTATCAAGGATCATTTCTCTTGCACAGTCCACACGCGGACAGTGCGACAATGACACCCAGGCGGGAAAGAGATATAGGCATATTCAGGCAAATGTGGACAGTTCGGATTCACTGTCTTGAATCAATCTCTTGCGAGCCAGATGCCATCATGAAAATCTGTGGATAGCGTGTGTGGGAAACAAGTGCTTTTACCAGTTATCCCCAGTGTCCCCAACTGCCGCGAAATCGGCCTCACAGGAGCCTTCGTTGTGGATAAATCGGCAGTTGTTAGGCAGGCTCAGTCCTGTCGCTCCGGAGGCCATGGTTTATCCCGGGTTATGAACAGAGGGTGAAGTTTAACGTGGAGAACCGCAAAAGTTTCTTTCATCTGCACCTGATTTCTGACTCAACGGGCGAGACTCTCATTTCGGCGGGACGCGCAGCTTCGGCGCAATTTCAGGGCTCGCTTGCCATCGAGCATGTTTATCCGCTCATTCGAAACCGCCGCCAGCTCTCGCCGGTTCTCGATGCAATCGACGAAAAACCGGGCATCGTTCTTTATACCATCGTCGATCAGGAGCTTGCCGATCACGTGGATCAACGCTGTCGGGAGATTGGAGTTCCCTGCGTCAATGTGCTGGAACCGGTGCTCGCCACGTTTCAGACCTATCTCGGCGCCATGTCACGCCGGAGGGTGGGCGCGCAGCACGCGTTGAACGCCGACTATTTCAAACGCATCGATGCGCTGAATTTCGCCATGGACCATGACGACGGGCAGATGCCGGAGACCTATGACGAGGCGGATGTGGTGATCATCGGCATCAGCCGAACCTCCAAAACGCCGACCTCGATCTATCTCGCCAATCGCGGCATCAAATGCGCCAATATTCCAATCGTTCCCGATGTGCCGCTGCCGGAGAGCCTGCTGAAGGCAACACGGCCGCTGATCGTCGGCCTTGTGGCGACAACGGACCGGATCTCGCAGGTGCGGGAAAATCGTGAACTGGGGACGGTCAGCGGTTTTGACCGCGGGCATTATACGGACAGGGCGAACATCAACGAGGAGCTGAAATATGCCCGCACGCTCTGTGCCCGCCACCAATGGCCGATCATCGACGTGACCCGGCGCTCCATTGAAGAAACGGCTGCTGCCATCGTTGCCCTGCGTCCGAAGCTGCGTTAAGCCGAATCCAACCGTCAAAGCCTGGAATGAACCGTGACCCAACCGCTTGTTCTTGCCTCCTCCAGCCCCTTCCGCCGTATGCTGATGAAAAATGCCGGTCTCGCCTTTGAGGCCCAGGCCGCAGACATCGATGAACGCGCCATCGAGGCCCGTCTTCATGAAGAGGGAGCAGATCCGCAGCAGGTGGCCCAGGCGCTTGCGCGTGAAAAGGCGCTTGCGGTCAGCCGGCATTGGCCCGCAGCCTTCGTCATCGGGTCCGACCAGACGATGTCCCTTGGAGACCGTGTCTATCACAAGCCGGCAAACCTTGCCGAAGCCCGCGAAACGCTTCTGTCGTTCTCAGGCGAGACTCATCAGCTGAACAGCGGCGTCGTGATTGTTCGTGATGGTGTGTCGCTGTGGGAAGACGTCGTCATGGCCAAACTGACGGCGCGGCGGCTGAGTGAAAGCTTCATCGATGGCTATCTCGCCCGTACAGGTGACAAGGCCCTGACCAGCGTCGGCGCCTATCAGCTGGAAGGAGAGGGCATCCAGCTGTTTTCGCATATCGATGGCGATTACTTCACCATTCTGGGCCTGCCCATGCTGCCCCTCCTGCAGGCGCTGCGTGACCTTGGAGCGATCAATGGCTGATTCACGTGAAACGTTAGCCGCCTTCGTTGTCGGCAGCCCTATCCGCCATTCGCGCTCGCCGCTCATCCACGGCCATTGGCTGCGCCAGTTCGGCCTTGATGGCAGCTATCGGGCGATCGAAGTTTTGCCGGTAGATTTTCAGCATTTTATTGCGTCCTTGAAGACCGATGGCCTCTATCGCGGCGGCAATGTCACCATTCCGCACAAGGAGCGCGCCTTTGAACTGGCCGACGAGCCGGATGAACTGGCCGAGGAACTGGGCGCTGCCAACACGCTTTGGCTGGAAGAAGGCTTGCTGAAAGCGACGAATACCGATGGTTATGGCTTTACCGCCAATCTCGACCAGCGTCATGCCGGCTGGGACAGAGCGGACCGCGCTGTCATTCTGGGGGCAGGCGGTGCAAGCCGCGCGATTATTCAGGCGGTGCGAGATCGCGGCGTGGCCGAAATCCATGTGGTCAACCGCACGGTATCGCGCGCAAGCGCGCTGGCCGACCGGTTTGGTGCGCGCGTTCACGCCCATCCGATGGAGGCACTGGGCGAGGTGATGGCAGGCGCCGGGCTTTTCATCAACACCACCTCGCTTGGCATGGATGGTGAGGCAGCGCCCGAGATCGATTTTTCCACCATGCGCGCCGATGCGGTCGTGACCGACATTGTTTATGTGCCACTGGAAACGCCGATCCTTGCCATGGCGAAAGCTGAAGGCCTGGCAACGGTGGATGGCCTCGGCATGCTCCTGCACCAGGCGGTGCCCGGTTTTGAAAAATGGTTCGGGATGCGCCCGGTGGTGGATGACGCTTTGCGCGCCCTCATCGTCAAGGATATGGAGGCCCATGCATGATCAGGATCGGCCTTACCGGATCGATCGGCATGGGAAAGTCGACGACAGCGGCGCTCTTTGCCGCCGAAGGCATTCCGGTCAACGATGCCGATGCGGTTGTGCATGATCTTTACCGCGCAGATGCGGTTGCGCCCGTCGAGGCGGCCTTTCCCGGTGTGACGCAAAATGGCGTGCTCGACCGAGCGCTTCTTGCGCAAAAACTTGCGTCAGAACCCCATCGGTTCAAGGACCTGGAAGCCATCGTGCATCCGCTGGTGCGGGCGCGGGAGGCCGTTTTTCTGGACACGCAACGGGCCGCCGGCCGCACCATGGTGGTTCTCGATATTCCGCTTCTGTTTGAAAGCGGCGCGGCCGACCGGGTTGATGTGGTCGTGGTGGTTTCCTGCGATCCACAGATCCAGCGGCAAAGGGTACTTGCGCGACCGGGCATGAGCGAGGACAAGTTCAACCTGATCCTTTCGCGGCAAGTGCCGGATGCGGACAAGCGGGCGCGGGCAGATTTCATCATCGATACCGGCCTTGGCATCGAAGCGGCCAGAAGCCGCGTGCGCGATATCATCGCCACTGTGCAGGCAGGCATTGAAACGGGACAATGGAGCGCAAAAGATGCGTGAAATCATCTTCGATACGGAAACGACCGGCCTTGAGAACAAGATCGACCGCATCATCGAAATCGGTGGCATCGAGCTTCTGAACCACTTTCCGACCGGCCGGACGTTTCACGTCTACATCAACCCGGGCGACCGCAAGGTTCACCCCGATGCGCTGGCTGTGCATGGCATTACCGACGATTTCCTGAAGGACAAGCCGCGCTTTGCCGAGGTGGTCGATCAGATCCGGGAATTTTTCGACGGCGCCAAATGGGTGGCGCACAATGCCAACTTCGACATGGGCTTCATCAACGCCGAATTCGACCGGCTTGGCCTGCCGCCGGTTCCGTCCGATCAGGTGATCGACACGCTGTCGATGGCGCGGCGCAAGAACCCGATGGGGCCGAATTCGCTGGATGCGCTCTGCCGGCGTTATGGCATCGACAATTCGCACCGCACGAAACACGGCGCGCTCCTCGACTCTGAATTGCTGGCCGAAGTCTATATCGAGATGATCGGCGGACGGCAGGCAGCGCTGGGGCTTGCCAGCAACGAGCGGGCACGCACCGTCGTTGAAGAGGATGTGGTGGAAATCACCACGCTGGAGCGACCACGTCCGCTGCCGCCGCGTCTGGGTGAAGCAGAGATCGAGGCGCATGAGGCGCTCGTCAAATCATTTGGTGAAAAGGCCATCTGGTCGCGCTACCAGTAACGCCTCCAATCAGAGACCATAAAAAAAGCCCGGCTCGACCGGGCTTTTTCGATACAGCAATTGCAACAGGGCGATCAGCTGTTCAGCGTCTGCGAACGGTTCTGTTCTTCGGAAACGCGCTGGGCAAACATCTGGCCGAAATCGATGGGATCGATCATCAGCGGCGGGAAACCGCCATTGCGCGTGATGTCGGAAATGATCTGGCGGGCAAACGGGAAGAGCAGGCGCGGGCACTCGATGAAGAGAACCGGCAGCATGTGTTCCTGCGGAAAGCCGGTGATGCGGAAAACGCCGCCGTAAACCAGCTCGGCGGCAAACACCACCTTGTCGCCATCCTTGGCTTCAGCGTTCAGCGTCAGCACCACGTCGAAATCGGTCTCCGACAGCGGATTGGCGTTCACATTCACGTTGATGTTGATCGCCGGAGCCTTGTCGCGAGCCTGCAGCGAATGCGGAGCGCCCGGGTTCTCGAAGGAGAGATCCTTGGTGTACTGCGCAAGAATGGTGAGGGAGGGGGACTGCGTTTCGTTTTCGTTTGCCATTGGCTGTTCCTCGGCTTCGATCTTTTGCGCCGTCTATCACTTAGACCTGCTCCTTACAACCCTTTGGCCGGGGCGGCAGGCTGTCTCAGCGCTCGTCGTCAGGCTTGCTATCCGGCCCGTCGGACCAGGGCGAGGAGGGGTTTGGCTTGCGTTGATAATCATCCGAATCCAGATCGAGCGTGCGCGCAACCGGGCCTTTGCCTGGCTCGGGATTCTGACGTGGATTCTGGAACGGATTGCCGCGGGCTGAGGCCGAATAGCTTGATTTCACCACCACGCGCTGGCCGATCAGTCCCCAGAGCAACGTGCGCACGGCGGGGATGAACAGCAGAAGGCCGAGGATATCGGTGAGGAAGCCGGGTAGCACGAGGAGGATACAGGCAAATACGATCATCGCGCCATGGATGATGGCCTCTCCCGGCACGCGTCCCTCGCGCCCTTCCATCTGGATCTGGCGCAAGACGCCGAGCCCCTGCACGCGCAGAAGCATCGCACCTAAAATGCCGGACAGGATGACGAGGCCAAGCGTCGGCCAGAGGCCAAGCCACCGCCCGACCATCACGAAGCCGGCAATTTCCGCCAGGGGAAGGCCGAGAAGAAGAAGCGGAAACAGGAACAGGCGCATGATATCCTTTGAAGGTCCGTTGCACGGCATGAACGCGAAGACACGGTCACGCTATTTGAATGAGCGTCATATCAGACTATATGAGGTGGAACCTTTCCAATTCCAACGATACTGCGGGTGAAAATGGGCGCGAACGATTTCATAACTCTGTTTTTTCTCGTGGCAGCGGTGCTGATCTTCCTGCAATTGCGCAGTGTGCTTGGCCGCCGCACCGGCCATGAGAAGCCGCCTGCAGATCCCTTCGCTGCAAGGGATACGGCGCGCGGACCGGCGGCCGATGACGGCAAGGTGGTGACACTGCCGCGCCGTGAACCGGTAGACGACGAACAGCGCTGGAGCGAAATCGATGCGGTCGCCAAGCCCGGCACTGCCCTGAACGAGGGTCTGCGTGATCTCGTGAAGGCTGATCCGACGTTCCGGCCGAAGGAATTTCTCGCCGGCGCCCGCATGGCCTATGAAATGATCGTGATGGCATTTGCCGATGGCGATCGCAAAACATTGACCGGTCTTCTGTCGAAGGAAGTTTTTGAAGGTTTTGGTGCAGCCATCAGCGAGCGCGAGGCCCGCGGCGAAACCATCAAGTCCACCTTCGTCGGCATCGACAAAGCCGATATCACTCATGCGTCCGTCAAGGATCATGACGAGCAGATTACCGTGCGCATTGTCAGCCAGCTGATTTCGGCGACCTATGACAAGGCCGGCACGCTGATCGATGGCGATGCGGAAAACGTGGCTGAGGTCACCGACATCTGGACGTTTGCCCGTGACCTGCGCTCGCGCGATCCAAACTGGAAGCTGGTGGCAACCGAATCCGAGCAATGACCGTTTCCCAACCCTTTTCGCTGACACAGCTGGCATTCTCCGATGTGAGGGGGTGGGAGATCGATGATCCCCGCCCCCTCTTTTCGGTCATGCGCCAGTGTCTTGCGCATCTTGAACGCGGCAAGCCCTATCGAACGGGTTCGCTTGGTCTCAGCACTGACGACCTTCTACCGCTTCTTTTGGCTGCCGGTCAGGCTGACATTACGGATGCCGCCTCGGCCCGCGCTTTCTTCGAGACCCATTGCATTCCCTTCCGCATTAGGCAGGCGGTGGCGAAACCGGGTTTCGTGACGGCCTTTTATGAGCCGGAAGTCGAGGTTTCTGACCGGTTGGAATCCGGCTATGTGTTTCCGTTCTATCGGCGCCCTGCCGATCTTGTCGATCTTGATGACAGCAACCGCCCGGCGGACATGCCTTCATCCTATGCCTTCGGACGTGAGCAGTCCGGTGTGATCGGTCCTTATCCGGACCGGCGGGATATCGATCTCGGTTATCTCGAGGGCAGGGGTCTGGAGATTGCCTGGGCCAGATCCAAAGTCGATGTGTTCTTCACCCATGTGCAGGGTGCGGCCCGGCTGCGTTATCTCGACGGTAGCCTCCGGCGGATCACCTATGACGGAAAGGCTGGCCATCCGTTTTCGGCGATTGGGAAGCTGTTGATCGATCGCGGGGCGATCCGTCCGGCGGATATTTCGATGCAGGCGATCCGCAAATGGCTGGCAGAGAATCCGGCTAAGGTGGATGAAATGTTGTGGCACAATCGCTCCTACATCTTCTTCCGCGAGGCAGACGTGAGCGATCCGGCGCTCGGGCCGATTGCGGCCGCAAAAGTGCCGCTGGTGCCCGGTCGCTCGCTTGCTGTGGACCGGTTGATCCATACGTTTGGGTTTCCTTTTTTCATAGCCTCCGACACTTTGACGCATCTGGACGGTGGCCGGCCTTTTGCGCGGCTGATGCTTGCGCTCGATACGGGCTCCGCCATTGTCGGCCCGGCGCGCGGTGACATTTTTACCGGCTCCGGCGACGAGGCCGGAGACATGGCCGGTACGGTGCGCAACAACGCCGATTTTCATATCCTGATCCCCAAGGCAGCAGCCGTTCGGTACGGCCGATGAAGGGCGGGCGGAAGCTGAGCGCCGAAGAGCGCATTCTCTGGGGCACCGTCGCCAAGACGACGAAGCCACTCTCCGGCCGTATGGAAGAGCTTTTGTCCTTCGAAGAGGAAACGGCTCTGCCGGAGCCGACAATCAAGGAGGGAAAGGCGCGCGGGCAGAAGGCAGGCGCGTCCAGTGAGCCCGCGGATACAACGCCGAAAAAGCCACAGCCGACGGGTCTGCACCATCCGCTGGAAAAGCCGGTCAAGCGCAAGATCGCCCGCGGCCGCCTCGCGCTGGAAGCCCGCATCGATCTGCACGACATGTTCCAGAGCGAGGCGCATGGCATGCTCCTGGATTTTCTGATGCGCGCTCATGAGCGGGGTCTGCGCCACGTGCTGGTGATCACCGGCAAGGGAAGCTCCTACGGCAGCGAGGGAGCCTTGAAGCGGGCGGTGCCGATGTGGTTTTCGAAAGCCGAATTCCGCTTCCTGATATCTTCCTATGAGCCGGCGGCACGCCAGCATGGGGGGGAGGGCGCGCTTTACGTGCGGCTGACCCGGCGCGGTGGCGAGCGGTGACGCCGTTTGGTGAAGCCATGCGGACGCTGCGTCTGCGAAAGGGTGTGAACCAGCAGCAGATGGCGGCAGCACTGCGCGTTTCGCCGGCGTATCTGTCGGCACTGGAACACGGCCGGCGCGGTCGCCCGAGCTTTGATTTCCTGCAGCGTGTGGCCGGCTATTTTAATATCATCTGGGATGAGGCGGAAGAACTGTTCATGCTGGCGGAAACGTCGGATCCGCGCGTCGTGGTGGACACGGCCGGTTTGCCGCCGAAATATACCGCCCTTGCCAATCTTCTGGCGCGCCGCATTAGCACTTTGGAACCGGACGTGATAGACGACTTGACGGAGCTGCTGGAAAAAGCCTCAAATCGAGGCTAACGGCGCATGTCATCCCCTGTTTTCGTGAGCCAACGCTTTGGAAACAGGGCCGGAACTTCCTATAGTCCGTGTCAAGGACAACGGTGATTCGACGCCTCACCGTCCGCAGCCAAGAAACTAGAAAGTTGATTGATGAGCGATACACCCGTCAGCGATAGCGCGAGTGCAGAATACGGAGCCGATTCGATCAAGGTCCTGAAAGGACTTGATGCGGTTCGTAAACGTCCCGGCATGTATATCGGGGATACGGACGATGGGTCCGGTCTCCACCATATGGTCTACGAAGTCGTCGACAATGCGATCGACGAAGCGCTGGCCGGACATGCCGACATCGTCACTGTCACGCTGAACGCCGATGGATCGGTCACCGTTACCGACAACGGCCGCGGCATTCCGACAGATATTCACACCGGCGAAGGTGTGTCGGCCGCCGAAGTCATCATGACCCAGCTGCATGCCGGCGGCAAATTCGACCAGAACTCCTACAAGGTTTCCGGTGGTCTGCACGGCGTCGGCGTTTCGGTGGTCAACGCGCTCTCCGTCAAGCTCAGTCTCAAGGTTCGCCGCAATGGCAAGCTGCATGAAATCACGTTTACCCATGGCGTTGCCGACAGCCCGCTAAGGGTCGTCGGTGAATATGAGGGCCGTTCGGGAACGGAAGTCACCTTCCTGCCCAGCACGGAAACGTTCACAAAGGTGGATTTCGACTACGCAACGCTGGAGCACCGCCTGCGCGAACTCGCGTTCCTGAATTCCGGCGTGCGCATTCTGCTGACCGACAAACGCAAGTCCGATATTCGCCAGGAAGAAATGCTCTATGATGGCGGGCTCGAAGCCTTCGTCCGTTATCTCGACCGCTCCAAGAAGCCGCTCGTCGACAGGCCCGTCGCCATCATCGGCGAGAAGGACGGCATTACCGTCGAAGTGGCCATGTGGTGGAATGACAGCTACCACGAGAACATGTTGTGCTTCACCAACAACATTCCCCAGCGCGATGGCGGCACGCATATGGCCGGTTTCCGCGGCGCGCTGACGCGCCAGGTCACCTCCTATGCCGATACATCCGGTATCACCAAAAAGGAAAAGGTGACGCTGCAGGGCGAAGACTGCCGCGAAGGCCTGACGGCCGTACTGTCCGTCAAGGTTCCGGATCCAAAATTCTCGTCACAGACCAAGGACAAGCTCGTCTCGTCGGAAGTCCGACCGGTCGTGGAAAACCTCGTCAACGAGGCGCTCAGCACCTGGTTTGAAGAGCATCCGGCCGAAGCGAAAATTCTCGTCGGCAAGGTCGTGGAAGCAGCCGTTGCCCGTGAAGCGGCCCGCAAGGCCCGTGAACTGACCCGCCGCAAGGGTGCGCTCGATATCGCCTCGCTGCCCGGGAAGCTTGCCGATTGCTCCGAGCGTGATCCGGCAAAGTCCGAGCTTTTCCTCGTGGAAGGTGACTCCGCTGGCGGTTCGGCCAAGCAGGGCCGGTCGCGCGAAAGCCAGGCGATCCTGCCGCTGCGTGGCAAAATCCTCAACGTGGAACGCGCCCGCTTCGACAAGATGCTGTCGAGCCAGGAAATCGGCACGCTGATCACCGCCCTTGGCACGTCGATCGGCAAGGACGAATTCAACGCCGACAAGCTGCGTTACCACAAGATCATCATCATGACGGACGCTGACGTCGACGGCGCCCATATTCGCACGCTTCTGCTCACCTTCTTCTTCCGCCAGATGCCGGAACTGATCGAGCGCGGCCATCTCTATATCGCCCAGCCGCCGCTCTATAAGGTCGCGCGCGGCAAGTCGGTCCAGTACGTCAAGAACGAGAGTGCACTGGAA
>JAIXTO010000065.1 GCA_027483885.1 Rhizobiaceae bacterium
CCGTGATCTGACGCACCGCGTCGCGCTTAAACTCTTCGCTGAAATTCGATTTGCTCATGGTGATCTTCTTGCCTCAAAATTAGGAAAGAAGGCGTCTACAAATCTCGGGGCTATTCACTCTTTGACGGTCAACTTACCTCCGCCCTGTCGAAATTTATGCATTTGGCTCGAGATACCAAAGCTAATTACTGGAGTTTGGCGGGGACATATGTTCCGCTTGACGAAGAATCGTATCTTTTTCATTTGCGTAAACAGATAGAAATGGAAGCGGATGTCGTGCGACGCAACCGCATCATAAATATCCCTCTCCAAAATAAAGCGCTGTTCGCATCTATGGATGTGCTGATAGGTGAGTTGATCAAACTCGCAGATATCTACGAAGTTGACTGGCGGCGGCCACTGCTTAATCTTGAGCATCTCACGCCCTCGCCAGATCGATCGTAACCGCCTGCCAACCAGCATCCGGCTGGTCGCGCACGTAGAACCGCACATATTCCTTTGAGCCGGTGATCCGCATGGCGTCGCGGATGGCGTCCATTGCGCGCTTCCAGCGGGCGTCCTCGATCGAGTGGCGTAGCAGCATGAAGATCTTGGAGCGGTTGATCTTGCCTTCCTTGTCGGTGTCGAAGGCATCGCTGACCAGCGTCTGGATTTCCGGCCGACTGTCGGCCGACCATTCATTCAGGCATTCATCGACCAGCTTCTTGGCCACCTGCAATTCCGGACCGAAATCCACGAGATCTGCCACCTGCACCTGAACGCGCATCAGGCCGTCGATGGTCTGATAGGTGCGGTTGCCCTTGGCACCGCCAATCCGGGCGCCGTATTCCTCTTCAAGCAACACATCGAAGGTGCCGAGATCGACCATGGTGTGGTCGCGAAAACGGCGGATCTGGGCGTTGAGGTCGAGTGCAAACTTCATAATTTTGCGCACCGTTTGGTCTTCCAGCCGGTGCTGCGGCTTTAGCATGTCGACCGGGGTGAGCTTGCCCTTGGCATCAGGCATATACTGGCGGCCGGCGACGGTGATGATGCCATCGGCATTGGTGTCTGCGTTCGGGGTGATCGTATCCATTGTCCTGACTTTCCATTAATTGGGAGGTTTCAGAGGCAGCCGGTCAAGCCGGCGGCGCTCCGGTTTCGCGCACCAGTTGGAGGCGAGGGCGGCCGATATGGCGGGCCTGCAGCGCAAGCTCGATGATCCGCTTCTCGTCCTCGGTCTCGCGCACCAGTTCGATCGTGGTGTTCAGCCTTCGCACCAGGGCGGCCGTGTCATCGCTTGAGAGGCGAAGGCCGCCATGGATGGCCGGCTTGATCCGGTCGCGGATTGCGGTCAGTTCTTGCAAAGCCGTGATCATCAGCGACCTCCCTTCGTAAAATCCGGCCGCACGACATTGCCGTCTGCCGACAGGATCAAGGCGCCGGCGACGTCCTGCGTCAGTTGCTCGATGGTGGCCGCCTGTTGCTTGCCGGCTTCGCTCAGGCGGTGGATGGAAAGCTCCGTCTCGACGGTGCGCGCGAGTTTCGTGATCAACGAAATCCGCTTGGTGAGCCGGACCACTTCGCCACCGGTGAGGCTGAGGCCCGTCTTCTCGAAAGGTTTGAACTGCCGGCGCAAGAGTTCCAGTTCGCGGGTGAGTGTGACGGGTGAGGTCATGCCATGTCCTCCACGTCGCGGTTCTTCCAGGCCGCCTCGATGTCCTTGACGGTGACATTGCGGTCCTCGCCGATCGCAAGCATGCTGGCGAGCTTCATGGTCTTGTCGATCTGGCCGAGCGCGCCGCCCTTCAGGCCGATGCCGGTGAGCAGCTTGATGCTGTCAGGATCGGTGACACCCCAGGCGCTGATATAGGCGGCGATGTCTTCGGCGAATGGCTTCTGGCGCTTGAGATGCTTGCCGACACGGCGCTTAAGCTGCGCATAGGAGCGGCCCTTCACCTGCGCCACGAAGCGGGAATAAACCTCCTCATTGCCGACCAGGGCGATGCCGCACTGGTAGATGTCGGAGAAGTGGCGCAGCTGGTTGATGGCGTCATCAACGAGGTTCTGTGCCTCGTCTACTATCAGGAGAGAACCGCCGCCCATGCGCCCGAGCTTGCCGCCGATGGCGCGGGTCAGCCGGGCCGGATTGTTTTCGAGCACGTCCAGTTCGGCCGCCAGTTCCACCAGCATGCCGTGAACCGTCTTTGTGTGCGGACTGACTGTGGCGTGGTAGACGTTCGGGTGCGTTGCCCGGTAATGGCGGCAGGTCGCCGTCTTGCCGTTGCCGGCGGCGACCGTGATCATCACGAGGTCGGCGGTCAGCTGCGCCCATTGCAGGGTCTGGGTGATTTCGGCGGCAATCCGGGTCTTGATGAAGGCCGGCGAGGTCGGAATGGTCGGCATCGCAGCCGCATCCAGAACCGCCGAGATCCAGTTGCGCATCTGGCGGTTCATGTTGTCCAGCCGGCCAAGATAGGTGCCGGAGAACCATTGGGAGAAGGTGCCTTCCTTCATGCCGCTGCGGCGGGTGACTTCGGCTTTCGTCCAGCTGTTGGCAATGGCGATCTCGGCCACCTGCGAGCGGATCTCGCGCCAGTCGTCGATGTCGTCGGCGTGCTTTTCCAGAAATGGCAGTTCGGGCTCGGATTGCTCCCAGCCGGAATAGGGTCTTGTGTCGATGTGCTTGTTCATGCGAAGGTTCCAGTTAGGTCAGCCCCTCGGGGCGTTTTGTATGGGCGGGTTTTCCCCGCCCATTTTTTTGTCGGAACCGGACTCGGTACTTTTCGGCTCTGCTATGCGATCCCGACGCACTACTTCCGGGATCGATTTCCTTTCGGAAATTCAATGACCTCGGGGTCTCCGGTGAGTTTGGAGAGGGCGCGGGAAAAGCTGTTTTCAAAGGCGGCCTCGTCCGGTGCCGCCTGCTGGACGGCAAGGTTTGAGCGCGCGATGCGGGTGACGCGGGGCGGTTTCGGCTTCGGCGCTGGCGGCTCGGCCGCGCGTTCGGCCCGCGTATAGAGATCTGCAAGATCCTGTGCCTTCAGTCGGACATGCGCCTCCCGTTCAGCGGCGAGTGCCTTCTCCAGATCCTTCTTCGTGCGGGCGTGCTGTCGCGCCGCTACGGTGTCATGGAAGCCGGTGTCATCCAGGCAGGCGGCATCGCAGATCAGAACGTTGTTCAGGTCGTAGACCTTGATGCTCTGGTGCAGCCGGTCGGGATCGAAGCGCACAACGACCTTCTTGCCGACATAGCCGGTGAGCGCCGGTGCCCAATATCGGTTGCGGTGCAGTTCGATGTGGCCATCTGGTTTGCGGGCGGTAATGCCTTCGGCGGCCAGCAGCCAGAGGGAACGCTGGGCGGCGGTGGCATACCGCACCACCGTGCCCGGTTCGGCCACGCTCTGGTTGAAGGTTTCGTCGAAGCTGCGTCCATTGCAGTTGCCGCCGGTGCGGCCCGGACGGGCATTGTGTTCGGCGATTTCCCGGTTGACCAGGTCCACGAAGGTGGCGAGCGGAACAGCCTTCGAGCGGTAGTTTTCCGGCTTCGCGTCGGGCTTGTTGCCGGTATAGGCGCCGGCGCAGACCGGGTGGCGGGCGACTGTGTCGGTGAGGTCCAGGAAGGCGCGTTCGATCGGTTTCGACTGGCCGGAATAGGGCTTGGTAAACTGCAGCTCGATGCCAAGCGTGACCAACAGGCCCTTCGGGTCCTCGTCGCGGATCTTGAAGCGATAGCGGGTTTTCGCGCCGCCGGTCAGCCACTTGCTGGTGAAGGCACGGCCATTGTCGAGGGTGATCTGGTCGGGGATGCCGAAGTTCTCGACCATGTCGCCGATGACGAGCCGCACCGCATCCTTGTTCTCGCTGTCGGATAGGCGCCAGGCAACGAACTTGCCCGAGTAGAGATCCTGCAGGGCGATGAGGTGGATGCGGTCGATGCGGCCATCAGGGAACTCCACAAAAACGTCAAAGCGATGCCCGTCCATGTTGACCGCCTGCATGGCGTGGAGATGGGAGCGCGTACGGCGCTGAGCAGGGTAGAGGAACTTTGCCTTTTCCTTGCCCTGCCGTGCCAGCACCTGGACGGCTTCCGGCACTTCATGATCGAACCGGCGGCGCAGCGCCCTTTCTGTCGGAATGGGATGCCACTTCTTCGTCTTGGCGAGCTTCACCACGCGGCGATAGCAGGCGGAAAAGGTCGGCCGTTCCGGGCGCAGGTAATCGCTCTTCAGAACATCCCAGGCCTCTTCGTGGCATTCCGCCCATCTGCTGTCAGATCGGTAAGACGGAGCAAGTGCCGCCAGCCAATCCTCGCGGTCGTGGCCTTCCAAAAGCTTGCGCCATTCATAGAAGGCGGATTTGGTGACGCCGGCGCGCCGGCAGGCCATGGTGACGGAGGCCGATGCCGTCATGCCGCCGCGCTCCAGATCCTCGGCGATTTGAAGGGCCTTCAAACGAGCTTCACAGACGATTTTTTGCTCGTTTGAAAGAGCCTCATATTCGCCCCACAGCTTGGATTTGCGTTCGCGGTACAGGTTACGATCATCATTGGCTGGCGCCATATGAACGACGAGCAGCCGCGTCTGCGCGATCTGCGGCAGCAGCGAATAGTGATATTCCCAGACGGGCTTGGTCTTACCCGGCACGCGCCGGGCCAGACGCTCGTCACCACGCCAGCGGGCGCGGGCGATCTTGTCGATGGCCGACATATCACGAGGCAGGCCGGGCAGGTTTGCCTCGGCCAGTTCGGCGATGGAATAGAATTCCTTCACCACCGGCGGTTCCTGCGGTTTGGGGGAGCGCTTGGGTGCCATCACTGCCCCCGCCGTTTGATGTTGATCGGCGTGGAGCGCAGCGTCTTCAGGCGCTGCTGCAATTCACGCTGTTCCTGTTGCAGGCGGGCGATCTCGGCAAGCCGGGCTTCGTCGCCTTCCAGGAGGGTGAGGCCATCTTCCGAGACGACGAAATCCCAGAGCCAGACCGCGCCGGTGGCGCGCACGAAGGCCTTGAAGCGCACGAGGCTCACATCATGCGAGGCCTTGCTTTCGGCCGTGTAGGCGTCGAGCGTCATCTTCGAAAGGTTGGGCAGGCCGAGGTAATGCGCCATGCGGGCCGCGATCACCTCGCGCGAATGCGGGCATTCGCGGATGGCGCGGGCCATTTCACGCTTGAGGCGTGAACGGAAACGATCAAGGTCGATCGAGGCGACGGGCGCGCGCACCGGAAACAGCGGCTCAAGGAAGAAATCGAGTTGGGCGGGATGCTTGCTCATCACGCGGCCTCGCTTTTCAGGTCGGTCATCAGCTGCGAAAGCTCGTCGCTGCCTTCCATGCCGATATGTTCGAGGAACTGGCGCCGGGTCTCTTCGCTGGCATCTTCCCAGGCGGTGACGAGGCGCGACAGCAGAACCGCCTGTTCAACCTTCGCCTTGGGCAGGCGAGGGGCGGGGTCCACGATGGCGAGCGCCTTCTTCACGTCTGGTTCCGCCTTCAGCGCCACGGCCACCTGCCGCTGCTTCTGCGGCTCCAGCTTGGCCAGCGCCAGCAGTTGCGACTGGTTGTCGGCGGCGGGCGAGCTTTGGAGGGAGGCGCGGAGTTCTGGATGAAGGCTTCCACTGATCTTGCCGAGCCTGAATGCGGCCCGCCGGGATAGGCCTAGCTTGTTGACGACAGCTTCCGAGAAGCATGAGGCGGCCTCTTCAGAAAATAGTGCCAACTTGGCACTATTTGCCCTCCCAGGGTTGATGGAGCCGTATTTGTTCTCCCAGAGGTCGCGATAGGCCTGAACGAAATAGGCGCGATCGAGAACGGAAAGATCCCGACGGTGCAGGTTTTCTGCCAGTTCCAGCAATTGCGCATCTGCGCCATTAGCTTTCACGACGATAGCATCGAGCATCTCGATGCCGTGGATCTCGGCGCCGGTGCAGCGGTGCCCGCCGATGACCAGTGTGTAAGGGTTTTGGGCGGCCGGTGTGGCGCGCACCACGATGGGCTGCAACTGTCCGTGTTCTTTCATCGAGGCGCCAATGACGGCTGCATAATCGCGGTCGATCGGGCGCTGGCGCGGGCCGATCAGGATCTGCGAAAGAGAAAGCTGCTTGTAATCGGGCATCAGGCGACCCCTCTTTCTTCTTCCGTCTGCAGGAAGGCGAGGGCGTGGGCGCGGACCACGATGCTGCGGTAATGCGTGCTGAAACGCGGCGTTTCCAGCCGGCGATCAATGGTGCGTAGCGCCCGGTTGATGGCTTCCCGCGAACGGTCCTCCACCTCGACGACCCGACGCTTTGGCCATTTGAATTCGGTGACCATCAGGTGGATGACCACTTGGCGCGCGAGCGCAGCATCGAACCACTGGTGCGGCGGCTCCACGATGTCGCGGATGGCAAGATGCGGAAAGCCTTCGCGCACGGCGGCATAACAGGCGTGCAGATGGGCCTCATAGAGCGCTTTGGAATTGTAGACGTTGATCATGCCAGCACCTGCGTGATGAAAGCAGCGAGCGCCGCAATGAGGCCAGCCGCCACAAGGGCGAAGATCATCAGCCAGTCCGCCACGCGGCAGACGACGGAACGGGAGGGAATGAAGGGGTTTTTCATGTCTAAGCCCTCGCGCCGATTTGGCGTTGCGCCATGGTGGAGGGGCGGACATAGTTGTCGCGGGGTTGAGGTGATTTCCGCAGACCGGAGGCGTGGTAACGCGTCCGCCAGAGGAGTTCTGGCCGTGTGCCGAGAGCTGCAGCGATTGCCCGCTCCCCCTTTACGTTTGGCTCCCGGAGCGTCGTTCCGGCAGTCCCGCGTGGAAGGTCATAGAGACGGTCGACTTGAAGAAGGGTAAGGCCCGCCTCAAAGAGCTTGCTCTTAATGGTGGTGATTTCCGAAATCTTCTTGTCGACGGTGGTTGTGGTCTGCTTGTCCGCCCGTTGGAGCCGGTGCATAGTGGATCCTCGTGGTGATGAGGGAGGCCCTGGCCGGCCTCCTTTTTCATGGGTGATTTGGTCCGTATTTATGGAGAGTAAAACGAGATTTCGTTTTTGTAAAACGAAATTTCGGTTTGTCATGGCTAGACCTTCAAAGATTGAGGAA
Source organism: Rhizobiaceae bacterium (assembly GCA_027483885.1). Taxonomy (GTDB): domain Bacteria; phylum Pseudomonadota; class Alphaproteobacteria; order Rhizobiales; family Rhizobiaceae; genus Neorhizobium. Next base: position 7,061 of record JAIXTO010000065.1, read on the forward strand.
GGCGTAGGCTCGCGGCTCGCCATTGTGCGGGAGCCGTTAACCCGCAAGGATTTCGCTGCGGCTGTGGGCGTCCCGGCGAGCACGCTTGGCAGCTACGAACGAGGAGAGACTTGGCCCGACTGGGCTTTTCTCGAAATTCTTCGCGCCAAACGCGGAGTAAACCTGAATTGGCTATTTACTGGGGAGGGCGAGGCCTTCGGTGACGCCCTTGGGAGCTTGCCGGCTTCCGAAGCTGACGTCGTACGCCTGCCGAAATTCGAAGCGCACGCCTCCGCAGGCAATGGACTGATCGCAGTCCATCAGATGCCTGTTGGTGAGGTGGCGTTTGCGCGAGAATTTCTTCGTAGCCTCGGGGCGAAGCCCGAATACTGCTACATCCTGGAAGCCCGAGGCGACTCCATGTGGCCGACCATCCCGGACGGCGCACTCCTCATCGCCGACGCCTCCAAAACCCAGGTCGACGACGGCCGGATCTACCACTTCAACGTCATGGATAAAGTCCTGGTCAAACGCGCCAGGTGGTCCATGGACGGCAAGCTCTACCTCACCTCAGACAACCAGGCAGCAGGCTACCCACCGGAAGTCTTCGCCGCGGATCGCGTGCATGAGTTGAATGTAGGGGGGCGGATTATGTTTACGGGGCATGCACCGCTGCCGGTGCGGTGAATGAAGCAGAAGACCAGTGGGCTGGGTCTGTGCTTCATGTTTGAATAAATTCATTTAACAGCAAAAATGGGGGGATGTGATGAGAATTCAGGCGGGAGCAATAGTAAGAAAACAAAACCTAGCTAAAATAGGTGTTGAATTAAGCAACGCAATTGCGATTTCAGTTCCTCTACTGATCGCCGCGCAACCAGGCGCAGCCATGGCAGCCTTATCGGCATCGGCGCCGGCTATCATCGGCCTTGTATCCGCATTGTACGGTGAGAAAGGGGGTAGCTTGAGTAATTCTGCATGGACGATAGTTTCGTCCGCTTATGCTTTAGCTATCGCAAAGCTGATTGCAGTGGCCCCAATATCGCGTCGGCCGATCGGTACGGAACTTGAAACTCTCGTTTCCTCGATGTTGAACCGTGCGCAATTGCTGGCTGATGATCAGCCGCAGGAATTGAGCCTGGATAGCCTTTATTCCCCACTAAAGATTCCTTTCATCCGCGATGCTGCAAAAGCCCTTCCCCACGAGCTTTCGATATTCAGTATCGAAAGCCCAATCGGGGAATGTCGGGCTCAATTCGAAAGCTGCATGCTCCAAGCACTATCCGATGTTAGAAACCTAAAGCCTGAAATGTTTGCAGCTGTTGAGCAGGCGCTGGCGGGCCCGTATGCGCAGGCCATTGAGCGAAGAAAAGCTCTTGGACGTCACCATGAGTTCATAATTCGAAGCTTCACACAGCGTCCTATCTTCGGGCAGGAAGATTCAGGAATAACACTGGAAGATCTGTACGTGCGACAGAGAGCACTATGGAACACTAGGGTGCCACGGACAAACAAACAAAATCCGGATGACGAAGGTGATTTTTCTGCTAATTTCTTTCAAGAGGAACTAAAAAAATCACCTCAATCACAATTTCCTCTGCATGTAGGCGATTTGCATCAAAATATTATCGGTTGGTTATCTAAAAGAGATCCGCTTGACCCAGTTAGAGTTGTGGGCGGCGGCCCCGGATCCGGAAAATCTACTTTCGCTCGCGCCTTGGCAATAGAGGTTATTGACCACGCTGCATACGATGTTCTTTTCGTTCCGCTACAGGAGATTGAAGCTACCGGCTCTTTCCAATCGCGTATCGAAAACCTATTCCGAAATCGTACCGATCTGGGGCTCGACAGGGCCGAAAACCCTCTTAATTGGCTGGGCCAACGAGACCCTGATGGTAACGAACCCGATAGGCCTCTGCTAATAATATGCGATGGGCTTGATGAGATTGCCCCGCCTGGTTCGTCAGAGGCGGCCACTGTAACTACTGATTTCATCCAAGCTTTGGGTAACTGGCTAAGCAGTCGAAATTCAGGTGGCCACTTTGTATCTGCTATTGTTCTGGGGAGAACTATTTCTGCGCAGGAAGCCTTCAGGAAGCTAGGCGTCAACCACCATGCATTAATTCGAGTTGGCGGACTGCTACCCTTAAATCGCGCATACGAGTGGATGCAAGCCAGTAGAGACGATTGTTTGGTTGATCCAAACGAGATGTCGCTTGCTGACCAACGCGAGGACTTCTGGGCAAACTGGTGTACTGTTAAACAGCGAGATTCAAGCGTTCTTCCCGAAGCGCTCCAGGGCGATACCGGCCCTGCCAAAGCGCTCGAAGAACTGACGGCAGAGCCGTTGCTCCTTTATCTGCTCTTGTGGACAGGCTACCTAGATACAAACTGGGAGAAGGCCGCGGCAAATCGGAACCACGTGTACGAAGCTATATTTCAGCAAATCTATGAGCGGCGCTGGGGGCAGGAGCGTGGTGTCAAGCTGCTCTCCAGTATGGAGCAAGGTGGTCATACCGGGACAAGAGATCTGGAGGTCGCGGACTTTTTTCTTTTGCAAGAGGCGCTTGGTTTGGCGTCTTGGGCAACTGGCGGACGCACTGTAACGTCAGAAGCATTTCAGCCTATGCTGAAGGTTTATCTTGGTGCTGATAAGTATGATGATTTGGGAGGTAGCGTTTCGGGTTCGCTCAAATCTGTTGCTTTGCAAAGCTATACCAGAAGTGTATCGGCAGATAATGCAGGCTTCGAGTTTGTTCACAAAAGCATAGGAGAATACTTAATCGCTCGGGGGCTTGCAAGTTGGCTAGAGCGATCCGTCTCTCCTCTCGATCTCCGTGTTTCCGATGCAAGGTGCGGACAGGCGGCTAAACTTATAAGTAGGATATTCTGGAGGGGATCGTTAACCGCAGAAATAGCGCGCTTTTACGAGGATGAAATACAGATTCGCTATGATTCTTCTGCGAAAGCGAAGGATTTTTTGCAGCACCGTCTTATTCCAGTGTTCAATTGGATTTTAAAATATGGTGTGCCGATCCATACGAATGTTTCGGATATGCCGAATAATGTATCTTTTTCTTTTGTTGAGCAGTCAGAGAAAAGGTCACTTGATGTATTTTGGACAGGCCTGCAGTGTGTAGCTAAGAAAGCATTCCCGCTATCTAAGTTCGGTGAAGTTGAGTCGGCTGGAGGGTGGAATTCCGGTCCAATTAGTATTGAATGGTATTCTTCTTACGGTTTTATTTCGTTTGTATCGAAATTAACGTCGCAGGTATTGATATCCGAAAGCAATAGAATTGCCCCATTTAATTACCTAGACTTGACGGAGCAATCTGTTACGGATGCGGTGTTCGGGGCTGTTATGTTCACGCATGCAGAAAATTCCAAATCTGCTTACCCTCTTCACTGGTTGCCATTCTCGTTTTTAGGAGCAAATTTAGAGGGGCTGCAATTTTACGGCGCTAATCTTAGTAAGGCAAATCTGCAGTATGCAAATCTTTCGGGAACAATACTCAGTGGCGCGAACTTGAGGTCGGCTCAGCTTGATAAATCTCTCTTAATTAACGCAGATCTTATGGACGCTGTTCTCAACAAATCCTCACTTGTGGACGCTGACCTGACCAACTGCAGGTTAGGTGGCGCCAGGCTTTCCGGTTGCGACCTTACCCGCGCAAAACTGTCGAACTGCAATCTGATCCAAGATGCGGACAAAATTAGTCGAAACACCGCGCCGACGGTTTTCAACAATTCCACTCTTATTGAGACTGACTTTTCTGGCAGTAGGATTGGAGGAGCAGTATTCAGTTTTTGCGATGCGAGCGGAGCTGATTTCAGCCAGTGTGACCTAGGCAAAGCTATCATTATTGAGACTAATTTTAGTGAGGCATCCACTGACACACCTATCCCGCCGAACTGGAGAGCCGAAGGCGAGCCCGGCGCACTAGTTCAGTCGAGTGAAAAAGAAAACAAGGTTCCGGTTCTTCTGAGGCATTTGGCCGATAACGTGTATGTGTATTTACTGGAAGTAGAATAGCTAATTGAACCGAATGGGGTGACGAGTTGGCTGGTGCCGTCAAATTCAGCGCAAATGAAGCATTTGAATGATGCTCAAGTTGTTCCTTGTCTATCGGTGCCCAGATCATTTCCAAAATATCTTAGGGCATGCCAATTTGTTAGGTTGCTGATTGCATTGGATTTTTTTCAATATCTGAGGAAAGCCGTTGGTTGCGGGTTTCTATTTTGGATTTGGCGCACCGTGCTGACGTATTAGTCGTGATTTGTCTGCAACGAAAGCCTAGGATTATCAGTGGCTAGATCCTCGGCGCCCCCCTTTGAAGTCTTTTTGAAACTTTGCCCTTCGATCCGTCGATTTGCGGCATAAGCTCCATTATGAAATCGGTTCGGCATGCTTCCATGCCGAACCGTACCTCTGCGTTGCAGCAGCGAAACCCCATGGAAATCGGCCGCTTTCGCGTGATCCCGTGCGAGCCCGGAAATTCCCGCAAATTCCGGATCGGTCTGTCGAACAACACCCCGTTTATGGGGACACTGCCTAGTCACCGTAGTAGCGCCAACCTTGAGAGAGATCAGGCCCGAAGCTTTAACCGCGCGGCCTTGCGCATCCACGATGAGGCTATCACCCTTGCTGAATGCGCCTCCGCAGCGAACGATTGTGGTTCCGGCGGCGTCGGCGTCACTGTACGAGCCAGCAAGGACGTCACGCCCTGATACGCCTAGCACTTTTTGACCCCTCACACTTGCTTGAGCGCCGTCAAATCCAACGGCTCTGTAGGCCTCAACCGCACCGGACGCCTTGAAGGTCAACGTGAGTATTGCAATCTTCTGCACACTGTCTCTCCTACTTGCGCAGTTGCTTTTCCACGAGCCGAACAGCGCCCCAGTAGCTCCCGCCGTTCTGGCGCATATGGTGGTTTGCCAATCGATCGATTTCGAGTTTCTGACTGTCAGCGCTGTAGCCACTTGGGGCGTCAAACTGGCCTTCTTCGAAGTCCAATGGCCCGGTGGCCAGATCCCCGGTCACGACGGGCACGGGGATCTTTGACAGAAACTCCAGAAACCATTCCTGAGTAGCGACCTGAGAATTTTCCCCTTCTTCTGAAAAATCGAAAGTTGCACGCGGATCGAGCGCTTCCGCAAATGCCAGAGCCTGCTGGTACAAGCCAATCGGAAGGCGACCTTCATCAAGTGCCTTTTTGACGCCAACCCTCGCATTCTCGCGCTGGAGGGCACGTTCGCGCTCCGATAGCGAATGTTCGCGCAAATCGAAAACGTCAATGTCGGAAAAGAGCAACTCGCCACCGTCCGAAAACTCGATGCCGGATAATCCCTTAACTGCTGGAGCTGCGCCGCCGAGAAATCCGATATGCCGGAGGTACCAGGAGCCAGGTGTAGGGTTATTCGGGTGATTCTTCGGATAGAAGGACGCCGAGACCTTCTTGTAGGTCCCGCTTTTGACAAGCTCCCGGAATTCGAGGTTGACCTGTGTCGGAATGGCATGAAGGCCATCAGCAGCATGTTTGACCGACTCAACCCATCCAAACGCGGGCGCACTATCACTAGGATGTCCGACGACAATCGGAGCTTCGTGAAGTTCCGGCCGGTAGCTGTTGGCGATTTCGCGCAGATCCGCTTCGGCGAAGGTCACTTCCGCGCCTGATGCGGAGGTGTGTTTTCCTGCCTTGAAGAAATGAATGTTGAACACTGTCATTCCTCGCCAGCTGGATTGATGATGAGAAAACCAGCCTCCATGCCTGACAATACGGGCCGTCGCTCGTAGGTCACACCATAGATCCAGCTTTTGGTGTTGGCCTCCCAGTAAGGCATCTCGACAAATGGGTTTCCCTTGTAAGTATAGGTGTAGCCGTAGCTCGGCTCTTCCACGCCGTTGGGTTCGCGCGGGGCATATCCCAGCACGGCATAGTTCCCCCAGACGTCATGGAATGTTCCGGTCTGGTCGGCCATCATGGCGGTCCCTTCGACAACCTGTTCAACGTCGAACAGTTTTCCGAGCATTTCGGCGGTAACAATATCGGCGTTGCGGAAGCGATCGCTGATGTAAGCGTTGTTCTTCAATGCAGAGAAGGGTTTAGGCCCGAGGATCAGCGTGTTCGGATAAAGGCCGCATCTGTTGCGAATTGCGTGCCTCGCGTGTTCGATGACCTTCGTGGGGTTACTCCCGGGATCCGTCCATTGATCCGGTGCCGACAGGGTTTCCTTGCTGTAATCGTCATATCTGGCATCTGCCGTTGCTAACTCGGCCTGTTCATATTCGAGAGCCAGGGTGAGAGCGTTCATTACTTTCGTTGTTGCTCGCGCTCCCAAATCCGTTTCAGGTTCCACTCCCTCAGTAGAGTATTCGCGCGGAAGCTTGCTCTCCAGGCTGTCCTGAACGAGCGAATAGGGTTTGCCTTCATATCCGAACTCGACGCGCTTTGTGGCGCTACCGGCGGAACGGCGCGCGTTATAGAGCATGAAGTCTTCCTTGCCGAACTCGATGACTTGTCCGGATCGGCTCTTAACCTCCACTTCTGGAAACAATAGGCCACCGACGCGGCCCCTCTGGCGATAGCCGCGAATGATATTTGTAAGGACGGGGTCAACCACATGTCGAGAGTTATACGGCGACATCAGTCTTTCCTTTGATGAGAGCTAATCGAGTGAGTGGGGCGTGCGAGGTGACCGGTATGACCAGGATAAGATATGAGCGACATGGTTGTCGGGGGCTCAACACGCACCACCAGACCGAGAGCAACGGCTTCGTCAATCCAAGTGCTTAAATTCTTCCTGTGCTGCTTGTCACGAAGGCGTTGAAGCTCTTGGTCAGATCTTAGATAATTTCGAACCGTCACGTCAGTCGTGCCAAGGCGAGCCGCGATCTGCGTCAAGTTGAAGCCATTGGAACGGAGGTAACGGCATAGAAAGTTATATGCAGTTGGCACTCGGTACTTCTTGCCGTTCTGCTGGCCGTATCCCGCCGCTGTGAGCGTCTTCGCAAGCTGCGTCGCTTTTTCGGAGCCAAGCAGTTTCGTAACCGAGCCCCTGGCCTGACCCTTGCCCTTATTGATGTAGAGATGTCTGCCCCGAAAATGGAGCAGGAATTCTGCCGCATCATCCATGCCCAAGGCTTCAACGATTGGCCAAATATTGACCGGCACTAAAGCCGTGTGTTTGCTACCGTCGAGGTTTTGCCAACTGATATTCATGAAGCTTGAACCGTGCCATTGCTCGGTTCACATAAGATCAGTTGCAAAGGTCTGTGGACAGCCGCAAGGGCTTGCAGGTCAGGGAGAGGGCGCCAGCCAAATATACCGCCGATGCAGCGCTGTATGGTAACACGTATGCGCCCGTCGACAACGCTCGCCGTTAAGACGAGGCTGGTGGGTAAGTACAGTGGCGGGTTTCGTCGTTGCTAGCCGTTCTGCTCGAGCCCCACAGCCACGCGCTGCACAACGGCTTCAACTTCGGTTTCCTGGTCGCCGTGTCCGATGATGGACAACGCCTCCCGCTGTTCTGTCGCGTTCATCTGGCCCCAAGCGGTGAGAAAGCGATTCAAATTGGAGGCCTTCCGGTCCAATTTTCTGTATGTGGGCTGGACTGCCTTCAGTGCCGCTTGAATATCGAGCCCTAAGTTTAAAGCCGTGTTGATCTGCAGCTGCTTCTGAGGTTCCATCGATGCGATCTTGAGAAGCAGTGACTGATTGAAAGCCGTTGGAGTGCCGACCAGTCTTTTTTTCAGGCTTGGTGAGAGATGATCTGCGATCTGGCAGAGCCTTCTCGCTGTACGACCAGATATGCCGATCTGCTTTGCTGACTGCTCCGACAAGCCCAGCTCCGTGAGAAACTCGGCCATGTTGGCCGACTTTTTCGGGCGGCCGACTTTCACCCCCTTGAGCGCAAACCATTCCTTGACGAACGTAGCACGGTCCAACTCCGAAAGGTCGTGACGAAACAGGTTCTCTGCAATCTCCAGCATGCGGGCCTCTGATGCCGTTCGGACAGTTGCATCGATCTCTTCGAGTTGAAGCAACTGATGTGCCCGATAGCGGTGCAGTCCGAAGATGAGAGTGTAGGGTCTGGAGGCTGCACTCGATCGGTAAACTGCGATGGGCTGGAGCGCGCCGTTTTCTTTTATTGAACTCGCAATAAACCGAGCACGTTCCTCATCAAGTCCCCGCAACCGGTTATCGGGAACAAGAATGCGGTCTAATCGAAGGCGCGTTGCATTGTTCATGTCGCACCATGGCAGGACAATGACCTCTCGACTTGCAGCGCCATCCGCTCATAGGTCGTGACAAACATTGGGCTTTTCATTCGCTCGTTCACGGTACGTAGCGCGAAGTGAATAGAGGTCCTTTGCCTTCCCTGTAGGCGAGCAATTGTGCGTTGCTCCATCGCCAATCGATCAACCATTAAATGAATAGCAATCTGTCGCGCAAACTTCGCATCCATCATGCTGGTCGGCGGTTTACGGATCTGCGCCAGGGACAGCCAAGAAAACTCGCTCTGCACCGCACGCAATGCTTCCTCGGCGCATTCGAGACTTTGAACGCCTAGATGCGGTTGGCTGGATACGCCTGAGTATTTACGGTGCTTACGCTCTCGCTCGGCGGTCGCTGATCGGTTCATTTCACAAGGTAGCCTTTGTCCTTGAGAAAGTCAGTTATCACCTTCTCCAGAAGAGAGGATACAGAACGAGTGTCCTCCTTGGCTGCTTGTTCAAGCGCAGCTTTGGTATCTGGTGGAAGCCGAAACGATATCGGAACGCTCTTTTGCATTATTTGTAGTTATCCGTAGTTGACTAAAGGCAACACCTACATATAACTACAAACGCATACGTAGTTCAAGCGGCCCGCTGCCGGTGTTGGTCCACCCGCAACGAGCCTAACCTCAGGCAAAGGAGCGTCCCCATGCCAAAAGCTGTAAACAGCATTAGCATACCTGCGCCCGAACAACAGTCGGGCACCATAACCATCCTCAGTTCTACGCGGGTGATCACCCTGTCCATCAAGGAGATTGATCAGGCAGGAACATCGAATTGCGGCTCTGTGGTAATATGGCCAGAGTTGTTCCAGCGGGTTGCTAATATCTACCGGCAGGCTTACGCTGATCTTTCAATGCCGGCTCCACACGATGACGATTTGATCGGGTCGATTGTATCATCATTCAACGCGCTGATCCGCCAGCTTGAAGGGCAACTCAATTCTTTAGAAGCTGGGAGCCTACTTCCGTGGTTGGAAATGAGGATCAGAAGCCAATTGTCATCAGGAGTAACAACGGCGGGCATGCCAAAGCCTGTGTCTATACGTGACACCGTAATTGCCGAACAGGCGATGGCGGGCTTTACGACGAACGAGCTCTCGCAGGCGTTCAATCTGAAACATGAAACGATCGAACGAATTGTCCGTCGTTTGAGTGCTGAGTGATCGGTAGTTGAGACTTCCGCATGAACTCACATTTCTATTAGGCGCGGCTCGCAAAGCCGCGTTTTTTTACTGCCAATTCCAAAGCTCATTATGGGCGATGACGACTTTCAAAATCCAAGAAATATTGGCTTTAACGAAGGAGGCATCTATGGCCCATATGCAACGCATTAACGAAATCCGAGCCCGGTACGTCAGCAGCAACATTACGCCGGTATGGCTTCTACCCTATTGGCGGCTTTTTCGAGGGCAAGCACAGGGTGACTATGCGTTGGCGTTCCGCATGCTCCCTCATTGCCTCCCTGCTGGCTGCAGATCTCCCTCGCTTGTGGAGTGTGCGGTAATCTTGGCGCACCACGACCTTGCTTAAGAGCTGGTTTTCGGAAATGTTTAGCCCTTGCCCGCTACCTTGCGGGTGTCTCCCAATAGCCAATAAAATGGTCTTGCTTTCTTTAGCGCCAGTGACTTCCACGAAAAGCCTGCCAGAACAGTCATAATAGTTGAGATGGCCGAAGTGAACGATGACTTCATCTGCAATTTGTAAAAAATTGTTGGGGCGATTGTGATTTCGAACGATTAGTTGGCTAGGAAGGTTGATTGATGGCTGAACAAGTAAGTGCCCGGCCATCTGCCAAATGGTTTGTTTCCGCGCCACTCATAGATCGGTAATCGGCTGCTAGATGTTTTCAGGGCACGCATTACCGCAAGCGAGCCGACCACGCGAATGCCTGTAAACACTTTGAAATATCAACTTATTTGAATACAGAGTCCAACGGCTTCATTGAGTCAGTGCTTTGACTAAGAATCCATGTATGCCAGTACCTTCGCTTTTCATCTTTTCTCCCGTAGGCCAATTCGTCGCAGATTAGCTCGTCGACCCCAAGATCCAAAAGCAATCTTCCTATCCCCGCCCAGATAGCCATCTCACCAATGTGGCCGTGCGCGTGCCAGCGGCTTTCCTGGTTAAAAGGCGGCCTATTCCACCAGATTAATTGTTCATTTTCCACATCCGAAATAAAATATTCGGCTCCATTAACTTGCCGCTGTATAAGTTGCGTAAGGAAGCCTGGATTTAAGGAAAATCTATTTCCGTTCCAATCAACATCACAAATCCTAAGTATGTCTCTGCATCTTCCAATAGATGAATGATCTCGGGCTACTTGGGAAAGCGCTGCTGCGAATCTAAAAAGCGCGGGGCAAGCGTCCGAAACGCTTGTAATTTTTTCAGAAGTACATAGGTCACAGCCAAAGTGTGCCATATAGGCAGTGATAAATTCTCTACAGAATCCGTAGTTTTCGATGGAGTGACCGGCCGTCGTCAGGCGCACGGTGGAGTTGTTTGGAGGAGTCCAAGGTAAAGGTTTGTTACTATCGGCGTCAATTAGATCCTCCCATTCACGATCCAAAAAAGCGCGTAACTTGTTAGAAATGGGGCTATCGCTAGATATTTCATCGAGGAAAAGATCAATTTTCGACTTTGCGCCTAGCCCCTTAAATGCCTCGTCGTCAAATATTTCCGACGTATCAATGTCGAATTCGGTCTCTTTCAGCGAAGCAAGTCGTAGCCTATTGAAAAGTTCTTTATCTTCTTTACCTTCAACCAATACAGTTTTTTTTGTTTTGGTCTGAATTGCTATTCGATATCCGCCGCAACTATATTTACTCATTATTAAACCTCTTCAACGTCCAGTTCCGCGTCTTCGGCCTGAACCGTTGATAGCGACGGGGAGAAGAACTGCACGCGCGACTCGTGGTCTGCGCCCACCTCTGGTGAATGCGTGCAAGCTATAATCTGTCTGCCGCTATGCTGCTTTTCGATATGCTTCAGGATAATCCTCTGCCAGTCTATATGGAGAGAGAGCTCCGGCTCATCTATTAAGCAGCATCCCGATCTGAATGAGGATCTGCTTGCTGAATATAGCATTGTAACAATCTGCCTCTCACCGGATGAAAGTTGAGTAAGGCCGTATTGTTTCCCCTTGTCCGGTTCGATGTATACGCTCGATCTTCTTTGAAGAGCAGTAGCAACGCTTCCTCTGCTGCCGATATCAAGCTTCTTTTCCGACAGAAACTCATTAACAGACATTTTGAAATCGTTAATAGGGGCCAATGCGCTTTCCCTTATGTTTTTCCTCTCATTCAGAATGTCGACATATATCTGCAGAAGATTGTTATAATTTTTCTCGCGCTCCTTCCTGTTGTCCGCTGCACTTACTAATTTCGCGTAAGTCGAACCTTGATTGGGTCCAAGAAACAGACTGTCTTTTTCCGCGATCAGTTCGCTGATGGTTTCCAAGAGGTCCTTTTCGCTCAGTTCGTCTGCACCTTCGTCGCCTTCAGCTATTGCAGTGAATATCTGGACAAAAGCCGTTTCGAACTGCTTTTGCTCCATGCGGCTGATCGCGATTTGGGCGCTACCCCATTCCTCACTCAGCCCCTCGGCGACGTCCATTATCGACGGATACCGTACGCTAGGCACGAATTCTCCAAACCATTGTCTACATCTCAGCGTCTTCACGGCGTTTGTGCTTGCAAGCTCTTGCTGCCGCCGCGATGTTCGTTCACTCGATTGGCCTTCACGGAGCGCTTGGAGCTCCTGAGCTGCCAACTCATCAAAGTCAGAGCGTTTGCGTTCCTCGTAAGATCCGTAATAACCTTCTCGCATTCGCTCCAAGATTGATCGAAATGCAGGCAGGTAGGTTGATCGCTCGCCAATGATCTGACGAACCTGGATCTTTTCCGCCTCACTCAGGCCGCTTTTTCCATATTCGTACGATGAGAGTTCCTCATCTATGCTGAATGAAAGGATGCCGTCGCGCTTCTCAAGCGTGACGCTTCGGCCGGAACCATTATAAATTTTGATCTCATCGAAGTTTAGATGTTGAAATCTGTCGATTTCCATTTCAGACATATTTGCAATTATATGAAGAAGGGTCGTTTTTCCAAGTCCGTTCTTTCCGTATATAATATTTATTCCTGGGATTAACTTAACGTCAAAATCAATTCGACGGTGAAGCCTCTTCACGACAATACGCGATATCCACGTTTCTTGAACGGGGCTGTTATTAGTCGATAGAGTTCTCATCAGTCGGCTCCGGTCGAATTCAGTGTTGAAGTTTAAAGGTGGACAATGGACTACGTTAGGTCGCGTTAAAAGGGGGGGGGCGATGTTCGCCGTCGCGGAGTCCGGTCAGTACCGTGGCAGCAAAGGGTGATGCTGGGCAACTTGTTTGACCATTTTGGGAACCGAAATCTTTTTTGCGTGAAATTTCACCAAGCCTATGTTTTGTAACGGAAATAGTAAAAATCTGATAGTTCCGCAATTTTGCGGGAATCTCTATTCAGTTTGCAGCCACAAGTTTGTGGGGGCAGCTGTAAGAATGGCTTAATTAGCTTAATTAAATCAGTTAATTGAGGAGATTTTTATGTTCTCGAATTCGTTTTGAAGACTACGCGGATTATTCTCGCAGCCTGCGAAGTCAATGGCTATTTCCGCCCGTAATTGCACGGCGCGCTCGCCTGCGGATGTGGCTTCGCGTGCGCTGTAACCGCGCCCTTTGCGGTATTTCCGCGTGTTTCCCGCTGATCCCAGATATTCCCGCAAATTCCGGATACATGTGTCAACCAACAGACGTTGTTTTTCCATCGTTTTTTCCTCGATTTGTCTCACCGGAATTCAGGCTCGATGAAAGTGGGACATTATTGCGGGCCACATAGGTTTTGCGGCGCTCGAAACCGGCATCAATGATGCGCTTGGATTGGGCGGCTTTGGTGTAATGCTGCGCCATCTTGGAATCAGACCAGCCAAAGATCGCCATCAACTGATGTTCAGTCGCGCCGGCCTCGGCGAGGATCGTCGCGGACGCCTTTCGGAGGCCATGCGACGAGCATTCTGGCAAATCAGCATCATTGCACCACTGGCGCATCTTGTTGCCGAACCCGTTCCCGCTGAACGCCTTGCCGTATTCGGTGACAAGGAAGGTCGGCTGATCATGCGTAATAGCGTCCAGCGCCTCGCGTAGCTCGTCTGTGACAGGCAGGCTGAGGGACTGTGCATATTTGCCGGAACCCTTTTCCGGCATGAATTCGATCCGGTCGCCGACCAGGTTCCGCCAGCCGAGCTTGACGAGATCGGAGCGCCTCACGCCGAGATTCAGCATCAGTTCCATTGCAAGTCGGGCCGTCGAGTCGAGTGGATAGGCTGCGCGATAGCGCTCCAGCTCCGCTTCGCTCCAGGTGTGGAAACCGGGCGATTTATGGATTTTGGTCACGCCATTCGCGGGGTTGAAGGTCGCCAGCTCGGCGGTGATAGCCCAATTGAAGAGCGCCTTCAGGTACTTCACCAGCTTGTCGGCAGCGCCGGGCGTGCCAACACGCTTCATCTGACTGGCTTCAATGTCGGATTTGCGAATCTTCTTGAAGGGCAGCTCGCCCACATTGCTGCAATAGCGATTGAGAACGCTCTTCTTGTCTTTCTGCGTGGCCGGGGACTGGCTCTGAAACGCCTTGGACCGATAATAGGTCTCGACCAGCCATCGAACGGAGCCGGGCTCCAGTCTCGAAGTCGGGACCGTCTTTTCACCACAATCGCCGGCCAGCACGCGATGATATTCCTCGGTAAACGCCTGGGTAACGCTGCCGGCCTCGTCCAGATAGGCGGACGTCATCCGGTACTTCGGCATGCCTGGCAGGCGGAGATAGAACCGCTCGTTGCCGTGCCGATCGACATCCCGTGAGCAGAATTTAAAGGGGACGCGCTTATTATCCGACCGCGTGATCAAACGGGTTTTCGCCATCGTCTTCGTCTCCGCTCAATCCCTGTTCCTTCATGTCGTACCAGGATGCGCGGATTTCCTCGGCATCCCAACGGCGCAACGCGCCGATCTTCACGCCTTTTGGCATAAGGCCACGGCGAACCCAGTCGTCAAAGGTGCCTGTCGAGACGTCGAGAAGTTCCGCCGCACGGACGCGGCTGACCGCGACCTTGTAAATTGGGCGTGGGGCCAGCGCTTCGGCTTGCTGCTTCATGTGCCGCTCCTCACGCTCTGGAGGCGCTGTTAGTAAGCGCCAAAGCCTTCTGCTTGGGCTCGACCATATTCGCCGCAAGATACTCATCCACGGCGTTTTCCGGCAGGAACAGGCTTCCGCCGATCCGGACATGACGGATTTCCTGCTTGGCAATCAGGTTCCGGATGCGAGCAACCGGCCAGCCGGAGCGGTCTGCGAGTTGTTTGAGTGACAAGAGTTGCGCCTGCATTGGAAATTCACCTCCAACTGATGATAGAATGATATGAACCCGAAAGAATCACATCAATCTCAAAATGCAACGCGATTATCAGAAAAATAATAATTTGACGCAAGACACGCTGCTCATTCAGATGGGCAAACGTTTGGCTATGATCCGGGAAAACTCGGGATTGAAGCAGATCCCCTTTGCGGAAGCGCTTGAGGTCTCCCAGGGCGGCTACAATACCTATGAGCGCGGCCAGCGAGAGATCCCCGTTCGCGTTCTGCGCGCGCTCTACACGAAGTTCAACGTCAATCCAGTCTGGATGATGACCGGCGAAGGCAGCCCCTACAATCGGGACACCGTCGATCTGTATCACGACGTCACGAACCAAGTTGATGCCTTTATCGTGCGGGAGAACTGTCAGGTAGAACCGGACAAGCGCTTGAAGCTCATCCGGTTCCTGATCGACTACGCCGAACAACACGGCGAATTCACAGAGGAAATTGCAGAGAAATATCTGAGGTCAGCGATATGAGTAAGTCGAGCTTTGAACAGAAAATCGGAGAGGGTTTTTACACGATCGGCCGCCAGCGCGATCAATTGGCATCCGAAAAGCGAAAGCTGGCAAGGCAATTGCGCTACGCCCAGCATTCGGCCCGGCTCACGAGCCTTTCAAAGCAATACGATTTCGGGATGGTCTTCTTGGCGACGGTCGGCATAATCCCGCTGGTTCTTGTCGATGGCCAAGGGATGCGGTACTTTTGGCCGATCCAGGTGCTGTGCGTTCTCTCGCTGCTCATCGGGTCCCGATTTGCGTGGCGAGGGAGGAAGGTTCTTGCTCGCCAAAAGAGCTTCGATGATCGTTTTGGGAATTGGCGGGGTTGATTTCCGTGACCCGCTTCTCACAGCAGGCGTAAGTACAAAGCAAATCAACCGCATGACCCCGGTGGATCGAGGGAACGTTTCTTCGCCGGACAATCGCTCATTAGCAATGCTTGGCATCTCAAGGGGCGCCCTGCGATTGGCGTAGCGGCTATTCAGCAGGTCGCTTGAATCGGACGCCAACGCCGCCGCCGTTCTCGGGAATGAATTCGATCCCCGCCTCTTCCAAAACAAGCTGAATGCCTGCCAGAGTTGAAGCGCGAAGCTGCTCTCCTCTTTCCAGGCGCGTAATCGTCTGCGTCGACACACCCGCCGACTTTGCCAGATCGAGGACGCCCCATCCTAGCGCTACCCGCGCAAGCTTGCACTGAATACCCCTCATATCACCATGCCATGGTGATTTTGTTTGCGTTTCGCATCGTTAGACTATACCTTTCTGCGATGAAACGGCTGACAACGTGGTACGGCACGCCATGCGCCTGACCACAATCTAGCTGATCGGAGATTGGATCATGACTGATTCCGAGAATAGCAGAACTTTGCCTTCGGTAAGGCGCAAAAATCCACCATCCGATTGCTCGCATGACGCGTGCGCCAGATCCTGGCTTCGTAGTATTCAGGCCTCTATACCGACGGACAACAGCGGCGTCGAAAGCCGCTCCGTCTTGTCTCTCTGGCGCGCTTGGGATGACGCACATGCAACATGCGGTCAGTTGTGCCATGAGCAACAAAACCTTGAAACAAAGATGTTCAAGGCAGCCGGCGGCTTTCCTATTGTAGAACTCGAAGTTCCCGGCCAGGACAAGCTCATCGTGGTCCATACTTTCGACGATATCGATATCTGGCTACCAGGCGAAGGATTAGCGAAAAGGAGAGATGCGGCAAAGTCCGAACTACAAGTAAAGCTTGAGAAGTGGAATGCTGCTGACAAACAGCACGGCTACAGCAAGGCACGCGTCGCTGAGGTCGAAATTGCTCGGGTTGAACAAACCTTAGCCCAATCTCTATGGGAGGCACCTGCCCATTCGACTACAGATATCATTGCAAAACTGCATTCGATCGTCGAAATGGAGGATCCGGGTTGCCACTTCCAGGAAAGACCCTGGCCACAGCTTCGATCGGTCCTACGTGATCTCATGCGCATTGAACAGATTAGTCGATCGGCGTGACCGAAGAGGGTTGAGCGAGCGGATCGCTTGGAGAGACGGCCGGCGAGAAGACCTTAACTGACCGTTAGTCACACCGAGTGAGCATGAAATAAATGCCCCACTATATGGGGTTTGTTTTCCGACAATAATGCATTAAATGTTCCACTAGAGGGATCATTTAATGCGCTTAACGCTCCAGACCCATTTTAATGGTGAGTGGCATCACGCCGCGACGCTAGAACTGAAGGACGACGCGGCCGGCTTTCAAGGCGCGTCCATCGTCGATTACGATCTCGACTATTTCGTCACTGTCGCATCGGCGGAGTTTGCCGCTGGAAAAATAGTCCGCGACCATCGCGCCTTGTCAGTCCGTTACCCCGTCGATCTCGAAAATCGATATAGCCGCAGCTGGCCGCCCTTCCTCTTGGATCTTATGCCGCAGGGGCATGCAAGGCGAAAGCTTGCCGAGCATCTCGGCCTTGCTGAAGGCTCGCGCGCTTCCGATCTGCAGCTGCTTCTGCGATCGGCAACGGGAGGCATAGGCAATATCCGGATTAAAGAAGCGGCGGACGCCGAAACAGAACGGCTGCGCGGTGTCGAGCGCCAAGGGGTGACAGAAGCGGACATCCTTGAACGGTCAGATCGCTTCATGGAAGTCGCCGACCGCTTTGGAATGTTGGCCTCTGGCTCAAGCGGCCTGCAAGGCGAATGGCCGAAGGTCTCGATGACCCAGGCGAATGACGGGCTCTATTATCCCGACAGCTTCGTGACCGACGATGAGGCCGTGCGCCACGTAATCGTCAAGCTAGTACGCAGCAACGAGCCTGTAGACCGCCTGATTCTCGAAGGCGAAGCCCTTTATTCGCGAATCGCTCAAGAGATCGGTCTGAATGTCAGCGAACCATCGACCTATGCCGAAGGCGTCCTGATCATTCCCCGTTTCGACCGGAAGAAGAGAGAAGGCGTCGGAACCATCCGGCTAGGGCAAGAAAGCCTCGTGTCAGCGATAGGCGTTGCCGATTTCGGTCATGTCGGCACGCACGAGGCCTATATCGACATTCTGCGCCAATATTCCGCTGATCCCTTCGCAGATATTGTTGAATACCTGAAGCGCGACATCGCCAATCTGGCGCTCGGCAATCCCGATAATCATGGCCGAAATTCCGCATTGAGCAAACACCAGGACGGCACCATCCGCCTGTCTCCGCTCTTCGATTTCGCGCCAATGCGGCTCGCCAAGGAGGGAATAGTTCGCTCCACCCGATGGGCGATGATGCGTGACGGCGGCCGCGATCATCTTCCCGATTGGAAGCGCATTTGTGCCGAACTGATGCCCGATCCTGTAGAGCATAAAGCGCTCGCGGCTGCGCTTTCCGAATTTGCCGAACATCTGCGGCACGCGCCGGACATGGCGAACGATATGGGGACGTCGCCGGAAATTCTTGAACGTGCAATGGGCCGCTGCATGGAAATCGCGGATAGCGTTTTGGCGACGTGCCAGTGATGCCGAAGGACAGCTAAATGGCTCGGTGGAAGAAGCCCACGAAAGACGAGATTCTTGAAAACCGGCGAACACTGGCGGAGCGCGCTCGAACCGGCGATTTAAGGCTGCCTAGTGCGGTGGTAGAAATCCGAAAGGGTTTCGGCATGACCCAGGAGGAGTTTGCAAAGACGCTGTCGCTTACTAGGCGACAAGTTGCGGAGATCGAAGCCGGCACCGCGAACCCAACGCTCGAAACATTGGAAAAGATCGGTCGACTGTTCGGGTTCAGGGTTGGTTTTGTACCCAGAGGTCGATAACCTACAGAGGGCGGTGTTTCCGTTGGTAAATAGTGTCGCTAAACCTCTGATTCGTGTGTAGTATCGTCAACATCGCTTTCACATGAGACATGCAGGCGTCGGCACAAAAGGTCCGAAATGAGCGGTTGGGCGCATCGCTGCGAGGCAATTGACAAGTTGTGTGATTGCCCTTCTCATCATAGAATTTAGGATACAACGTTAACGGGTTTGGCCTATGTTGGCGAAGTTTCGTTTAGCGGAACTTAAATTTATATAGATTCAAGCAGTTATGAGTTAAATGACCGACCTGAAACGACCTGTTGCCGTCGATTTGTTCGCTGGGGCTGGGGGATTTTCTCTAGGTGCGATTCGTGCTGGGATCACCATTGCCTTCGCTGTAGAGAATGATCGACACTCAGCAGCCAGCTATAGAGAGAATATTTGTAAGAGAGCTCTGCGTGGTCAAGCTGAGCTACTCAATTGCGATATCGAAAGCCTTGATCCGGCCGCTCTTCAGCGGCAGTTCTTCGCGGACCGGGATTGCGATCTTCTGCTTGGTGGTCCTCCATGCCAGGGATTTTCGACTCATCGGATTCTTGGTGCTGGAGTGGATGATCCACGCAATAAGCTAATCCTCGCATATTTTGATTTTGTAAGGGTTCTACGGCCGCGGGTATTCCTGATGGAAAATGTTCCGGGGATACTGTGGGACCGTCACAAACCTTATCTTGACCAATTTTATGCTAGCGGGAGCAAAGTTGGGTATCGGCTCTTCGATCCGGTCACGGTGGACGCGCGTGATTTTGGAGTTCCGCAGCGCCGGCGTCGAGTTTTTATATTAGGTGTACGAGACGACATTTTCTGCGATGACTTTGAGTGGCCGCCAAAGGCTACTCACGGTGACCCTCGAAAGGAATTAGGCGACCTTTTGCCGTGGAGAACTTGTTTGGACGCCTTTCGTCCTAGTCCGGAGAATGATCCTAACAATGTTCACATGTCCCACGGAAATGAGCTGATCGAAGCGTTTCAGAAAACGCCAGTGAATGGAGGCAGTCGCGAGGCTTCCGGCAGGACGCTTCCGTGCCATGTGAGCCACGATGGGCACAAAGATGTTTATGGCCGGATCAATCCTTACCAGCCTGCTCCTACGATGACGACCGCATGTATAAACCCATCAAAGGGACGTTTTGTACATCCAAAAGAACACCATGGCATAACTGCGAGGCAAGCGGCCCGTATTCAAACTTTTCCCGATACTTTTGAATTTTTAGGCGGCCTGATGGCCGCTGGTCGACAGATAGGGAACGCAGTTCCAGTGGAGCTGGGCGCGACCCTGATCAAGCATATTAAGCCTCTGCTCGCCGGACCGCGCCCCCCTAGTCTGTATGCCAGTCACTCATTGAATGTTGAAAGCGAGCTAGTGTGATCGAATCAATTGCCTTTCGCACGCAAGCTCGTACCGTTGACCACCTAGGGCGCGAACAGATCGCAGACTGCCCGACCGCGATATCGGAGCTTTGGAAAAACGCCTACGACGCCTACGCACGATCTGTAAGCCTCCACATATTTGACGATCCTGAGCCTGTGGCGGCAATATTCGACGATGGTCACGGAATGACTTACGACGAGTTCATTGACCGCTGGCTCGTGGTTGGTACCGATTCAAAGTTTGACGCGAAGCGCGACAATGACCAGGACCGAAATGGCCTGCCAAAGCGTTCGAAGCAGGGTCAAAAGGGGATAGGACGCCTATCATCGGCAAACCTAGGGCCGCTGTTGCTCGTAGTCTCTAAGCGAGCAGCGGAAGATTTTGTTGCCGCACTAATCGATTGGAGGATTTTCGAAAATCCATATTTGATTCTTTCCGATATCGAGTTGCCAGTCACCCGGTTTTCACAAAAATCCGAGCTATTCGAACTTTTACCGGGGCTATTCGATAGACTGACTGACAATGTTTGGGGCAACACAGTTGATGCAAAGCGTACACAAAGATTGGAAACAGCTTGGGCAGCGTATGACCGGTTGATTCAGGAGAACGGATCCCCAACGACAGTTAAGCCGTCCGAACAGATTGTCAGCACGATCGTCAACGCTCGTTTTGAGCCCCACCATATTGAACCCTGGTCGCTGTGGAATGGAGCGGTTGATCACGGTACCGCACTCCTCGTTTCAGAGATCAATTATGATCTAAGGGCTCAGCTGAATAGCATAGAGCCGGACGGAAATGTGAACGCTATACGAGAAAGTTTCTTTTCAACTCTATCTGCCTTCACAGACCCCTATGTCGATCCAGCAGCCAATGAAACAAATGCAGTTCAGCCAGACTTCACCTACGAAGTGATTACCTGGACTAACAAGGTTGCAAAGGCCGTAATTGAGGATGACAGGGAGGCTATCAATCGTTCTGTTACCGACTCTATGGAGCATGTCCTCAGTGGAAACATCGACCAGGACGGAGTATTCCACGGGCAGGTCAAAGCCTTCGGTGAATGGCAAAAAACTGGTACGGAGTACGTCATATATCCACCAACGGATTATAACCCTCCTAAAGGGCCTACAACCTTCGTCGGACCTGTAGGTTTACATGTAGCGACATTCGAGCGGGAAAGAATGAGCTCCACCCTCTCCGACGAACAGTATGCTAACTTCGATCGTTTGGCCGAGCAACATTCTGGCTTTCTGATTTTTAGAAATGGGCTCAGAGTTCTCCCTTACGGGCGAGCAGATAACGATTTTTTCGAAATCGAGGAAAGAAGAAGCAGGCATGCGGGACGCGAATTTTGGAATAAACGGAGAATGTTTGGTCGCGTCACAATATCTCGAGAATTGAACCCCAACCTTCGCGACAAAGCAGGACGTGAGGGATTTATTGACAATCGTTCGGCTAAAGCGCTCAAGGTTTTGATAATTAATATCCTTAAAACTACGGCGCGTGAATATTTTGGCCATGCATCTGAGCTGCGAAAAGAGCTATTGCCCGATATACAGCTGCGGAATCAGAAGCAGCGTGCGGAGGATGAGCGCAAAGTCTTGGCACAAAAAAACGCCAAAAAATTCCGCGCAAATCTAGAAAAAAACCTGCCTCGCCTGAATCAGTTATTCGAAGAGGTGAAAGCGTTCAGCTCGGAGCTGCAAATCGTTGACGAGGCAACGATCCATGCCGTCGAAGAACGCATCAATGCCGCGAACAATGCGTTGAGCGATCTCCGCCTAACCTACGTTCCGGCCCGCCTTGGTTCGAGTGAGGATGATTACCGACAATTCCGGCGTCTTTATGCGGGGGCTCAGGAACAGCTAGCGATTGCAGCAGAAAAGCGGACTGAAGCGGTCGAGCGCATCAAGCCAAAGAGCCCTCATGAAATTGCCGAACGGCAGTTACAGAGTTTAGCAGGGCGACTTCATGCGCGGCTTAATGCGTGGAGGAAATCAATAGATCGAGTTCAAAAAAATGAACACGACAGAATAAGCAATCTCTTCGAAATACGGTCACGTGCATTCCATGACATCGCGCGCCCACTTGTGGAAGAAGTGAGATTTGGTCGACAGGAACTTAATCCAGTTCTTGATTACATGGCGCAACTTCAGCGCAAATTAGACGAAGAGAATGAAGGTATATTCCAGTCTTATATAGATATGCTTGAGTTGATGAGCGAAAACATCAACATAGAGTTGATCGCAAGGCAGGGCACGCTCGATAACATCGAGCTGAGAGATGATCTCAACAAGTTAAACCAGGTGGCCCAGCTCGGCGTGACCGTGGAAATCATGGGTCACGAGCTCAGCACGAGCGAACGCATGATTAGAGAAGGCCTAAGACAGATTAAGTCGGCTGGTGAAATTGCCGGCACCGCGTTGGTGGAAACAGGCTTCGAGGCAATCAGTCGGCAGCTTGAGTTTTTAGCTCCTCTAAAAGTATCCGGATCCCAGACAAGAAGATTTATTACTGGCAAAGAGATTGGCGAATACCTTAAAGATTTCTTCGAAATCGCGTTTAAGTCACGACATATAGACCTAAAATTCACGGAGGAGTTTGCCTCATTTGGTGTGGATGAGCAACCTTCGAGGCTTCTGCCTGTTTTCGTCAATCTCGTGAATAACAGCATTTACTGGTTGGTGTACTCCCGTACGGACAACCCTCAAATACTGTTGTCCGTCGTGGGCGGACGAATTGTAATTTCTGATAACGGGCCGGGAATCGACCCAGTAGATCAGGAAAGCCTCTTCAAAATATTTTTCACGCGAAAGGTTAGCGGCGGACGCGGCATCGGTCTTTACCTTTGTCGAGTGAACTTAATGGCTGGGGGACACACCATTGAGTATGCCACGAAGAGACAAGACAGGCCGCTTGGCGGTGCCAATTTTGTGATCGATTTTAAGGGGGCAAGCTTTGGTTGAGGTGACTTTTTCGGATTTGGTGCGCGAGGCATTTATTGACCCGCTACGTTCGGTGTTGATCGTAGACGATCAGTATCCAACCTGGGAGGAGATTTTTGCTGGCCAAGCTCAAGCTGCCGATCAAAATGCTACTTTTACTGCACGAAAACAAAAAAAAGACTGGATTGATGATCGGAGCGGTCCCCTTAGCGTCATTAAACAATTTCGGAACAAAAAGAAGGGTTTCGTCATAGATATCTATGACGGGCAACCATCTCCTGATGATCCTCAACCAGAAGTCGCTGATGGTGCAGTTGTTGGCGGAGGCGTCGTTGAGCCTGACCATCTGCATCAGTCCGACCTGCTTGTGCTCGACTATAACTTGGAAGGCGCAGAATCTGGTTTAGGTGGACAGAAAGCACGTGAAATTTTGCGATCCGTTCTCACCAATCGCCATTTCAATTTGATAGCTCTCCACACAGATGAAAAGGACCTTCTAGAGGTTCTGTATCAGTGCCTTTTCGATTTTATGCCAAGCTGCACCTCAAAATTTGACGAAAATCAAAAGAACAACGTAGAAAAGCTTGAAAAAAAGATAAGTGAAGCAGAGCAAGATGGTGAATTCGACAGAAAAAAGATAATTGGTCTGATTACCAACACAGCATACTTTAACATGCGTCGGCAAAATCCGAACATCAGGGATTGGTTGCGCGAGTTTATGCAGTTGAAGGGGCCGTTTTCTAAGGTCGCAGAAGCTGGTAAAGATTTGCAACTCAAAGGTGGCGAACTTAAAGACTTCTTTTATTGGGCCATAAAAGAGTTTGAAAAGAACAAGTTCTCTAATGTCGCGGGCGAAGAGCACTTTGAGGGAATCAAGTGGAAGGCCGAGGGAACTCGTGTCTGGTTACGGACAGCTCGGGGATTCGTAGCTTTTATCAAGAAGAATACAGCTGACATACTCGGTGAACTTCAAAAAGCTATTGAGGACTGGGAGCCAACTCCTTCTCGTTTGATTTCCGCGAAATATCGGCACGAATTGAGCTCTGCTGGAGTGGTGGCAGAGGATCGAACTCTCTCAAAGATGCACGCATTTGCTTATTTCTATAAAGATCTCAAGGCGCCTGGCCGTGACGATATGTCCGAAGACGACAATAAGCGAGTGCGATTGGCAAAACTCAAATCTCACATTACCGGAAAGGGCGAAGCTCTTACATCGGTGGTCGAGGATGCAGTTATTGTGTTTGCGGAAAAAATCCGAGAAGCCGACGGAAAGCTAGGTGCGGATTTTGAGGCGCACTACGGTCTATCTCTGACTGACGAAAAGGAGCACAGTAAAGCTCGCGCACATTACAATAGCTATGTGTCGACCCTGAGTTTGAAGCCTGGGTGTGAGCAGCTTGATAGTGGTCACATATTTGAGCTTGATGGTGATTGGTGGGTGTGTGCCACACCTGCTTGTGATCTGCAATTGGGACAAAACACGACTGCATTTGTAGGTTCAAGTGCTAAATTACGCCCATTCACGGCGCTACGCTTAGAGCGCGCGGGGAATGAGTTTGAGAAAATCACTAACGATCATATTAATAGTGGCCTGTTCTGCTTCGTTGAGATAGAGCCAGGAAAGGTTGAATGTTTTGGCATCCAAAAAATGACGGAAACAAATCCTTTTCAGAATGGAAAAGTTACTTGGCGTACCTTTGTCGCTGAAAAATGCGGCCTGATAGATTCTGGTCAGCTGATGCTGACTGTTCCGAAGCTGACACCTGATATACTCGATGTTGAACGAGAGAAGTCAGCAAGGGTTGTTGCGAAACTTCGCTATGAGTACGCTCTTAATTTTATTCAAAAAGTCGGAACGAGCGTAACGAGAATTGGCCTTGGTTATGCATCTTGAAATTTTTGTGATGACGTTGTCGGTGCCTATAGCGGCGTCACATTGAACAACCATACACTTCGGCTAGTCCTTCAGCATTAAATCCCATCCACTTCCCTATCTCCACTTAGCTGGGATCATCGGTAGGTTCTGAAAGAGGGTTTATAATTAGAGCGAGGTCCCCAACGGGAAACATCGTGCTTTCGCCTTTCGCATTGCCTCGCGATTGATTTATACCCGCCCGCAGGTCAGAGAAAAATTGCGCTATTGATCGGCGGGGTGCTGAAAGCCTAGCTTGTCTAAAATGTGACCAGTCAGACCAGACCGCTCTGCTGTCGTGATCGTCGAAGCCGCTAAAGTATGCATGGTAGCGGCCCAATACGAACAAATGAACAGTGGGAGACTGGTTGGCAGAAAAGTAAGCATCCGGCGTAGGCCGCGGATGGGTCTTCATCATCCGGTCATTGGCGTTTGTTCTGGCTTTTTGCGAAGCCAGCTTTTCCGAGGGTTCGGCGGCGCGCGAGTTTGGCTATCCGATCATTGATCGTATCGACGCCAATATCATTCGGCTCGAAGCGGCCCCCGTACCATTCCACGACTTCGCGGTGTTGCGCATGTCGAGGTTTTGCCATTGCGTTGACGAAGTCCTCGAAGCCGGGCAAGCCGCCAACATCTTCCGGCGGCGCGCGCCGGTCGCCGTCGACGAAGCGCGGATATTCGACTGCTGGATCGGCGTCCATGACGGCCTCGACAGTGATCGAATGCCGCCAGTCGTCGCCAAAGTCATAG